>NZ_JBPPVC010000014.1:0-47940 GCF_053545015.1 Streptococcus sp. 32226D021BW | reverse complement strand
CAGCCTAACCCAACCGTATCAGAAAAAGTTATCCTTGAGCCAACGACAAAGGAAGTTCTCAAAGGAACCAAGCCAATCGAAGGAACAGAAACAGGTAAGGAAACTGTAGCCATTGCCTTTGAAACCAAGATAAGCGAAAGTGCTGAGCTCTACACGGATGAAGAAAAAGTAGTGGTTGAAGGTAAGAATGGTAGCAAGGAAATAACTACTACTTACCAAACTATCAAAGGTGTTCGCCAGCCTAACCCAACCGTATCAGAAAAAGTTATCCTTGAGCCAACGACAAAGGAAGTTCTCAAAGGAACCAAGCCAATTGAAGGTACGGAAGAAGACAAAGAAACGGTCGATATTCCATTTGAAACAGAATACATTGATGACCCAACACTTCTAGTAGGTAAGACTAAGGTTGTGACCAAGGGTGTCAATGGTTCTAAGACGATTACTACAACCTATAAGACCATCAAGGGCGTTCGTCAGGAAAATCCGACAGTTACCGAAGAAATTACCAAAGAACCAGTTAAGCAAGTCATTGCGCGTGGTACAAAAGTTGAGAAAGTACCACAAGTGATTATCACAGATCTGGTAGAAAATGACGATGCTAAGTCAGCGACAGTTAGCTACAAGTTGACAGATGAAACAGCCAACTTCCTCCGTGCTGTTGCCCTCCTCTATGACAATACAGGTGCCTTGGTTCAAGAACAGGCCATTACAGATCCAAATGGCCAGTTGACACTTGAAAATCTGGACTTCTACACAGACTATACTGTGAAAACTAAGATTTTCTATACAATGGCAGAGCAGGAACAGAGCTCTGAGCAAGAAGCTATTCTTGAAAGTATGCGTCAATTTGATCTGGTCTATAAAAAGATTGAAATCAAAGATATTGATGCAGTGACGGTTTACCGTCGTAAAGATGGTAAGTATGTCGGTCAAGAGTTTTTAGAAGAAATTCCAGCATCGGCTAATGAACTATTTATCAAAGTAACATCCGATCGTTTTAAAGAAGTCTATCTTCCAGTTTCTAGCGTTGAAGAAACGACCTTAGATGGCAAGGCAGTCTTCAAATTGGTTTCTTCCTTTGAACAGTTGGTAGAGGATAAGAACAGCCAATACGTTGCAAATCGTGAATTTTACATTCCGAAGATGGTAACGGATGCAAATACCTATACTTCCTTCAAAGCCTTGATTGACGCCATGAAGGCAAATCCAGGCGGCACATTTAAATTAGGTTCTCATTTGGATGCTAATGAAGTTCCTGTTGGAGATGTAGCTTCTTATGTTCAGAATTTTAGCGGTAGCTTAGATGGATTGAATGACGGATATGCTTTCTCAATCAGTAACTTGAAAGCTCCACTTTTCTATAACCTTGGTGGTAAAGTTCAAAACTTGGACATCAAGAATGCTCATTTACAGACAAGCACCACTAATCCTCTTGCTACAATTGCCGTTAATGCTAATAATGCATTAGTCACAAACGTGGCTGTAGAAGCCAACCTAAAAGGACCGCAAAACGTATCTGGTTTAGTTCATTCGGCAACTAATACGACTATCAAGGATGTATCCTTCAAGGGTAGTATCGAATTAACTGGAACCGCTGCAAGTCTAACTGGTGGTATCTTGGGTAACGGTACGATGGCAAGTGTTGGAAATGCCAAGGTTGATGCAACTATTACTCTCCCAGGTACAGAAAACCAAGTGGCTGGTGGTATTGTCGGACGTACCATGCTTGTCTACGATGTACCAGGAAGTGTCTATAATTCGTACGCAACAGGCTCTATAGTGACGACAGAAACAGGTGGTATAGTCGGCGGCATTGCAGGTGCCAACCAAGTAACTGGTGCCTATGCTCCATATAGTGGTAATGTTAATAACGTTATCAGCGATATGACTGGTGCGACAAGTATTATCGGTCAACCAGCAAATCCAACCGGTAAGATTAAAGACGGCTTCACAACAACAACTGATAGTTTGACCAATGTTACTGTTATCTCTGATGAAGATGCACAAGCAAAAGTGGAAGCAATGGCTATTCAAGCGACAATTGATGATTCTGTTTCGCTTAATCTCAATCAATATTCAGTTGATTATCTCACCGTGGATAGGGCTCAGGCTGACCATGAAACTGCCTACTATAATATGGAGAAAATCCTTCCATTCTACAACAAGGAACTTCTTGTCTACTATGGAAATAAGATTGCGACAGACGATAAGCTAAATACGGTTCGCCTGCTTGATGTTGTACCAATGAAGGATAAGGATGTTGTTGCAGATGTCTACGCTGAGAAGGCCAATATCAATAAGATTATGCTTCACTATGCAGACGGCACGGTGGATTATAAGACTGTTTCTTATCTAGAAGACTTCAAGAACAATCATGTTGTTGAGTACACCATTTCAGGTACGGACTTGATTTACACGCCAGAATCATTCTTGAATGACAGAAGCGCCCTTGTTAATGACTTGGTAAGCAGTCTATCTACGGTTGTCCTCGACTCGGATGCTATGAAGGCGATTATCAAGTACCCAACAACCTTGAATGCCGATACTCAGACAGGTACTGCAAAAGATTTCTACTTTGGTGACAGCTATGACCAAGTCATGGCCAACCTAGAAAGCAATGTTCGTAAGATTTTGGTTGCTAGTCTAAATGGTCAAGGTCAGGCTTCTGAGGACTATATCAAAGAGAAAATCACTAACAATAAAGAAGCCTTCGTACTTGGTTTAACCTATTTGAACCGTTGGTACGACATCAACTTCGGAGAGATGAATACCAAAGATTTGACCATCTTTGAACCTGACTTCTTCGGAAATGATGCTGCCTCTGCCCTTGATATGATTTTGGCAATTGGCAATGGTGGCTATGAGGTTCTTCGTGCCCATAACAACGTAAGTACCTATGCTGCAGCTATTGGTAAGCAAAATAACAAGGCTAGTCTATTCGACATGGTGGAAGCCTACCGTAAACTCTTCTTGCCAAATCTATCAGACAATGACTGGTTTAAACAAACAACCAAGGCCTATATTGTTGAGAGTAAATCGCAGGTTGCAGAAGCGGCAGCCAAGCAAGATAGCGCTGAGAAACATAGCAAGTACGCACTTGCTGTTTACGATAAGATTACCAATCCAGCTTGGGAATACCGTCAGATGCTCTTGCCTCTATTGACCCTGCCGCAAGAGGACATCTTCATCATCAGCAACATGAACACCTTAGCAGTAGGTTCCTACGAACATTATGTAGATGATTACAAAGACCCTGCTAAACGAGATAGTGTTCGTCAGTTGGTCGATAAGGCGGCTGAAATGCAGCGGGACAATGCTGACTTCTGGTATAAGATCCTTGATGAAGAAAATCGTGACAAGCTCTTCCGCACGGTGCTAAATAATGAAGGCTTCCTAATGAATGGCCCAGATGGTCAGAAAGTCTATCGTAATTTACTCGCCGATGTAGATGCAATTCAAGACTACTATGGCCCGATTAACAAGTGGTACGCAGAGGGTGGAACCAAAACTGCCTATGCAAACGGAAAAGAAACCTTCTATGTCCTCTATAATATGCTAGACAATTATGGTACAACTCTCTATACCCATGAAATGGTGCATAACCAGGATGGAAGTACCTATCTTAAAGGATATGGTCGCCGGATGGGACAAGGAATGGAAGTATATGCTGATGGATTGCTCCAAAACGTATCTTCTGTCGATCGAACAATCCTTGGTTTCAATGCTGTCTTCAATAGTGACGCTGCTAATCGTGTGCACGTCGGAGATCCGACTGCTCGTTTCAACAGCGAAGCGGACTTTAACCAGTATTTCCACAATCAATTTGATGTTCTCTATCTACTAGACTACATCGAAGGAATGACTGTCCTTGAAAAGCCAAATACCGTTAAGAAGGACTGGTTCCTCAAACTGGAAAATTACTACATTCAAGAAAATGGCAAAGATACCCATGCTGGAAACCGAATGACGACTTTGACAGAGGAAGATGCTACTAAACTGACTACGTTTGATGACCTAATCAATGGAAGTATCATTGATCGCTATGGCTATCAAAGTGCTAAATACGACCAAAACTTACAACGTAATGGCTACTACAGCGTTCCGATGTTTGCAGGTAACTATTCAGCCTTGTCTAATCCAAATGGCTCACCAGGTGACTTTATGTTCCGTCGCATGGCCTTTGAGCTAATTGCTGCCAAAGGTTACACAGATGGTTTCATACCATATGTATCTAATCAGTTGTCTGATTATGCTATGAGCCAAAATTCTATTACTTATGATACTTGGAACAAGAAAAATACAGGCTTGATTACAGATAAACACGTCTTTGACCAAGTCTTTAATGGCCAGTATGCAAGTTGGGAAGAATTCAAGAAAGCTATGTTTATGGAGCGTGTGGATAAGGCCCAAGCAGGTAAATTGAAACCATTCACGATTCAGTATGAATTAGGTGTTGCAAACTCAACGAAAGAAGTAAGTATTGCGAGCTATGATGACCTTCAAAGATTGATTAGAGAAGCGATTGATGCGGATATTCAAAATAAATCCTATGGTAGCGATAAGAGCCGACTATCAACTTTGAAAATTAAGATTTATCAAGCCTTGATGCAATCAACAAACGACTTTAGAACATCTATTTTCAATCCATAATCTATTGAAAGAAGCTGGGCAAAAAGCCTAGCACCACTTTTCAGAGTTCGTGTCAACATCTCAGCGCAGCGGTTGATTGGCAGATTTGTTCGTGTTTTACACTCCAAATCTGACCTAATCAACTGTGCGGGGGTGGGAAGACGAACTCTTTTTTAACTAGTCGAGTTCTTTCCCACTCCCTTTTTCCCATTTTTAGATAGACTAGTAACAGATCCAGCTATGGAACAGTGGAACAATGGTTATTCGGTCTAACCGTGAATGCTTGGAGCTCCACTAGCTCTGGGAATTTTTCAGGTTTACCTATCAATCCAGGAGCGGAAGTACGACATTTTTTTCCGCATTTCTAATTTTCACATATAATTGAGCAACCTCAAGGAAGAAATTGAAATACCCACAGATTATTTCGAGCTCTGGGTTTGGAATAGTAAATATAAAATTGTTTAAACAATTCAAGCAAAAGCCTTGAAAAATGAGGGGGGGTGATATACTAGTAGTGGTATTTTATATATCGCCCTTTCTAGCTAGGGTAAAAGCTGCAAGATTGTCTACTAGAAAATGATTGTTTACCAATCAAATGATTTATTAAAGATAACTCTCCCCCCCCCCCAAAAAAAAAATCTAACTATCATTAAGAAAATTTTATCAGGAAAATAATTGGTTTCTTGTAGATTTTTTGCAGAAAATGGCAGGGTCCATCTAGCCTAGATGGACTCTATCAAACCTAGCGAAGATAAGTAGCTCTTATTCAGATGCGACTAGCAGCTATGCTGGAAGAGCTTGTAGTTTCGTACGATTTACAATAAAATCCAATTCAATGAAAGTAAAAGGCTCTCTATTCTCCAGTCAGCTATTTCTGGTTTGGTAAGGAAGAGCCTTTTTTATGTAGAATGATATAATATAAAATGTACTCTTAAAAGTTTGAGGTAATATATGTTTATCAAAGATATGGAAACCGAGAAGGAAATTCAAGGCAAGGCTTATGTTCATTGGAAGGCTTGGCAGGAGGCCTATGCTGATTTGTTACCGCAGGATTTTCTCCAAAAGACCTACACCTTGGAACGGTGTCAAGACTGGGCTGTTCGTTATCCTCAAAATATCCTGGTGGCTCTGGTGGACGAGCAGGTGGTTGGCTTTGTCTGTTACGGTGCCAGCAGTCAGGCGGACTTGTCGCAAGCAGGTGAGATATATGCAATTTATGTTCTGGCGGATTACTACGATCAAGGAATTGGCTACCAGTTGATGCAGGCGGCCTTGGAAAAATTGCAGAGCTACCATCGGGTTTCTCTCTGGGTATTGGAGGGGAATGCGCGTGCGATTGCCTTTTATGAAAAGGTTGGTTTCCGTTTTGATGGCCTAAAGAAAATTGTCAATCTAGGAGCAGAGCGAATAGAATACCGAATGGTCTTGGAATTATCAGATAAAATCAAAAGAATAATATATTGAATATTGAATGACCTGCTTTGATGTGCTATAATAAGGCTGAATCAAGGAGGGTTTTAATGATTTTACTGACCAATAATCGTTTACGTGTTGAAATTTCTGAACCAGGCGAACGACCAAATGATACTTTTCGTTTTAATCGAGCAGGCTTTATTTCAGATGTTATACTGGATGGCGATACACACTTTGGTGCTAATGAGCCTATGAACCTACGGCATTTATCGTCTGGTGGTAGAGGGCTGTGTTGCGAATTTTCAGGAGATTTTTCTGCTGGGGCTCAAGTTGGTGACTATTTCCCTAAATTAGGTGTAGGCTTGATTAAGCAGGATAGTGAACTAGGTTACCAATTTGCCCATAAATATGATGAGGTCATTCCCTATCCTGTCACCTACAGCCATACGGAAACTTCTGCTACATTTTTTACAGAAGCGGTAGCTTGTTTGGGAATTGCTGCTGAGATTGAAAAGACTATTCGGATCGAGGAGAATGCTCTTATTTTAGAAGCCACAATCACCAATGTTGGCGACAAGGCATTTGAAACAGAAGAATATTGCCATAATTTCTTGAGTATCGACGGTATGGCTATTTCACCGGATTACCATCTGGACTTGCCAGATATGAATGATCTGGGTCATGATCGCTTAGAAGGTTTTGGTGGCTATGACCATAACAACTTTATTGCGGATGGGAAGGCCATCACCTTCGAAAAATGTGAAACGGATGTTTCCCTCAGTGTTCTTAGCACCGATAAGGCAAACCTCGGTGATACATTTACTTGGAAACTCAGTCATAAGGGAGCTCAAGCAAGTATTACAGGTATTGATAGTGTCAAACCGACCAGCTTACTCCTATGGGCGACAGACCACATTGTCAGTCCAGAAATTATTCAGACCATTAGGCTTTCGCCGGGGCAAAGTCATAGTTGGACCCGTCGCTGGGTTTTTGAAGCCAATCCTCGTTGGTAGTGTTCAGTCAAGGCTAGTCGGCCTTGGCTTTTTTTGATAGAATAGATGTACTTGGTTTCTATTGTTGTTTGTGACAGAGAAAAATTGATTGACTGATTTGTTTTGAAATGTAAGGAGTTATGATGGCTAGAAAAGAAATGGTCACACTGACCAATATGTGTTTGATTGAGGATAAAGATGGGAATGTAGTAGTGCAAATTCGGGATCCTGAGCGCTATCGCTGGTCAGGAGTTGCTTTTCCTGGCGGTCATATTGAAGAAGGTGAAAATTTCCATGACTCTGTTGTTCGCGAAGTTGAGGAAGAAACAGGTTTGACCATTAACAATGCTCGCTTGGTTGGTATCAAGCATTGGCCTGACAAGGAGGGCCATCGCTATCTAGTTTTTCTCTATAAGGCAACGGAGTTCACTGGCACTCTTCATTCAACGGAAGAGGGTGAAGTGCGGTGGGTCAAGAAATCGGACCTTCCTCAGATGAATTTGGCCTATGACTTGTTAGAAATACTAAAGGTTATGGACAATCCTGAATTGTCTGAGTTCTTTTACACCCAAAAAGGAAGCGATGGGGATTGGGATAGGAATTTTAGGTAGGGTTGCTTGATTTTTTGAGTTGACGAAGACTTGAATATAGTATATACTATACTTGTTAATATATAAAAGGCAAAGGGGCCTGTTGTTCGCAATGAAGCGGAAGTTTTGGAACAACGGGCTAACTTTGCCTTTTTATTTCTAATAGTATTTTAGGAAATTGAATTTCCCCTTTGACAAATAGCTTGAAAGGATGATTGTATGGGACTTGAATCAAAAAAAATTATGTTTGTAGGCCCAGTAGGTGTTGGGAAAACGACACTAACACAACGTTTGAAGGGGCTTGATATCACCTATTTTAAAACACAAGCTATCCAATTTTATGATTCTATCATTGATACACCTGGTGAATTTTTACAACATAGACGATACTACAATGCTTTATCTGTAACAGCTGCAGAGGCAGAAGTGATAGGCTTACTAGCTTCAGCAACAGCCACAATGCAGACTTTTCCACAAGGATTCTCTTCTTTGTTTAACAAACCAGTGATTGGCATTATCACCAAGGTTGATTTAGTAACAGACCCTAGCAGCCTTGAGAAAGCTAGAGCACAATTACGTGCAGCAGGTGCCAAGGAAATCTTTGAGGTGTCTTTAGAGGATAATACAGGTATTGAAGCGATTCAATACTATTTGACAAAGGAAAGTTGAGGTGATGGGATGAAGGTAGAACATGGAGGAAACATGAATCAGCTTGCCTCTGATTTTGGTTTTCGCCCAGAGGATTGCTTAGATTTTTCTGCTAATATCAATCCATTAGGTCTTTCAGAAAAAGTAAAATCAAAGATAATAGAAACTTTAGATAGCTTAGTTCACTACCCTGATGTGACCTACTCACAGTCCAAGGCAGCCTTGGCTGAATATCATTCTTGTCCGACCCAGCAAATCCT
This sequence comes from Streptococcus sp. 32226D021BW, assembly GCF_053545015.1. NCBI lineage: Bacteria > Bacillati > Bacillota > Bacilli > Lactobacillales > Streptococcaceae > Streptococcus > Streptococcus sp. 32226D021BW. Next base: position 39,408 of record NZ_JBPPVC010000014.1, on the reverse strand, counting down.
TCTATCGAACGGGGCAGTAGAAATCTTTTATGAATTGGCTAGGTATGTGAAGCCAAAGAAGATACTGCTCTTAAGTCCGACATTTATGGAGTATGAAAAAGCATTTAAGCAGGTTGGTTCAGAGATTATATATCATGTATTAGAAAGACCTCATTACAGTTGGACTTTTGAATCCATCTTACCTAACTTGGAAAAGCTGTCATCTGGAGATTTGGTATTGATTTGTAATCCAAACAACCCAACAGTGACCTTGGTACCAACGCCTACATTATTACTGGTAGCAGAATTTCTTCGACAAAAAGGAGCCTATTTGGTTCTTGATGAAGCCTTTATGGACTTTGTTTTAGACAAGGATGCCTATTCCATGGTAGCTCATTTGAATGAGTATCAGAATGTCATTGTTGTTCGGTCTTTGACAAAATTTTATGCTATTCCTGGCTTGAGGTTGGGCTATGCCTTATCAAGTAATATTGATTTGATTGCTGCTATTGATGAAATGCGACCACCTTGGACCATCAATGCTTTGGCAAATGCTTTGGTGCCAGTTATTCTCAAGGATAGTGATTATCACCATGCTACAGAAGAGTGGCTCAAGAGTGAGCAGGAATTCCTTTATAAAGAATTGACTGCTTTGCCCGATTTGCAAGTCTTGCCACCGACTGTCAATTACATTTTCTTTGAATACGAGGGAAATGAAAGTCTGAGAGAGCTTTTAATACAAGAAAAAATATTTATTCGTTCCTGCCATAATTACCACCATCTAGATGACAACCATTATCGAGTAGCCATTCGGTCAAGAGAGGAAAATTGTCGTTTGATTGAGGCTTTTAGATCTGTGTTAGGAAAGTGTGATGGTCATGTCTAGGAACAAATGGTTTTCCTGTCCAGGTTCATGTGGGGAATTGTTTCAGGGTGTTAAGGATGGTCAAGAATTTTTGCTGACTTACGGTATCAATCGCAAGTCCTATGCAAGGCTTATCAGAGAGGAGGAAGAAACGGAATTTGCAATAGGAGAAAAGGTTGTCAAGGTCTTGGATTATCTTGATCCGATAGAGGATGGATGGAAGCTAGAAAAGAAGTCCAGTCTTCCAATCGGTAAAGGAATGTCCAGTAGCACGGCAGATATGCTGGCAAGCCTACAAGCCTTAGCCTATGTTCAAAATAGGCATTTGACTGCTGAAGAAGTGACCAAGTTCTGTTGTCAGATTGAGCCAACAGATTCGATTGCCTTTGCTGACTGGACGGTCATCAATCCCTTGAGCGGTCAGATACTGTTTCAGACGGATTGGAAACCAGAACTTTATGTCTATATTCTAGAACCTAGAAAGACCGAGTGGACAGTTGAGTTAGCTAGAATGACAGAATGTCCTACTTATCCAGTCCAAGCATCAGAAGGGTTATTGGAAATGTTTCAGCAGGCATGTCAGTCAAAAAATGAACTTCTTTTGGGTCAGATTGCGACAGCAAGTGCCCTATTAAACAACACTCGGCTACCAAAGCCTTATTTGGCGGACATAATAACCCTGGTGAATCAATTAGGTTTACTTGGAGTTAACGTCGCTCACAGCGGAACGGTAGTGGGAATATTGATGACTAAAAGTCAATTACCATTGATATCAGTTATCGAAGCAAATTTTTCTAAGGGAGAAATTGGTAAGTATTATGACCAACGCTATCTTTCAAGGATTTGTTTCGAAGGTGTTAAAAGGGTGAAAGGAGGTTAAGGTGGTAGACTTACATGAGATATTGAGGGAGATCAAGCCTCTAGATAAACATGCAATTGAGAAGGGGAAGAAGATTTGTGATCAATTAGCCAAGCCCTTAGGTGCTCTGGGTAAAATGGAAACAATATATGCCCGTTTGTATGCTATGTTTCAAGGAGCTATAGACATATCTAAACAGATTGTAATGGTTTATGTGGCTGATAATGGTGTCGTTGCCGAAGGTATTTCTGCCAATCCACAGGAAACGACCTTTATCGTTGCTCGCAATATGTTAGAGGGAAAAACAGGTTTATGCGCCATTTCAAGGCATGTAGGCTCAGATGTTAGGGTAGTTGATATAGGTTGCATGAAAGATGTTCATACCGACCAAGCTTGTAAGGTCAGGAGAGGGACAGGCAATATTCTCAGGGAACCAGCCTTGACTAGAGAGCAAGCTGTTGAAGCCATAATGGTTGGCTACAGGGAAACCCTATCCTGTATTCAGAAAGGCTATAGACTTTTTGGAACTGGAGAGATGGGAATTGGCAATACGACCACATCGGCAGCAGTTATCAGTGCTATTTTAAATCTTGAAGCCAGTCAAGTGACTGGTTACGGGGCTGGCTTGACAGAAGGGATGAAATCCCATAAAACACAAGTGATTGCTACAGCGGTTGCTCGCCATGCTCCCTACAAGGATGTTCTGGACATTGCTGCAAAAGTTGGTGGATTAGATATGCTGGGTATGGTAGGGACTTACTTGGCCTGTGCTCATCATCAACTTCCCTGTGTAGTGGATGGTCTAATCTCCATTACAGGCTTGCTGATTGCCAGTAAATTAAATAGTCATGTTTTAGATTACTGCTTTGCTTCCCACCTTTCCACAGAGCCTGCCTATCGGTTGGTTTGTGAGCACTTGGGACTAGATCCTATGCTCTTGATGGATATGAGATTGGGTGAGGGATCGGGTTGTCCTCTAGCCTTCTTTTTAATGAGCAATGCAGTTTATACTATTGAGGAAATGCCTACATTTTCTGAGGGAAAATTGAGTAGGGATGATTACATCGACATTCGTCAATCAAAATAGAAAGTGAGAATACAAATGCAGTTATATACAAAAACAGGTGACAAAGGCTTGACCAAACTGGTTGGTGGTCAGAGTGTCGCAAAAGATGCGGAGCGTGTTAATGCCTATGGAACCATTGATGAGTTAAATTCTTGGATTGGTTATATCGTTACTAAAATGGACCCCGCAGATGCCTTAAAGGATGAATTGTTGCAACTCCAGCATTACCTTTTTGACTGTGGTTCGGATTTATCTACGCCTCACGGTGTTTATCCTTATAAGGTTGACAAAACCATGGTTGATTGGATTGAGGAAAGGATTGATACTTACGCTGATGTTCCACCAGCGCTCGAAGTTTTTATCTTACCAGGAGGACATGAAATTGCCGCTATGATCCACATAGCACGCACTATTGCTAGACGTGCGGAGCGCCATATTGTAGGCACCATGTGGACAACGGAAATCAATAAGGATGTCTTGGTATTTGTAAACCGTCTTTCAGACTATTTCTTTGCCTTGGCGCGTGTGATCAATTTTACCCACCAGCAGCCAGATATTGCTTATGAAAGAGGTGCAAAAGTCTTTCATAATATAACAAAAGCTGATGTGGAGCGTTGGGCTAAGGCTAGGGAAGAAGGAAGATAAGAGCATTTTTGAAACCGTTTTAATTTACATATTGACATAATGCTCTATAAAGTGTAGAATGATTTTATAAGAAAAATCATTTGACACAACGGCGTGTTAAATCAATTAAAGTGAGCAACGGGGCTACAAAAAATAGTGATATTTTTTGTGGCCTTTTTATGTTTTAAAAAGGTGGCAATACATGAAACAATTTATGTTAGCAGGTGTTTCTAGTGGGGTTGGAAAAACAACAGTCACTCTAGGTATTTTAAAAGCATTGACTGAGAGAGGCTTACGTGTGCAACCTTACAAGGTCGGTCCAGATTATATTGATACCGCTTATCATAGTCGAATAACGAAGAGAGTTTCTCGGAACTTAGACAGCTTTATGATTCCTGATAAGGCTGCCTTGGACTGGTCTTTTAGAAAGTGGCATAAGGATGTCGATATTGCTCTTGTTGAAGGTGTAATGGGTCTATTTGATGGTCTTGGTACGGATAAAGACTGTGCATCATCGGCTGCGATTGCTAAGAAATTAGATATCCCTATTGTCTTGATTATAGATGGGAAAGCAACTTCAACATCGGCAGCGGCTATGGTTCATGGTTTCTCAACTTTTGATCAGGATTTGACAATTGCTGGAGTGATTGTCAATCGAGTTGCTTCACAAACTCATTATGAATTGATAAAAGGCGCTATTGAACGCTATACAGACGTGGAAGTATTGGGCTACTTTCCAAAAAATGTTCAGGTAGAATTGCCCTCGCGCCATTTGGGGCTTGTTCCAGATGTTGAAATGGAAAACCTGGAGAAACATTTTTCAATCTTAGGTCAATTGGCTCAAGACCATATTGACTTAGATCGCTTGCTTGAGAAGGTAGATATAGCAGGTGAAGAACCGTCAAATCCATTCAGCATTCCGAAACAATTCCCTCTAAAAATTGGCTATGCTCTTGATGATGCCTTTCATTTTTACTATGAGGATAATTTGGATTTGTTAAGGGAATATGGGGTCGACTTGCTTCCCTTTAGTCCCCTTAATGACAAAGAATTACCTGAAGCAGATGCTTACTATTTTGGAGGAGGCTTTCCAGAGGTCTATGCAAAAGAGTTGATGGAAAATCATTCTTTCAGAAAGTCTGTGTTGCAGGCCCATCAAGAGAATAAATCTATCTACGCAGAATGTGGGGGTCTGATGTATCTAGGTAAAGAACTGCAAACTGGAGAGGGTTCTTATGACATGGTAGGGATATTTGATGGTGTCAGTGTTATGACAGACCGGCTAAAAAGCTTTGGTTATTGTCAAGCTAAGACTCAGGTTAGGAACTTGTTTGGTCCAAAGGATACGGTTGTCAGGGGTCATGAGTTTCACCATTCTGTATTTCAGACTAATGAACCGACCGTTTTGCAACTAGAAAAAGTTCGAGATGGCCAAGTTGTTTCTAGCTGGACAGGTGGCTATCAAACTGGTAAAACCTTTGCTAGCTATCTGCATGTTCATTTTTATCAAAATCAGGCTTTGTTGGAAAATTGGCTTCAAAGTATTTGTGAGGGATAGCTTATGTATTTACTAGCTATATTCATTGCGGTTCTGTTGGATTGGTTGCTGGGGGATCCATATAGTTGGCCTCATCCAGTCAAACTGATAGGGAATTCTATTAGCCTATTTTTGAAAGGTCAGCCTAATAGTCCAAAAAGAAAATATGTCTACGGGTTCTTCTTGTGGTTGACTACGGTTGGTTTGACTGTGGGTGCAAGCTATTTCTTACTGTCTCTATCGGCACGTTTTTCACCCTTCCTTTACTGGGGAATTTGGATCTATCTAGCCTATACGACTTTATCGACAAGGTGTTTAGCTATGGAAGCTTTAAAGGTCTTAAAAACCTTGAAAACGGGGACTATCGAAGAGGCTCGTTATCAGGTCAGCATGATTGTTGGGCGAGATACTAGTCAACTGACAGCGGAGGAAATCAGCAAGGCCACCATTGAAACAGTGGCGGAAAATACCAGCGATGGCGTCATTGGTCCCTTGTTATGCTTGTTTATCGGTGGACCAGTCCTTGCTATGGCCTACAAGGCTGTCAATACCTTGGACTCTATGGTTGGTTACAAGACAGAAAAATACCGGCAAATTGGGTTTGTGTCAGCCAAGCTGGATGACCTAGCAAACCTGATACCTGCGAGAATCACGTGGATTTGCTTGATGATTGCTAGTCATATTCTAGAATTGGATAGTAAAAATGCTTGTCGAATCGGCTTTCGGGATCGTTACCAACACGCTAGCCCTAATAGTGCTTTTTCAGAAGCTGTAGTGGCAGGTGCCTTGGGTATTCAACTTGGTGGTGCTCATATTTACCATGGGGAATGGGTTGACAAGCCGACCATTGGTGAAGCGGTTCGTCCTGTAGCATTTGCTGATATTGAAACGACTGTTCACTTACTTTATATGAGTACAACAGTTTCATTGTTGCTATTTAGTGCCATATATTTGTTACTGACGATTATTTAGGAGACTTACATGACCTATATTCAAAATCCATCCTCTATCGAGGAAACAAGTTTTAAGATTATCCAATCCATAATTGATGAAGAGCATCCAGATTATCAATTTCAAACGGAGATGGAGGAGTCTATCATCAAGCGAGCAATTCACACTTCAGGCGATTTTGATTATCTCTATACTTTAAAATTTACTCATGATGTCAATCAAAAGATTGTAGAAGTATTGAAAAACAAGGGGACCTTGGTGCTGGATTCCAGTATTTCACTTAATGGGATAAACAAACGCGTTTTAGATCAGATGGGGGTGAATTATATCTGTTTGATCAACGATGAAGATGTTGCTCAACTGGCTAAAGAAAAAGGTATCACACGTGCCATGGCTGCTGTTGAAGTGGCAGCCAAAATTCCAGGTCCAAAAGTTTTTGCCTTTGGTGGTGCTCCAACAGCCCTATCCTACTTATTAGAATTGGTTGAGGCAGGGCAGATGGAAGTTGATGCAGTTATTGGTGTCCCAGTTGGCTTTATCAATGTTGAGGAATCTAAGTCAGACTTGCTTGCGTCACCTCTTCCTGCTATTGCGACCCTTGGTCGAAAGGGTGGTAGTACCATTGTGGTGGCTATAATAAATGCCATCATCTACCAGTTAAAAGAAGTCTTGACTGGTGATTATATTCGTTACTCAACACCGACAAGTAAATAGGAGATGACTATGGTCTATATAACAGATGCCCATAAAATTGAAGCAGCAAGTTACCAAAAAATTCAGGAAATTATCACTAAAGAACATTCGGATTTTGTATTTAAAAACCCCTATCAGGAGGCTGTTTTAAAGCGAGTTGTTTTTACTAGTGCTGATTTTGATTACCTGTATAATATACAGTTTTCCAATCATGCCATTGAGGAAATAGTGAAGGTCTTGAAAAATAAGGGAACCATTTTCACTGATACGACGATGGTTTTGGGAGGTTTCAATAAAAAATTATTGGATAGGCTTGGTGTCGCTTATCGTTGCTTGGTGAATGAACCAGAGATTTTTAAAGAAGCCAAGGAAAAGGGAATTACGCGATCAATGGCTGCAGTAGAGCACGCGGCAAAAGTCGAAGGGCCGAAACTCTTTGTTTTTGGGAATGCTCCAACTTCTATATTTAAGGTCTTGGAAATGGTCGAGGCAGGTCAAATGGAGTCTGTTCCAGTCATAGGTGTTCCAGTTGGATTTGTTGGAGCTGCAGAGTCTAAATTGCAACTCCATGAAAGTTCCTTGCCGGCTATAGCTGCACTTGGTAGAAAGGGTGGCAGTACCATTGCAGCAGCCATTGTTAATGCCATACTCTATCAGTTGAAAGCTGAGGATAAGGAGGGACAACTCTTCTCACCTTCAGGAAAAGGCTATTGTCAGGGTAAATAAAATGGAAGAATATGTTTATGTTGATGGAAAAAAATTAAAAAGAGGCTTTACGACGGGGACCTGTGCAACAGCAGCAACAGTCGCAGCCTTGAATATGATTTTACAACAGGAAATCGAGGAGAAGGTGACGGTAAAAACGGCTTCAGGTGTCCAAGTTACTATGGATGTTCACAAGCCTTCCTTTGATGAGCAATCGGCTACCGCAGCTATTCAAAAAGATGGGGGAGATGATGCTGATGCGACCCATGGACTCTTGATTTTTTCAACAGTTACCCTATTACCTCATCAGACGGAAATTGAAATTGATGGAGGTGAGGGAGTCGGTCGGGTGACAGAAGTTGGTCTGGCCAATGCAGTCGGTATGGCAGCTATAAACCCAACTCCGCGAAGGATGATTGAGGAGCATGTTCGTGACTTGATAGGTCCAGATTGCGGGGCTAAGGTCTTGATATTTGTTCCTGGAGGTGAGGAAGTTGCCAAAGCGACTTATAATTCGCGGCTAGGCATTCTGGGAGGTATTTCCATTTTAGGTACCACAGGGATTGTCAACCCCATGTCTGAGGATAGCTGGAAGGCAGCTATTACAGTCGAGTTGTCCATGCTTTATAATAAGGGCTATCGTTCTGTTGTCCTATCGCCTGGAAAATACGGTGAAGCCTTTGGAATGGATGGTTTAGGCCTACCCAAAGAGCAAATTGTCAATATGAGCAATTTTGTGGGGCACGTTCTGAAAGAAGTTCAGAGAATTGGATTTACAAAGGTACTGATGGTTGGGCATATGGGCAAGTTAGTTAAGGTTGCATCGGGAACCATGTCTACGCATAGTAAGGATTCTGATGGACGTATTGATACCTTAATAGCTAATTTAGCCCTCATGGGTGCTCCTCTGGAAATGTTGCAGAAGGTCAATGCTTGTTTGACAACTGACGCAGCAGCAACCATTATCAAAGAATATGGATATGAAGGTATTTATCAGATTTTAGCAGACAAGATTAAGGCTAAGACAGAGCGGTTGCTCAAGTACCGTCAACCTGCGGTGACCATTGATGTAGTCTTATTTGGTACGGAAGATGGCTACCTAGCTTCAACCAAAAGCTTAGCGGAAATTCAGGAGGAATGGTCATGATAGATGTGATTGGCATTGGTCCAGGAAATCCAGCCTATTGTCTGGTTGGTCAATTGGAGCGTTGTGAGCAGGCAGACTATATCTTGGGGAGTGAGCGTCATTTAGAAGTCCTTCCTGATAGGCTCAAGGAGAAAGGGGTTATGGCTCCTAAAAAACTGAAGGACTTAGAGGCTTTATTGGAAACATATCCCGTAGAAGCTTCTATTGTTTACTTGGTTTCAGGAGATCCCTTGATTTACGGTTTGGGCAAGTGGATGTCTGAAAAATTTCCTGGTCGTGTTAGGATATTGTCAGGGATTAGCTCCATGCAATACTTAGCTAGCAAGGTATGTTTGCCTATGAATGATGCCTATTTAACCAGCAGCCATGCCAAACTCCCAAACTTTGATTTGATCATGAGTTTGCCAAAGGTATTTATGGTGACAGATGCCCATGTTGGTCCCTATCAAATTGCTCAAGAGGTCCTCAAAAGGGGACTTAAACGGAAAATCATTATCGGTGAACATCTGAGCTACGAAGATGAGGAAATCAGTATTCTAGCAGCGGAAGATGTTGTTGACCGTGATTATAAAATGAATGTGGTGGTAATTGTAGATGAAGGATAGTGAATTTATTCGAACCAAGGTTCCTATGACCAAATCAGAGATTCGCGCCATTAGCATTGATAAACTAGATTTAACACATGCTAAACGGATGCTGGATGTGGGATCTGGGACTGGTAGTGTTACGATTCAGGCAGCTTGTAGCTATCCTCAATTAGAAGTGGTAGCTGTGGAGCAAAATCCTGATGCCTTGGCCCTAACAAGACAAAATATTGAAAAGTTTCAGTGCCAAAACATCACTCTGCATGAAGGGAAGGCACCGATTGAACTACAGGGTCCATTTGATGCCATTTTTGTCGGAGGGACTGGTGGAAACATGCAGGAAATTTTTGACTGGTGTCAGAAACTTCTCCTTCCTGGAGGCAGGTTGGTCTTGAATTTTATACTTTTGGAAAATGCCTTAGAGGCAGCCCAGATTGCTGAAAAAATGAATTGGGAAGACCTAGAGCTCACCTCAGTACAGGTTGGCAACTGGACCAGTTTAGGAAAAGGTCATTATTTTAAACCACAGAATCCAACAATTGTGGTTTCTTGTCAAAAAGCTAAAAAGGAGTAGAGAGAATGTCGAAGGTACATTTTGTTGGTGCTGGACCTGGTGATGTAGAGTTAATCACCTTGAAAGGTTATAAGCAACTTTCTCAGGCGGATGTTGTGATTTATGCAGGTTCCTTGGTCAATCCAGCTTTATTGGATTACTGCAAGGAAGATGCAGAAATTTATGACAGTGCAGGGATGCATTTGTTGGAAATTATTGATGTCATGGAAGCAGGTGTCAAGGCAGGTAAGGAGGTTGTTCGATTACAGACTGGCGACTTCTCTATTTACGGCTCTATCCGTGAACAGATTGAGGAGATGAAGAAGCGAGGGATTGCATTCGATTGTACCCCAGGTGTCAGTTCCTTTTTAGGAGCTGCTTCGAGTATAGGAACAGAATACACAGTGCCTGAGGTTTCTCAAAGTGTCATCATTACTCGCATGGCTGGTCGTACACCTGTTCCAGAGCGTGAATCCTTACGAAGCTATGCCCAGCACCGCACTTCTATGGCTATTTTCCTGTCTATTCAAGGTATTGAAAAAGTGGTGGAAGAATTGGTTCAAGGTGGCTACCCAGTAACTACGCCTGTGGCAGTCATCTATAAGGCAACTTGGCCAGAGGAGAAGAAGGTCTTCGGCACACTTGAAACCATTGCAGAGAAAGTCAAAGAGGCTGCAATTAGTAAGACCGCTCTGATTCTGGTTGGTGATTTTCTAGGACAGGAGTTTTATTATTCAAAACTCTACCATGAAGAATTTGAACACGAGTATCGCCAGGGGAAAAGTAGCCATGCCCAGTAAGGTAGCCATTGTTGCCCTGACAGAGACTGGAAAAGAAACAGCTCTAAGATTGCAGAGCAAGTGGTCACGCCACAGTCGCATTTATAGTCTGCCTAAATTGGCAGATAATCAGGTGACAGGTTTTGATAAGCGTCCTACTCAGGCAATAGCAGAGCTCTTTCAACAAGTGGACGTTCTGGTCTGTATCATGGCGACCGGAATTGTTGTCCGTGCCATTGCCCCTGTTGTTCAGGACAAAGCAGCAGACCCAGCCGTCATTGTCCTAGATGAAAATGCGACAAATGTCATTAGTCTACTAAGTGGTCATCTGGGTGGAGCCAATGAAGTGACAAAGGAAATTGCAAGCCTTTTGAAAGCTAATCCAGTCATTACAACGGCAACGGATGTTCAAAATGTTGTTGCCCTGGATACACTTGCCAAATCCGTCAATGGTTGGCGATCTGACCTACGCCCCTTGGTTAAGGAATTTAATGGCTTGTTAGCCAATCGGGAAAGGGTCTATTTTTACCAAGAAAAACCTTGGATAGAAGATGTGCGGGGCTTAAGCCTTCTTGAAGCCAATCAAGTGGAAGAAGTCCTAGCTGGAGATGCCCCTCTTATTCTCTTGCAGACAAAGGAAATGACCAGCAAACGTGAACATCTTGCTGTCATTTATCCTAAGCCCTATGTACTTGGAGTTGGGGCACGAAAAAATGTATCCTCTGAGATTTTTTATCGGAACTTTCAAGAATTTTGTCAGGAACAAGGAATTGAGCAAACCGAAATTGCGAGGATTGTCAGTATTGACGTCAAGAAGGATGAAGAGGCCATGTTGGATTTAGCAGAACGACTATCTTGTCCTTTTGATGTATATAGCAAGGAGGACTTAGAGAAGGTTGCTGACAAGTATCCTTGTTCGGATTTCGTGAAAAAAACAGTTGGGGTAGGAAGTGTGGCGCTTGCTAGTGCAGACCTTGCCAGCGATGGCCAGGTTCTAACAAATCGATTTGCAAAAGATGGGTGTACCTTTGCTTTAGGTAAAGTCCCTGTAAACTAATAGATATAAAGGAGAATGCTATGCTCTATGTGATTGGCTTAGGTCCAGGTAAAGAGGAACTAATGTCTGGAGAAGCCCTCAAGGCTATCGAGGATTGCGAAATTATTGTTGGTTATTCAACCTACATGCGTTTGATTTTGCATTTGGTAGAAGGTAAGGAATTAGTGGCGACAGGTATGCGGAAAGAAATTGAACGCTGCCAAAAAGCGATTGATTTGGCTCTTGAAACGGGTAAGAATGTCGGTGTTGTATCCAGTGGTGATGCGGGTGTTTACGGCATGGCTGGCTTGATTTTAGAGTTGATTGGAGAAGATTCTGACTTGGAAGTCAAGGTTATTCCCGGCATTACAGCTAGTTTGGGAGCGGCAGCAATTATGGGGGCTCCTTTGATGAATGACTTTTGTCATATCAGTCTCAGTGATTTGATGACGCCTATGCCTGTTATTGAAAAACGTCTTCATGCCGCTGCTCAGGGAGATTTCGTCATCTGTCTCTACAATCCACGTAGTAAGGGGCGGCCAGACCACTTGTCCAAGGCTCTTTCAATCATTGCAGAGTACAAATCACCAGATACCATTGTCGGCATCGGTAAGGACATCGGTCGAAAGAAAGAGGAGTATATCTTAACGACGATTAAAGATTTAGATGAGTCCTTGGTTGATATGACAACCATTGTCATCGTTGGAAACAAAGAAACCTATATAAAAAATGGCCGTATGGTTACACCTAGAGGATACACTCTATGATGAAATTACTCTTGGGAGGAACCTCAGATAGCACAGAGATTTTGGGTCTACTAAATTATCTAGGTATCGAGGTAACAACATCGGTGGTGACAGACTATGGGAAACATCTGGCATCCAAATTTGGTCAACCTGTCATTCAGGGCCGATTGACAGCAGAGGATATGGTCCGCTTTGCCCAAGATCATCAAGTCGATGAAATCATTGATGCCACTCATCCCTTTGCAGATTTGGTTTCCAAGGAGGCTATGAGAGCAGCAGAGCTTGCTGGCATTTCTTACTTGCGGTATGAGCGGAAGGAAACAGACGATTTGACGGGAGCCCTAGTGGTACACTCTACAGAAGAAGCTATATCCCTTATAAAAGATCGAGGTTACCCTACTGTTTATTTGGGAACGGGAAGTAAGACCTTGCCCCTATTTGTTAAGGGCTTACCTGATGTACGAATTGTGGCCCGTGTTCTTCCAACTTCTGAGGTCTTACTAGCCTGTGAGCGATTGGGCATGGTTGCGGATCAAATTGATGCCATCAAGGCACCCTTTTCTAAGGAATGCAACAAGGAACTGATTTTACGGTCCAAGGCTCAAGCCTTTGTTTCCAAAGAAAGTGGCAGTATTGGTGGTATTCGCGAGAAAATCACGGGCTGTCAGGAATTAGGAGTTGATTGCATCATTATTGCACGACCAAAGGTGGACTATCCTAAGAAGGTGTCTTCCGTAGAAGAACTAAAAGATTATTTACAAATAGGAACATGTCAACATGAATGTCAAGTATGTTAGCAATGAAAGGAGTTAGAATGTCAGGATTTGTAAGTTTACTTGGTGCAGGACCTGGTGATGTTGAACTGATAACGGTCAAGGGAGCTAGAAGATTGCGAGAAGCAGATGTTCTGGTCTATGACCGTCTGGTCAATAAAGACCTCTTTTCCTATCTATCAGACAAGTGTCAGCTGATTGATGTTGGAAAGAAACCAGGAATGCCTTGCATTCGCCAGGAAGAAATTGAGCGAATTCTCATTGAGAAAGCTAAGGAAAACAAGCGGGTTGTTCGACTGAAAAGTGGAGATCCCTATATTTTCGGACGAGGTGGGGAAGAAGCTCAAGCCTTGGTAGAGGCTGGAATTCCTTTTGAAATTGTTCCAGGAGTGACATCAGCCATTGCAGGTGCCACTTATGCTGGAATCCCAATGACTTTTAGGGATAAGGCAACCAGCTTCCATGTCTTTACAGGTCATTTGCAGGATGAAATGGAAAGTCTAAACTGGGCAGCTATTAGTCAGCTTAAGGGAACCCTGGTCTTCTTAATGGGGATGAAACATCTATCCGTCATCACACAAGAACTTGTTAACAATGGTTTTTCTAAGGATACACCTGTAGCGATAGTAGAATGGGCAACCCATCCAAGCCAGCGTTCGATAGACGGAACTTTGGCCACCATTGAAGAACTGGCCCTGCAAGAGAATATGCAAGCTCCGTCTATCATTGTTGTTGGGGATGTGGTTTCTTTTAGGAAGGAATTGAATTTCTATGAACATCTTCCCTTGTATGGGAAGCGAATCTTTTTACAGGATTCAGCAACAGGGAAATTGCCAGCCTACCTAAAAGATGATGGAGCGACCTTGGTTAAATTCCCAAGTCGTACACAGGTTAATAAGCTTTCCTTTGATCTACCAGATTGGTCTAAAGTTGATGGAATGGTAGTTGCAGATACACAGAGCTGGAGTTTATTCTTATCTCGTTTGAGGGAGGATGGAATTGACCTACGCAGTCTTGCCCATATTCAGTTTGCAGCCATTGGTCATCATACTGCTAAGACATTGGAAGAATCGGGTATCTTGCTAGTAGCAAAAGGAACCCAGAGCAAGGATCCAGTGATTCTGGATCTACTAACGAATGCTGAGGGAACTTGGTATGGAGTAGCACCAGAACATAAGATGGAGGAATTGCAAAACCTATATGACTTCCCTGTCCTTGTTACCCACAGTCTTGGATTTGACAAGGAAGTGTCGCCAGAGGACTGGACCGATCTTGATTGTGTTTGTCTACCAAACTCAGTTGCTGCGGCAAATTTTGTGACTCTGGTGGAAGAAACAGGGTTAGACCTTCAAGAACTGCCAATTATCGTTATGGGTGAAACAACACGAGAAAAACTGGTGGAAGCTGGCTATTCTAATATTGTTGAAACGGACCAGCCGACTATTTTGGCGATTCGAGACAAGTGTCGTGACATTCTGATAAAGGAGAACCTATGACAAAAGCTATTTTATTAGTGAGTTTTGGTACAACTCATCCAGAAACGAGACAAAAAACGATTGGAGCTTGTGAACAAGCCATCAAGGAAGCCTTTCCGCAGTATGCGGTTTATCAAGCCTTTACTTCCACAGTCGTTTTGAGACGTATCAAGGAAAATGAGGGACTAGAGATTCCAACTGTTAAACAAGCTCTGGAACAAATGAAAGACGAAGGAATTCGGGAAGTTTACATTCAGCCATTACACATTATTGCGGGGTCTGAATTTGAAAAAATCTTGAATCAATCAAAAGAATTCCAATCTTATTTTGACATCATAAAAGTTGGTCAGCCCTTGCTCCACAGTGAAGATGACTATCAGCAAGTCAAACAAGTTTTAATTGACCAGTACGGGCATTTTGGTGAATGTGCAGCCGCTGTTTTAATGGGCCATGGAAGCCAACACAATGCCTTTGTGGCCTATGCGGCATTAGATCATATGTTGACTGGTAGTCAGGTGCACATTGGTTGTGTGGAAAGCTATCCTCCTGTTGAGCAGATTGAGGAGAAATTAAAATCTAAGGGAATCAAAGAAGTTCATTTGGCACCCTTCATGCTGGTAGCTGGTGAACATGCGACCAATGATATGGTGTCAGATGATGAAGATTCTTGGAATACCTATTTCAATCAACGGGGTTATGAAGTGATTCCACATTTGATTGGTCTAGGAGAGTATCCAGCCATTCAAGATATTTATATCCAACATCTACACAAAATCATTGACTAGGAGTAGCTTATGGCACGATTTTATGGAATTGGGATTGGTCCTGGTGATAGTGAGTTGGTAACAGTAAAAGCTAGTCGTATTCTTGGTGAGCTTGATATCCTCTATACTCCAGAAGCCAAAAAAGGAGCGAAAAGTTTAGCGCTTGAGATAGCTGGACCCTATCTTAGTGAAGAATTGATGATCAAGCAACGGCATTTTCCAATGGTAAGGGATAAGTCACATAAAGAAGAGCAATGGCTGGATATCGCTGAAGAAATTGTTGCAGATGTCCAAGCAGGTAAGAATGTTGGTTTCATCACTCTTGGAGATCCAATGGTATTCAGTACCTATAGTTATCTATTAGACATTATCGGACATCGCATTGAAACCAAGACCATACCGGGGATAACTTCATATAACAGTATCGCTGCAGAAGTAGGTTTGCCCTTGGTCATGGATGAGGAATCATTTGCAGTTGTTCCAGCAACTGCGGGTGTACAGCACTTGGAGGCTGTATTAAGGACACATGAAACGGTTGTTATTATGAAGGTGGCTAATCATCTTGCTGAAGTACTTCCCTTGTTAAAGCAGTTTGATTTGCTTGATAAAACGGTTCTTGTTAGTCGTTCTAGTACCGATCAACAAGAGATTCGACATGGGGTAGCAGATCTCTCTCCTGAAGAAAAGCTATCTTATTTCTCAACTATGTTAGTCAAAAAACATTAAAAAAATAAAGGAGAATAACATGAAAAAGTTATTGAATCTTTTAGCACTTGTTGCTTTGCTGACCCTAGTTACAGCTACACCAGTAGCAGCCATGCACATTATGGAAGGCTATTTACCTCCTGCTCATGCCCTGCTCTGGTTTGGAATATTTGCACCATTTTTCCTGTATGGTTTGTTCCAATTGAAAAAGTCGATCCAGAAAAATCCTGAAAGCAAGGTGGGATTGGCTCTATCAGGTGCCTTTGTCTTTATCCTTTCAGCCCTAAAAATTCCATCTGTAACAGGTTCAACATCTCATCCAACAGGTGTCGGCTTTGGTACAGCTATGTTTGGTCCGAGTGTCATGGTTGTTTTAGGAACGATTTGTTTGCTCTTCCAAGCTCTCTTCTTGGCCCATGGTGGTTTGACAACCTTGGGAGCAAATGGATTTTCAATGGCAGTTGTTGGACCATTTGTTGGTTACTTTGTTTATAAATTAGCTCTGTCTATGAAAGTCAATCAGCGCGTGGCTATTTTCCTTTGTGCTTTTATAGCTGACCTAGCAACATATTTAACTACTTCGCTACAATTATCATTGGCTTTCCCAGATGCACAAGCAGGTGTCTTTGGTGCTGCAATGAAATTTATGGGGGTCTTCATGGTTACACAAATTCCAATTGCCATCATTGAAGGTCTTTTGTCAGTAGTCCTGTATAACTTAGTTGTAGCCAATGCTAAAAAAGAAGAAGTGGGAGTGTTCTAAGATGAAAAAGCAAAATATTCTTTTATTGTTGACTTGTGTTCTGATTGCTGTTGGTGCCTTTTTCTTAGCACCTAAAGACGCCGAGTTTGGGGGTTCGGATGGCGGTGCCGAAGTAGCCATTACAGAGGTTAATCCAGATTATGAACCATGGTTCGCTTCAATTTATGAACCAGCTAGTGGTGAAATTGAGAGCTTACTCTTCACGCTCCAAGGTAGCATCGGTGTTGGTATTATTACCTATGTATTGGGTTATCACAAGGGAAAGAAATATGTTAATCATTGATCAATACGCCTACCAGAATCGCTTGGTAGGGCTATCTCCCAAAGTAAAATTAGGGATTTACCTGTTCTTGCTAGGAATTTCTTTTACAGGAATTCCTAGCCTGCAATGGGCTATTATAGTGGGCTTATTCCCAGTGACTTGTTACCTAGCAAAGTTACATTGGAAAACATATGCAAAATGGCTATTGTTAACCCTGCCTTTTGTTTTTATCAGTTTAGTAACCATGGCCGTGAGTTTTCAAGAATCTCCATCAAAGGATCTTATTCTAGCCTTACCTTTGTGGAAGGGCTATGCAGTTATCACTCGTGCTAGTCTAGATCAAACCATTACTGTGTTTGTGAGAAGTTATGCTTGTTTGATGTCTACCTACTTTTTTGTTCTCACTGTACCATTTAGACAGTTGATTGACTTGCTAAGAAGTTTTCGTATTCCAAATGAATTATTAGAAGTTATTGTCTTTATGTATCGCTTTATCTTCATGTTTTTGGAAGAATTTCTTGTCATGCGAGATACACTTGATTTGAAATTTGGTTTTGGAACAGTCAAGCAGAGCTATCAAACTATGGGTTTGTTGGCTAGTCAATTATTTACTAGATTGATGAGAGCAAATCGACAGATCAATGATATGTTAGAATTTCGCTTTGATCCTTAGGAGGTTATCATGCTAAGTGTGGAGAATATCAGTTACACCTATAATCTAGACTTTGGAAAGGTCCTCGAAGATGTAACTATGGACTTTGATAAGGGGCAAATCGTCGGTGTTTTAGGAGCAAATGGCTCTGGTAAGTCTACTCTGATGAAAGTTATCATGGGCCTCTACCAACCACAAGATGGAAGGGTATATTACCAACAGAAATCGCTTGTCTATTCTAAAAAAGCTCTGTATGCCTATCGCCAAGAGGTTGGAATTGTTTTTCAAGACCCTGAACAACAGTTGTTTTACTCAGTGGTGGAAGATGATGTGGCCCTGGCCCTTCGTAATCTCTCCTATCCAGAGCCAGAAATAAAGGAGCGAGTGGATAAGGCGTTAAAAGATATGCATATCGAACATTTGCGAAATCGCCCTGTTCACTATTTGAGCTTTGGTCAGAAGAAAAAGGTGGCGATTGCAGGTGTTTTAGCCTTACAACCTAAGTATTTACTTCTGGATGAACCGACTGCAGGTTTAGATCCGCGTGGTCGGAATCACATGATGTTTCTGATGAAAAAATTGGCCAAGCAAGGAACCAAGATTATCTTGACCAGTCATGATATGGATTTGATGTATGATTGCTGCGACTACGTTTACCTACTTGATAAGGGGAAATTAGTCTTGGAAGGCGAAGTAAGCAGTGTCTTTTTAGAGAAGGAAGTCTTAGAGAAGGCACGCTTATCTTTACCTTGGCTAGTAAAATTACATCTAGTAATGGGGCTCCCATTGGCAGAAAATGAACAGGAATTTTTTGAAAGGTTAGGAAAAGACTATGGCAAAATCATTGATGATTCAAGGAACAGCTTCGGATGCCGGTAAGAGTATTATCGTAGCAGGGCTATGTCGTATTTTTAAGCAGGATGGCCTGCGGGTTGTCCCCTTCAAATCACAGAATATGGCCCTTAATTCTTATATCACCAAAACAGGTCAGGAAATGGGACGGGCACAGGTCTTTCAAGCAGAGGCTGCCCAGGTTGAACCAGATGTTCGGATGAACCCTCTTCTCCTCAAACCGACCTCAGACCGAAAATCTCAGGTTGTTTTCATGGGCCAGGTCCTAACGGATATGGATGCGGTCGAGTACCACGAATTTAAGCAGGAGCTACTTCCCAAGATCAAAGAAGTTTATGAGGAACTGAGTGCTGAAAATGATATAATATTGCTTGAGGGAGCAGGTAGCCCAGCTGAGATCAATTTGAACGACCGAGATATTGTTAATATGGGTATGGCTAGATTGGTTGATGCACCGGTTATCTTGGTAGCGGATATTGACAAGGGTGGTGTCTTTGCTTCAATTTATGGGACAATCATGCTCATGCCGGAGGAAGATCGCCAACGAATCAAGGGAGTAATTATCAATAAATTCCGAGGTGATGTTGCCCTGCTTCAGTCAGGAATCGACATGATTGAGGACTTGACTAAGGTTCCTGTTTTGGGTGTAGTACCTTATGCCCAGCTCAACATCGATAGTGAAGATAGTGTTGCCCTAGTTCAAAAAAGCCGGAAATATAATCCTCAAAAAGACTTGGATATTGCCGTTATCAATCTGAATAGGATGTCCAATTTTACAGATTTCAATAGTTTGGAAATGCAGCCTGACGTGTCTGTTCGCTATGTTGGACCTGCTGATGAGCTTGGTCGCCCAGATCTCGTGATTTTACCAGGAAGTAAAAATACTATTGAGGATATGGCTTATCTGGTAGAGTCGGGCTTGGATAAAGAAATTCATCGTTGTTTCCAAGAAGGAAGTGCTATTTTTGGCATCTGTGGTGGCTATCAGTTATTAGGCCAGCAACTCTCCGATCCTCTAGGGGTGGAGTCGAGCATCGAGGAAATGGCGGGGTTGGGCCTTTTGGAGACGACCACCGTTTTTCAGGCCAACAAATGCACCACTCAAGTCCAAGCTAAGCAGGGGGACTACTGCTTAGAAGGTTATGAAATCCATATGGGGGAAACCTATTTATCTGACGGTGTCCAAGCATTTTCAACCATTGTCCTCCAAAATGGAGAAGAGACGGAACGCCTGGACGGAGCTATTGGACATGGTGGGCAGGTTCAAGGGACCTATCTACATGGTATTTTTGACAATGTGGCATGGGCCCGTGACTACCTTAATCAACTGAGGAATCGAAAAGGCTTGCCAGTTTTTGACCAGCAAGTCGAAACTATCCAGACTATGAAGGATAAAGAATACGATAAATTAGCAACAATTTTGAGAGAGTCTCTGGACATGGCAGCTATCTATGACATCTTAGCTTGACCGTTAGGAAGGGAAATATATGCGGATTTATACAGGTTATGGAGATAGTGGGAAAACCCGCCTTTATGGTGGTGACCGAGTTTCCAAGACCCATGAGCGCGTGGAAGCCTACGGGACTATGGATGAACTGTGTTCCCTGCTTGGAAGAATTGTTGCGGAGATGAGGGAATACGCAGAACTAGACGACCTTCGATTGGAGTGCGAACAGATTCAACAGCAGCTCTTTGATTGTGGCAGTGACCTAGCTACACCAAGAGAATTGCGGCCCTATAAGCAGGAAGAAACTGCTGTGACTTGGTTGGAAGAACGTATGGATGCCTATATGCACCAGCCACCGCAGTTGGAAAAGTTCATCATACCAGGTGGACATTTGATTGCCAGTTCTCTCCACATGGCAAGAACACTTACCAGAAGGCTTGAACGCCGCATGGTAGCTTTAATAGAAATCGAAGAGAAGGTGAATCCAGTCGGTCTGGTCTATATCAACCGTTTATCAGACTACTTTTTTGTCCTTGCTCGCCTAGTCAATTTTAGACTAGGGGTAGCAGATACGGTCTATGAACGCAGCTCTAAGATTTTTCGAAGTCGGAAAAAGGAGGCATGAGCATGTACCCTGTTATGATTAACATAAAGGGAAAAAAGGTAGTTGTGGTAGGCGGAGGCAAGGTTGCTTCCAGAAAAATCAAGGGCTTGCTAGATGAGGGAGCCCTGGTCACAGTGATTAGCCCAGACCTGCATTCCAGTATTGATGTAAGACAAGTGACCTGGCTTGCTAGACCCTATCAAAAAGGAGATTTAGAGGGTGCAACATTAGCCTTCGCCTGTACCGACCAAGCCAGTGTCAATCTGCAAGTGATGGAGGATGCCAATCCTAGTCAGCTAGTCAATAATACAGGTGACAAGAATCATTCAGGTTTTTACAATGTAGCAATGGCCAAGGGAAAAGATTTTTCTGTCATGATTTCAACCAACGGGGTTTCAGCTGCTTATTCAAAGGCTATCCGCCAGAAAATTGAAGCACTGTTAGAAGAGTTAGAATGAAAAGGTTAGTACGTTATGGATCTATTATATGTTGGATTGACCCACCACAATACACCATTTAGTTTGCTGGAGAAGGCACATTTTTCCGATGATGAAGTAAATCAGGCCTTACAAGCATTGAATCAAGAGAAAAGTATTTTTGAAACGGTCATTGTATCGACCTGTAATCGAACAGAGTTGTATCTAGTGGTGGATCAGCTCCATACGGGACGCTATTATGCCAAACGATTTTTACTGAACTGGTTTCAGCTGGAAGCGAAAGAAGTAGAGCCCTGTCTAATTTTCAAAGAAGCCGATCAGGTCTTGGAACATCTACTGAGAGTGTCCATCGGACTGGAATCGAAGATTTTAGGAGAAACTCAAATTCTAGGTCAGTTGAAACGGGCCTTTGCCAGAGCTCAGACAGTTGGGACGACTGGAGTTATCTTAAATCAGGTCTTTAAGCAGGTCATGACCTTTGCCAAACGAATGCATGAAGAATACCGCATCAATGCTCGACCGATTTCCATAGGCTTAACAGCGGTGCAAATGCTAGAGCAGACGGATTTTGACTATTCTGGAAAAAGTGTAGCGGTTATCGGGCTGGGTGAAATCGGCCAACTGGTGACCAAATACTTGCTGAAAAAACCTTTTGAACAAATCCGCTTGGTCAATCGGACAGTTTCAAAGGCCCAGTATTTTCTACAGGACCAACGTGTGCAAGCTTTTAGCTGGGACCAGCTAGAAGCAGCGGTTGCGGATGCGGATGTTGTATTCTCGGCTGTAAAAGTAGGTGGCTACATTCTCTTTCCAACCATGCTAAAAGAAAGTGTTATCGCCTTTGACCTTTGTCTACCTAGGACGGTTCATCCCAGTGAACAGATGATCCTCTATACCATCGAGAATCTCAGCAATCAACTGGAAGTCTATCATGAAGAACGGAGAGAAATTGCCAATCAGATTGTTCTGGAAATAGAGGATGAGTTGGTCAAATACCAAGAGTGGCAAGCTCAGCTAGGAATTGTTCCGCTTATTCGTGAATTGAGGGAAAAAGCCTTGCAGATTCATGCAACATCTTTAGAAAGTATCAATCGAAAGATACCTGATTTGACTGAAAGGGAACAGAAACAAATTTCCAAACACATGAAGGGGATTGTCAATCAGTTGATTCGAGAGCCCATTTTACAACTCAAGGAAATGTCTATCGGAGAAAGGTCTGACTATGATATTGCCTTGGTCTGTAAACTTTTTGGCTTAAAAGCAGACAGATTAGGAGAAGATTATGACAATAATTAGAGTGGGAACTCGGCAAAGTCAGCTAGCACTGACTCAGACCAATATGGTTGTAGATGCCCTTAAGACCTTACACCCCGATGTTGCGTTTGAACTGGTTCCTTATAAGACGACAGGTGACAAGCTGGTCCATGTCAGTCTCCAGAAAATCGGTGGAAAAGGTGTTTTTGTTAAAGATATTGAGAAGGCACTGGTGGAAAAAGAGATTGATATTGCAGTCCATAGCTTGAAAGATGTACCTGGACTACTAGCTGAGGGATGTGTGATTGGTGCCAGTCCTGAGCGTGAGGATGTGCGTGACTGTATAATTTTCAAAGAAGCTGGTATGACCTTGGCTAGCTTGCCAGCTGGATCAGTAGTAGGAACTAGCAGTCTTCGCCGTCAAGTTCAGCTCGAGGCTGTTCGACCTGACCTGGTCTATAAGTCCCTGCGTGGAAATATCGATAGCCGTATCCAAAAGGTCCGAGACGGGCAGTATGATGCTATTGTTTTAGCAGTAGCTGGAATCAATCGGCTTGGCTGGACCAGCCAGGCTGACTTGGATATTGAATATTTGGACGAATCCATTTGTCTTCCTGCTATTGCCCAGGCAGCTCTGGGAATCGAATGCCGGGCGGATGACCAGCAAGTCTTGGATATCTTATCCGGCATAAACCATGTTGAGACTGCAAGCTGTGTCGGTATTGAGCGGGAATTTTTACGAGGAATGGGTGCCGATTGCACCTTTCCAATTGCTGCCTTGGCCAAGCAAGTTGGAGCCGACTATCAGTTAGAAGTCATGCTAGCAGACAGTGAGAAGATCTGCCACCGCATCAAACTCTCTGGTCCAGACGGCTTCCAGTTGGCCAAAGAGGCCGTGGAGAAACTCAATCAGCTAGGGGTTGAGCCAGCAAGATGACAGCGACGATTGTAGTAACAAGAGATGGTGCTATAGATGTGTACCTGCAAGCAGCTTTGGAAAATGCTGACTTTCAGCTAGTAATTGTTCCTCTGATAGCTTTTCAGGCCCATCCCCTACCTCAACAAGTCCAGCAGGAGTTGGAAAAGGCTGATTGGCTGTTCTGCACCAGTGCAACAGCTTTTGAGAGCTTTCTGCCTTATCTCCCCTCTGCCATACAGATTGCCAGTATTGGCGAGCAGACCAGTCGTTCCATCAGGGAAGCAGGACGGCAAGTGACTTTTGAGTCCACTAGTCAGTATGGAAAAGATTTTGTAGAGGAGTGGCTGGCCCTTGGCTTAGAAAGGCAAACGATCTTGCTGCCTCAGAGTCATTTGGCCAATCCTCGTATCGCAGAGCGTTTGAGGCAAGAAGGGCATTCTGTGCTGGCTTGGGAGATGTATGACACGGTTGCCCATCAGGCAGGTCAGGCTCAGCTGGCTACTTATCTGAATACGGATAGGGTTATCTGGACCTTTGCTAGTCCATCTGCCTGGCACAGTTTTACAGAGGTAGTAAAAGGTCTGCCTACCAGCCATAAGATTGCAGTCATTGGAAGGACAACAGCCCAGGCAGTGATGGACTCTGGTTATGAGGTAGACCTCATGCCTGACAGGCCTTCTATCACTGCCATGCTAGAAACTATAATGGATAAGGAGAAACGATATGGTATTTTTTAGACACAGACGTCTGAGAAGGACAGAAGGGATTCGCGATTTAGTCAGGGAAACCCAACTACTGACCACAGACTTGATTTATCCTATTTTTGTGAAAGAAGGTCTTGAAGACAAGCAGGAAGTAGCTTCCATGCCAGGAGTTTATCAATTCCCCTTGCATCAGTTAGTGGATGAAGTAGCAGAAGTAGAAAAATTAGGGCTAAAGAGTATCATTCTATTTGGTATTCCCAAGGAAAAAGATGAGATTGGTAGCCAAGCCTCTTGTGAAACAGGCATTGTTCAGGAAGCGATTGGCCTGATTAAGAAGCACTTCCCTCAACTTGTTGTGATTGCAGATACCTGCTTGTGTGAATTTACCAGTCATGGACATTGTGGTTTGTTAAAAGGTCAGGAGGTGGACAATGATGCTTCCTTGACACGCTTGGCAGAAGTGGCTATTAGTCAGGCTAGAGCTGGTGCGGATATCATTGCTCCCTCCAACGCCATGGACGGCTATGTTGAGGCTATTCGTCAGGGACTGGATCAGGCAGGTTTTGAAGATATTCCCATCATGTCCTATGCCATTAAGTTTTCCTCTAGCTTTTACGGACCGTTTCGCGATGCTGGTGAGAGTGCTCCAAAGTTCGGCAATCGGAAGACCTACCAAATGGATCCAGCCAATCGTTTAGAAGCCTTGAGAGAAGCCTTGAGCGATGAGAAAGAGGGGGCTGACTTCCTTATGGTCAAACCAGGTCTAGCCTTCTTGGATATACTGCGGGAATTACGGCAGGAAACAAAACTTCCCTTAGTTGCCTACAATGTCAGTGGAGAATACGCCATGATTAAAGCTGCAGCTCAAAATGGCTGGATTGATGAGAAGGCAGTTGTCCTTGAGACCTTGACAGGATTTAAGCGGGCAGGTGCAGACTTGATCATCACCTACTTTGCCAAAGACGTAGCCCGCTACTTAAAAGAGGAAGGATAAGATGATGCAGACTCAACAATCTAAGTTCGCATTCCAACAAGCCCAAGCCGTTTTTCCAGGCGGAGTCAATAGTCCAGTTCGAGCCTTTAAGGCCGTGGAGGGAAATCCAGTATTTATCGACAGGGCCAAGGGTGCCTATCTCTATGATGTGGATGGAAATCGCTATATTGACTATGTCCTGTCCTGGGGACCAATGATTCTAGGTCATGCAGAAGATAGAGTTATTGAAGCGGTCAAGTCAGCCGTGGAATGCGGTACCAGTTTTGGAGCTCCAAGTCCCTTGGAAACTCGTTTGGGCCAGCACCTGCAGGAGAGAATTCCCTATTTGGAACGGCTGAGAATGGTCAGTTCGGGGACGGAAGCTACCATGAGTGCTATTCGATTGGCACGTGGAGTAACCCAGAGGGATAAAATCGTTAAATTTGTCGGCTGTTACCATGGTCACAGTGATTCCTTCCTCGTTCAAGCAGGGTCTGGGGTTGCCACCTTTGGCTTGCCAAATTCCCCTGGCGTGACAGAAGCAACTGCTCAAGATACTATTACGTTACCTTATAATGATAAGGCTAGCCTTCAGGCCTGTTTTGAAGAAATGGGCTCAGAAATCGCCTGTGTCATTATCGAAGCTGTGGCGGGAAATATGGGGTTGATTCAGGCAGACAAGGCCTTTATTCAAGCCATTCGTGAGCTCACCAGTCAATACGGTGCCTTGTTTATTATCGATGAGGTGATGACAGGTTTTAGGGCTAGTTATGCTGGAGCTACGGGTTTGTATGGTGTGGAGCCAGACTTGTTGTGCTTTGGTAAGGTTGTTGGCGGAGGTTTCCCAATGGCACTCTTTGGAGGTAAGAAGAAGTACATGGACTATATCGCTCCAATGGGGGCGGTCTATCAGGCAGGTACCTTGTCAGGAAATCCCATCGCTATGACAGCTGGCTATGAGACTCTAGTTGCCTTAACACCAGAAATCTTCAAGGACATGGAAGAACGAACCAGTCAGCTTTGCCAAGGCTTGAAAGAACTGGCTGTCAGGTATCAGATTCCCTTACAGGTTGTACAAGTTGGCACCATGTTTGGATTTTTCTTTAACGAACGACCTGTTCGGAATTTTGAAGATTCCAAGGCTAGCGACCAGGAGGTTTTTGCTCGTGTCCATGCAGGTTTACTCAAACAGGGGATTTACCTAGCACCTTCCCAGTATGAATCAAATTTCATGTCCGCAGCTCATACCAAGGAAGATATTGACCAGACCTTGCAGGCCTTTGATACTGTTTTTGGAGAAATATATGGGTAAAATTGTCTTGGTAACTGGAGGAGCTCGAAGTGGTAAATCGCAGTTCACTGAAGAGCAAATCTGGGAGAAAGAACGTGTTTGTTATATAGCGACAGGAATGAGTTCAGGCACCGACAGTGAATGGCAGGAGCGAGTCCGACTTCACCAAGAACGCCGGCCAGCGTCCTGGACCACCCATGAACAGTTTGCGAATCTGGGATCCTGGTTGAAAGACCAAAACTACGATTATTACTTGCTGGACTGTGCCACCATGTTGACCACCAATCTCCTCTTTCAGCTGGTTGAAACCTATTTCCCTGAGAAAATAGCCATGGAGGATACCAACTTCCTAAGCAAGGAAGAACAGGCTTTTATCAGCCAACAAATCCATGCTCAATGGCAGGACATCCTACTTGCTCATAGGGCAACAGAGAGTCAGCTCTATATTGTTACCAACGAAATTGGACTGGGCATTGTTCCAGATACCAAGTTGGGACGGTATTTCCGCGATCTGCTTGGACAGGTAAATCAGTTTTTAGCGAAGGAGGCGAGTGAGGTTTATCTGGTGATTTGTGGCCTTGCTCAACGCTTAAAATGATAGATGCACTGATTATTTACACACAATTTTTTAGTCGGATTCCCCTCAACAAGGAAGTGGACATTGCCCATATCCAGAAAGGAGTTCCCTACCTGACCCTATTTGGCCTCTTGCTAGGTAGT
Organism: Streptococcus sp. 32226D021BW; assembly: GCF_053545015.1. Lineage (NCBI taxonomy): Bacteria > Bacillati > Bacillota > Bacilli > Lactobacillales > Streptococcaceae > Streptococcus > Streptococcus sp. 32226D021BW. The sequence goes on along the minus strand of NZ_JBPPVC010000014.1, from coordinate 12,689 downwards.
ATGACAGGCTTGTTTTATTACCTAGCTCAACTGGTATTACCAGGTATTGTTGCTTGGTGTCTTAGCTTTCTCTTTGATGTCTTACTGACAGGTGGGTTTCACTTAGATGGCTTGGCAGATACTGCAGATGGACTTTTTTCCTCACGAAAAAAGGAGAGAATGCTGGAAATCATGAAGGATAGTCGTATCGGTAGCAATGGTGTCCTGGCCTTGATTCTTTACTATGCTCTGATGCTGGTGGCCTATCCTTATCTTCCTGAGCCGACCTGGTTTATAGTGGCAGCCTTGGCGATGATTGGGAAGGCTGGACTAGCTCTGCAACTTTATCACATGCGCTATGCACGGGCTGAAGGTGGTACGGGCAATTTTTTCTCAGGCACGACAAGTGGTCAAATTTTCCTCTCTCAGCTCTTGCCACTAGCCAGCTTGGTTTATGTCTTTAGTTATAAAGGTTTGCTTGCCTACGGCCTTGTCTTGCTCGGTTCACAGGTCTATCGGCGGTTTGTCTACCAAAAAATTGACGGCCACACGGGTGATACTTTAGGAGCCTTTGTAGAAGTGGCTCAACTCCTATTTATTATTGGGTTAATCATATGAAAATCTACCTTATGCGTCACGGTGAAACCGATTTAAACAAGAAAAGATGTTTTTACGGCAACTTGGATGTTTCTATCAATCAAAGAGGCAGGGAGCAGGCTCAGATTTTACACACTCTGATGCACGATATTCCTGTTGACAAGGTCTATGTCAGCTCTTTAAGACGTAGTCAGGAAACAGCCCAACTTGTCTTTCCAGCTAGTAATCCAATTCCATTAAAAAAACTAGATGAAAAAGGTTTCGGATTGTGGGAAGGCTTGACTGCTGACCAGATTCAAGAACAATTTCCACTGGAATGGGAGGCCTGGTTAGCTGAACCATTTACCTACAAACCGCCAGAAGCGGAAGCTTTTGGGGAATTTCAAGACCGTGTTTGGAATGAAGTTGACAGATTGGTTAATGAACACCCAAGGCACTCACTGGCTCTTGTTGCTCACTTAGGTGTTTTAAGGCTGATTTACCAACGTTTAGTAGATCCATCGGCATTATTTTGGGATATTGATTTCCCACAAGGAACCGTGACTGTTGTTGAAAAAAAAGAAACATATTTTACTGCATATCTTTTAGGAAAAGAGGTTGTGGATGGTAAAAACAATTCATGATGCCGTACAAATTACGGATTATATTCACACTAGAAATCGAGTGGTACTGGCTCCCATGACCCTGAGTGTCTGTCAACCGGGAGGCTATGTATCACAAGATGATATTGACTTTTACACTCGTCGTGCTGGCCAAGTAGGCATGGTCATTACAGGTAGTGCCTATGTCCATGCACAAGGCCAGGCATTTAGGGATAGTTTCAGCGTCGCAGAAGATGATAAGATTGACGGCTTGGCCCGCTTGGCTCAAGCTATCAAAGACCAAGGAGCTTTGGCGGTCTTGCAAATTTATCATGGAGGCCGCATGGTTCCTCCAGTTCTAATTGAAGGAAAACCAGTAGCCCCTAGTGCTGTTATTGGCTCGCACGGCAATGTTGTGGAGCCACGTTCTCTGAAGAATCTGGAAGTAGATGAGATATTACAAGCCTTCCTTGATGCAACTAGGAGGGCCATAAAAGCAGGTTTCGATGGGGTAGAGTTACATGGGGCCAATACTTATTTAATCCAGCAATTCCTTTCTCCCCATTCCAATCGACGGCAAGATAAGTGGGGAGGCAGTCTGAATAACCGTATGCGGTTTGCCAAGACCTTAGTTAAGCAGGTGAAAAAACTAGTCAAAGAAGAGGCAGATAGACCATTTTTGGTTGGTTATCGTTTCTCCCCAGAAGAGATTGAAGATCCAGGGATTGAATTATGGGATAGTTTACAGCTGATAGAGCAGCTAATTGCAATGGGGGTAGATTATCTTCATCTCTCCTTAAGTCATGTTTTCCGACCTTCTCTTCGCAATCCTAAGGCAGCGGAGCCTATTATTTACTCGGTCATAAAAAAAATCAATGGGCGAGTTCCATTGATTGCAGTTGGCGGTATTCAGACCTGTCAAGATGTGGAAAGGATTCTCGCAGAAGATATACCGCTCTTCTCTGTAGGTAAAGCCATGCTCCTAGATCCAGACTGGCCTATCAAAATTTCTCAAGGACGAGAACAAGAAGTCATAACCCGCTATCGAGATGATTTGCAGGAACAATTGAAACTCCCGACAGCATTTGTCAATTCCCTACGAGACTATTTGGAAGGGAATCAATAATTTCAAGAAATAAGTAGCATAGAGGAGAAAAAGGTGAAAAAAACATTTGAAACACGCAAGCTATATTTTGGCTTTCCAGTATTCTTTCTGGGATATAAAGATGATGTTCATGGATACAATATAACAACCTCAAGTTCTGCTTATTCTTTGGGCAGTATGATGGTTATTGGCATGAGAACAAAGGGAAATGCTGTGACGGAAATCAGTAAACACGGACACTTTACCGTCAATATTCCAAGAGAAAACTTGATTGAAGAAGTGGAAATTGCTGGTTTTAATAGCCGAAAAGATAAATTTTCTTTGACAGGCTTGACCTACACAATTGGTGAAACGGTCGATGCTCCCTTGGTCAATGAATGCCCCATTTCAATCGAATGCCAAGTCGTTGAACTGGTAGAGTGTGGCAAGCTGACCAATATCATTGGAAAAGTAACACGCAGAGTGGTAGAAGAAGACCTCCTCGATGAGCATGGTGATTTTATGGGCCATGAGTTTTCACCTATCAGCTATATCGGTGATGGTTCAGGTCGTCACTATCGCTACTATAGTGAAGATTCCTTAAGGATGGGTAGTTTGATCAAAAAACGAAGAGAAGCAGAAGCAAAGTTGGATTAGAACAAGAAAAAACCACCTTTGAAAAATCAAGGGTGGTTTGTAGTTTATGTTAAGAAAGCATTTATACATCCTTGTATAGTCTGTTAAGCATCATTGATTAACTGTGGCTTTCCCGATTATCGGCCCTGCTCCATTGCAGTAAGGTAGTTTTTCTACCTTTAGAAAATGAAAGGTACTTCACGTAGAGCCAATAATGGAATATACCGCAGTTAATGCGCTCTCCAAACTGACAACACACCTTACATCGAGGCGTGACATCTACTAAAATTTGAAACCAAAGACCTGACTTAAAGCAAAGCTTATCACAGTGGCGGGACCGCGTTGGATTTACACCAAACTTCCATGCTTTCAAAAGTACTAAAATCAATTCCTAGCATCATTATTATAACTGATATCTGCTAGTTTGACAACTAATTTGTATCAGAATCTTGGACACAATTTGACAACACTTGAAATTTATTTATTGAGTAGGGTCTTAGTAAAAAAGTTAATAAAATATCAAGAAAAATCATTATTTCTATTGATATGTTAATGGCTTTATGTTATAATTTTTTCGTGGTACAAAGGCGTACTTATCAATAAGCAATGTAGCTATATGAAATGACTATGACTTAATGGAGAGTTCTAGTCTTGTTTTCATATGGCTTATTTTTATGGAAAAGTTACATAGAAAGGAGAAGAAATGTACAAGATTTTCTATAAAACAGAATTGTGCATAGGTGAGGGTGCTCTAGAACAGCTAAGAAGTTATAAGAATGAGCACATCTTAGTTGTTGCAGATCCCTTCCTAAAACAAACTGGTCAGTTGGACAGTGTATTAAGTTATCTGGATTCAAGCAATCAGAGTCATGTTTTTGATGATATTGTACCAGATCCACCGATTGAAACCATTATTGCTGGGATTCAGTCTGTGGGAGGTCAAAAAATCAGTATCATCCTTGCGATTGGCGGTGGTTCGGCTCTTGATGCAGCTAAGGCTATTTACTATTTCGGTAAAAAAATGGCTGTGTTTACAGATGTGACTTTAATTGCTATCCCAACAACCAGCGGTACTGGTTCGGAAGTGACGGAATTTGCCGTCATTACTGACAGGCAAAAAGAAATCAAGTATCCCTTGGTTTCTAGGGAAATATTACCAGATGTAGCTATTTTAGATTCCTGTCTAGTATCATCTCTACCAGGAAACATTACAGCAGATACGGGGATGGATGTCCTGACCCACGCTATTGAAGCCTATGTTTCAACCAAGGCAACTGATTTTTCAGATGCTCTAGCAGAAAAAGCCATTAAATTAGTTTTCCAATACCTACCTCAAGCCTACCAAAATGGAAACGATTCAGTGGCACGTGAGAAAATGCATGTTGCGTCAACTCTGGCAGGAATGGCCTTTAATACAGCTTCCTTAGGACTGAATCATGGTTTAGCCCATGCGACAGGTGCAAAATTTCATATCCCTCATGGCCGAGTAAATAGCATTCTAATGCCATATGTCATTCAGTATAATGCCAATATTAGTGCTCGTGGACTAGGTGACGATGATAGAGCAACAGCTATCCGATACCAAGAAATTGCAAAACTAATTGGTTGCAGTGCTACAAGTCCTGTTTTAGGTGTACGACAGCTGATTGACGCTGTGAAAAAATTGCAACGGAAGCTTGATTTACCGATGACCTTGAGAGAATATGGAGTGACTATTAGTGACTTCAATCAATACAAGAAAGAAATCGCTGCAGCATCTATAGTTGACAAGTGTACAGCGACAAATCCACGACAACCGAGCACGGAAGAAGCTTTGGCAGTTTTGGAAAATGCTTTCTAGAATTATGTTGATAATTACCCTACTTCGTGTTATAATATACTAACTAGGACGTTATCGGAACTTCTACTTGAAAGAAGGTGGACGAACTGGAAGAAAAACAGAGAATGATACAAGAGTATGTTCCGGGGAAGCAGATAACCTTGGCCCATCTCATTGCGAATCCTGATGAAGTCATCTATGAAAAACTAGGATTGCTAGTCGATAAAAAAGGAGCCATTGGCATACTGACAATTACTCCGAGCGAAGCTTCCATCATTGCAGTAGATCTTGCGACCAAAGCAGCGGATGTACAGATAGGTTTTGTCGATCGATTTAGTGGCTCTGTTGTTATGACAGGAGATGTTTCTTCTGTGGAGGCAGCCCTAGTAGCTGTGTTACAAGGCTTGGAGGAGATTCTTCATTTTTCAAGTACAGTTGTAACACGGACATAAGTTGTCAGAAGAGGTAGGTATGAAAGGTAGAATACTAATAGCAGACAATGATCCAATGGTTAGACGTGATGTCAGACAAATATTGGAAAAGGCTGATTTTGAAGTTGTTGCAGAGGCTAGCGACGGTTTCGAGGCAATTGAATTAAGTCAAAAATACCGATCGGATTTAGTTGTGATGGCTATCCAACTGCCTCTTTTGGATGGATTAACAGCCTGTAAAAAAATATTGGATGATAATCTGGCCTATAGTGTTCTCTTGTTAACTACCCAAAGTGATGAACAGTATATCGAGAAAGCCAAAAGATATGGTGTTAGTGGTTATTTAGTAAAACCTCTTGATGCTAAATCATTGATTCCTATGGTTGAAGTATGTATTGCAAAAGGCAGACAATTTCAGCACTTGACCAATGAAATGGCTAAATTGACGAAGAAAATCAATGACCGTATCATCATTGAAAAAGCAAAAGGCTTATTGATGTCCCGTGATCATCTATCAGAATCAGCAGCCTTTAAGCATATTCGAACCATCAGTATGCAAAAGCGAGTTCCTATGGTGGAAATTGCTAAATTGTTGGTTATGCATGATGATTTTTAATAATAGATATACAATACAGTGAACCAAGTCCTGTGATAGTAAGCAGTGTTACAGGATGCTAATCGAATAGAAGAGGCTGACAATGATGTAAGCCTAAAAGCAATGACGCTTGAAGAGTGATAATAGACGAGTTCTATTAGCATTTCTTTAAGTGTCTTTTTTTGGAGGTAAGGTGATGTCCGATAAGATTTTAAGTGTTGGCATTGATATTGGTACTGCTACGACCCAACTGGTGTTATCTGAATTGACTGTGGAGAATATTGCCTCCGTTTTCACTATTCCACGTGTCTATATAACAGATAAGAAGGTTCTATATAGGAGTGAAATTATCTTTACTCCCATCTTTGAAAATCTTTTGATAGATGTTGAGTCTATAAAAGAATTTGTCCGCTTGGAATACCAAAAAGCAGGTATTTCTAAAGATATGATTCAGATGGGAGCTGTCATCATAACGGGTGAAACAGCTAGAAAGGATAATGCTAGTCAAGTCTTAGAGGCTTTGAGTGGCTATGCTGGTGATTTTGTTGTTGCTACTGCCGGTCCAGACTTAGAGAGTATTATCTCTGGTAAGGGAGCTGGTAGCTATCAGTACTCTCAGGAACATCACACTTCTGTAGCAAATATTGATATTGGTGGTGGAACATCCAATATCTCTGTTTACCGAGAGGGTGATTTGATTGATACAGCGTGCTTTGATATTGGTGGCAGGCTTGTGAAAATTGAACCTAATAGTCACACAATTACCTATATTGCTCCAAAACTCCAAGAAATTATTAGCCAAGAAAAATTACAATTGGCAGTAGGTGCTCAACTTAATGGTCCAGATTTAGAACGCTTAATAGGTATTTTAGTATCTGTACTGGAGCAAAGTATGGGTCTAGATACAAATAGTCCATACTATGAGTTACTCCAGACCAATCATGGTTTGAAACTAGATTATCCTGTCAAGTGTGTTTCGTTCTCAGGGGGAGTAGCTGATGCAATTTTCCAAGCGGATCCTTCTGTTAGTGATTTTCACTATGGTGATATAGGGATACTACTTGGAAAAGCGCTAGCACAATCGAAAATATTTTCAGACAAGAAGGTAATTGAGTCAGTTGAAACCATTCGGGCTACAGTAGTTGGTGCTGGAAGCCATACGACAGAGGTAAGTGGTAGTACGATTACATATATTTCAAAAATTTTGCCAATCAAGAATATCCCAGTTTTAAAATTATCTAGTCAAGATGAGATGGGGTCGCAGCAAAAGCTGGCAGAAGCCATTAAGGAAAAAAGCCGATGGTTCATGCTTGAAAATGAAGTTCAGGAATTAGCGCTGGCCTTAGATGGTATCAAAAGCCCAAGTTTTGTCAGGGTACAAGAATATGCTCAGGCTATTCTGGAAGGGATGAAAGATAGTATTGAACGAGGAATTCCTTTGTTGGTTGTTGTCAAGGAAGACATGGCAAAGGTACTTGGTCAAAGCTTGTTTGCATTGTTGCCTAAAGATTATCCCTTTGTTTGTATCGATTCTGTTGATGTGCAAAATGGAGATTACATTGATATTGGCAATCCGTTAATTGAAGGGTCGGTTTTACCAGTCGTTGTAAAAACCCTCGTATTCAGTTAAGTAGTCAATATCAAAAGGAGGATAAATTTAATGATATTAAAAACGAAGTTATTTGGTCGAGTCTATGAATTCCATTCTGTTAAAGAAGTCTTGGCCAAGGCTAATGAATTCAAATCAGGAGATCATTTGGCTGGCGTTGCTGCAGAGTCTGCAGAAGAACGTGTAGCAGCTAAGGTTGTTTTGGCTCAGCTCAAACTTTCTGATTTGTTTAATAACCCAGTTGTCCCTTATGAAGAGGATGAAGTGACGCGCATTATCATTGACGATGTTAATCTTCGAACCTATGAAAAAATCAAAAACTGGACGGTTGAAGAACTGCGTGAGTGGATTCTTGATAATAAAACAACAAATATTGATATTCAATGGTTGTCACGTGGTTTAACTTCAGAAATGGTTGCAGCTGTTGCTAAGCTCATGACAAACTTAGACTTGATTGTAGCAGCGCAAAAGATTGTCATTACTAAGACTGCAAATACTACCATTGGTGTTCCAGGTACCTTCTCATCTCGCTTGCAGCCTAACCACACGACGGATGATCCTGATGGAATCATGGCTTCAACAATGGAAGGCTTTGCTTATGGCTGTGGAGATGCCTTGCTTGGTTTGAACCCAGTTGATGATTCGGTAGAAAGTACCAAACGGATTTTGCATAAATTCAATGATTTTATTGAAGAGTATAAAATCCCAACTCAGCATTGCGTGCTGGCCCATGTTACAACACAGATTGAAGCCATGAATCAGGGGGCTCCAACTGGATTGGTCTTCCAGTCAATTGCAGGTTCTGAGAAAGGAAATACAGCCTTTGGTTTTGATGCTAAAATCATTCAAGAAGCTCGTGACACAGCCTTGAAAGTAGGTACGGCAGCAGGTCCAAACGTTATGTACTTTGAAACAGGTCAGGGATCAGAATTGTCCTCAGATGCCCATCATGGAGCTGACCAAGTAACTATGGAAGCACGTTGTTATGGTTTTGCCAAACGTTTTGATCCATTCCTTGTTAATACTGTAGTTGGTTTCATTGGTCCAGAGTACCTCTACGATTCCAAACAAGTTATTCGTGCAGGTTTGGAAGACCACTTCATGGGTAAATTGACAGGTATTTCAATGGGTTGTGATATCTGTTACACCAACCATATGAAAGCCGATCAAAACGATGCTGAAAACCTACTTGTTCTCCTTGGTGCAGCAGGTGTCAACTATATCATGGCTATTCCACATGGTGATGATATCATGTTGAACTACCAAACAACTGGTTATCATGAAACCGCTACCATGCGTGATTTGTTAGGCAAGCGACCAATCAAGGAATTTGAAATTTGGATGGAAAATATGGGCTTAATGAAAGATGGTCATCTGACTGAAATTGGTGGTGATGGCTCAGTCTTTATGAAGTCAAAACTATAGGAGGAAGTTACTGTGAATGAACTAGAATTAAAAGAAATGATTCGTTCCATTTTGAGTGAAATAACTGAAACTCCAGTTGTACCAGAAAAAATGGACACGCCTTCCTCTTCAAATCTACCAAAGCAAGAAGATAGCCAAATTGAAGATGGAATCATTCCTGATATTACCGAGGTGGATATTCAGAAACAATTCCTTATTCCAAACGCAATCAATGAAGAGGCTTATCGCAAGATTAAACAATTCACGCCAGCTCGTTTAGGTTTGTGGAGAGCAGGAAATCGCTATAAAACACAAACAATTCTGCGCTTTAGAGCAGACCATGCTGCAGCTCAAGACGCAGTATTCTCCTATGTCTCAGAAGATTTTGTCAAAGAGATGGGCTTTATTCCTGTCCATACCAAGGCTTCTTCTAAGGATGAGTACCTAACTCGACCTGATTTGGGAAGAATTTTCCCAGAAGATCAGCAGGAAATTATCAAAAACAGCTGTAAGAAAAATGCCAAAGTTCAAATCGTTGTTGGAGATGGATTGAGCTCATCAGCCATTGAAGCAAACGTAAGAGATTTCCTTCCAGCTTTGAAGCAAGGTTTGAAAATGTTTGGTCTAGAATTTGATGAAGTACTCTTTATCAAACACTCTCGTGTTGGAGCTATGGATCACATTGCAGAATTGACAGGTGCAGAAGTTGTTTGTATCTTGATTGGCGAACGTCCAGGATTGGTAACAGCAGAATCGATGAGTGCATACTTGGCCTATAGACCAACGATGGGTATGCCCGAATCACGTCGGACTGTTGTATCCAATATTCACAAAGGTGGAACTCCTGCGGTAGAGGCAGGGGCATATGTTGCGGAAATCATTAAAAAGATTTTGGACAATAAAAAATCAGGTGTTGATTTGAAATAAAAAGGAGGTCCTATTGTGATAAACGAACGTTTGGGAGCATCTGTTCTTAGTGCTCTACTTATTTCCAATGTTGATGCCAGTCTGGCTGCTTCTTTGGAGTTAAAACCTCATCATCGAAGTTTGGGAATTATTACTTCAGATTGTGATGACGTAACCTATGTTGCACTGGATGAAGCAACCAAGTCTGCAGATGTTGAAGTGGTTTACGCTAGAAGTATGTACGCGGGTGCTGGGAATGCATCAACTAAATTGGCTGGTGAAGTCATTGGTATCTTAGCAGGTCCAACTCCGGAAGAAGTTCGGAGTGGCTTGGATGTTGCCATTTATGAAATTGAAAATGGCGCAAGCTTCTATAGCGCTAATGATGACAATACTATCCCATATTTTGCTCATTGTGTTTCCCGTGCGGGTTCTTATCTTTCACAAGGTGCAAATGCAGATGAAGGAACCGCCATTGCCTACTTGATTGCACCACCAGCAGAAGCCATGGTTGGTCTTGATGCAGCTTTGAAAGCTTCCGATGTGACCATTGGTGCCTTCTATGGTCCGCCAAGCGAAACAAACTTTGCTGGAGGTCTATTGGTGGGTTCTCAATCAGCTTGTAGGGCTGCCTGTGATGCCTTTGCAAGAACAGTTATCTCTATTGCAAGCAATCCTAAGAATTATTAAAAGGGGGATTAGATGGCTAAAAGAGCACTAGGACTAATTGAAGTAAGAGGGTATCTAGGTGCTGTTGTAGCTGCCGATATAGCTGTAAAAGCAGCCAATGTCTCCATTATCAATATTGAGAAAATCAAATCTGGTTTGAATACCGTACATATCACAGGAGATGTTGGCGCTGTAAAAGCAGCAGTAGCTGCTGCAGTCGCAGAACTCGAAAATAAATCTTTTTATCGTGGTAGCCATGTCATTGCTAGCATGGATGAGCAAACTGAAAAGCTGATTAGGGCTGAGAAGAAACTCAAAAAAGAAGAGCCTCTTCCAGTCGAAGAGCAAGCTGTGCCTCTCGCACAATCGAAGGAAGAGGTTGCTGTTTCTGCAAATCTTGTAGCTAGCCCTGAGCCATCAGAAAGGACAGAGCTAGTTAATGAAGAAGCTACTGAAACTACGGAAGTAGCGGAAATACCTACAAGCATAGAAGAGGAAGCGGTTGAAACACCTTCTGTTCCTAAGTTTTCACAAACAGAGCTGGAAAAATTAAAAGTTGTCAAACTCAGAAGTATAGCCTACCGTGAAAAAGATATTCAATTAAGCAAAAAAGAAATAAAATTTGCTAACAAGCGTCAGCTTGTCCAAGCCTTGATGGAACTCTCTAGAAAGGAGTAATACTGAATGTACTTAGAAGATAAGGATTTAGTATCAATACAGGAAGTTCGCAACCTTGTTCGCCAAGCAAAAATTGCTCAACGTGAACTAGCGCAGATGTCCCAAGAACAGATTGATACGATTGTCAAAGTCGTCGCAAAAGCCTGTTATGACGAGCGTGAGCGACTGGCTAAGATGGCTGTTGAAGAAACTGGATTTGGTCGCTGGCAGGATAAAGTTATCAAAAATACAGTGGCTTCAAAGGTGCTTCTGGAGCATATCAAGAATATGAAGACTGTAGGTATCTTGCGCGAAGATACAGAGAAAAAGATTATCGAAGTTGGTGTACCAGTTGGTGTGATTGCTGGTCTGATTCCTTCGACAAACCCGACCTCTACTGTCATGTATAAAGCCCTCATCTCCTTGAAGGCTGGAAACAGTATTGTATTTTCTCCACACCCAAGCGCCTTGAAGTGTATTGTTGAAACTGTTGAGATTATTAAACGCGCTGCTAAAACAGCTGGCTGTCCAGATGGAGCTATCAGTGTTATCCAAAAAACTTCCATTGCGGCAACTAATGAGCTCATGCGCCACAAAGATACAAATCTTATTTTGGCAACGGGTGGTACAGCCATGGTTAAGGCTGCCTATTCATCCGGAACACCAGCGATTGGCGTAGGACCAGGTAACGGTCCAGCCTTTATCGAACGCAGTGCAGATGTCCCAACTGCGGTACGTCATATAATTGAATCTAAAACCTTTGATAATGGTGTGATTTGTGCCTCTGAGCAATCTGTCATTGTTGAAGAGGACATGAAAGACATTGTTATCGCAGAATTTAAAAAGCAAGGTGCTTACTTCTTACCACCTGCTGATGCTAAAAAATTGGGAGAGTTTATCATCCTTCCAAGCGGTGCAATGAATCCGAAAATGGTTGGTAAGACACCACAAATTGTTGCTGAGCGAGCAGGTATCTCTGTACCAGCAGACGCAAGAGTCTTGATTGCAGAAGAGTGTAGAGTTGGAAAAGATGCACCATATTCTATGGAAAAATTGGCTCCAATTCTTGGTTTCTATACGGTAAAAACATGGGAAGAAGCCTGTGATTTAAGTATTAAAATTCTGCATCATGAAGGGGTTGGACATACCTTATCCATCCACTCTAAGAATGATGACATTATCCGTCAGTTCGCTTTGAAAAAACCAGTATCACGCTTGCTTGTGAATACGCCAGCGGCGCTTGGAGGTGTCGGAGGTACAACAGGTCTTTTCCCAGCCTTTACATTAGGTTGTGGTGCAGTTGGAGGCAGTGCTACATCTGATAACGTGAGCCCACACAACCTTTATAATATCCGTCGTGTTGCTTACGGAACATCTGAATACACAGATTTCTTAAAAGCTGAAAATCTAATGGATAGTTATAGAGGGACAACAACTGATACAAATATAAGCTCAGGTCCAACTTCAAGTACCAACGAAGATGAGCTTGTTGAATTACTTGTAAAACAAGTATTAGCTAAATTAAGTCATTAAAAAATAATTTTTGGAGGTCATAACAATGGCAAGTGCAAACGCATTAGGAATGGTAGAAACACGCGGCTTGGTTGGCGCAATCGAGGCAGCAGATGCAATGGTCAAAGCAGCCAACGTTACCCTTGTAGGTAAAGAACAAGTTGGTGGTGGTTTGGTGACTGTCTTGGTTCGCGGAGATGTTGGTGCAGT
>NZ_JBPPVC010000013.1:0-51845 GCF_053545015.1 Streptococcus sp. 32226D021BW | reverse complement strand
TTATCTTCATAACTTAATTTCATAAGAAAAACACCCCAATCGTTAGATTTTGTGTCTAACTTTTGGGGTGCAGTTCATCGGGCTGCTTTTTATAATGCTTTGAGGAGTTTGTTCAGGTCCAGCTGGGCTTGCGTAAGCCTAATCTGGTCCCAGAAGCCATCTGATTGAAAGCGTGGGATGAGATGAACATGGAAATGGGTACCAGCGTCAAACAAGCGGTCATTGCAAGCCATGGTCACGCCATCAATCGCTAATTCCTGACAGAGTTTTTCAGTCAAAAAAACTTCCAAGTCCGATAATTCATAGCGAACAGCAGGAGGAACTTGGCTGAGTGTATCATAGTGGTTTTTGCTGATAATCAACAGATGCCCAGTTTGAATAGGGTCAATGTCCCAGACGACCTTGAAATGCTCTGTCTGATAGAGAATGTCATTTTCGTTGAGTTGATGGCAAAAAATACAGCTCATCGCTACCTCCTTTTGATAGAGCAAAAGGAAATCACATAGGATTTCCTTGAAAAATACTAATAAGTCAACACAGAATACTTCTTCTTCCCACGACGGATAACGGTTAACTCGCCGTCGATTTTGTCGCTGTCAGAAAGAGTATAATCCAAGTCCTGCACACGCTCACCGTTGACATAAATGGCACCATTTTGCACATCTTCACGAGCTTGGCGTTTTGAGCTGACAATACCAGAGGTGACTAGAAGTTCCACGATGTTAAGGTTGTCTTCAGCCTGTACAGCGTAGTTTGGAACGTTGCTGAGACCCTGCTTGAGCTCTCTTGCGGACAGGTTTTTGATGTTGCCAGCGAACAATTGCTCGGTGATGTTAAGGGCTTGCTTATAGGCTTCTTCACCGTGGACCAATGTCACCACTTCCTTAGCCAAAATCTTTTGAGCCAAGCGTTCATGACGAGCTGCGTCAAATTGTTTCTCGATTTCAGCGATCTCATCCAAGGACAAGAAAGTGAAGATTTTCAAGAAACGAACAGCATCGTCATCCATGACATTGAGCCAGAATTGGTACATTTCATATGGAGAGGTCTTGTCGGCATCCAACCAAACGGCGTTACCTTCCGATTTGCCGAATTTCTTACCTGTCGAGTCGGTGATAAGTGGTACAGTCATAACGTGACCAGATTTGTCAGCCTTGCGGCGAAGCAACTCGGTACCTGCAGTCATGTTGCCCCACTGGTCAGAACCACCGATTTGTAGGGTCACATTGTGCTTGTCGTTGAGTTCGTAGAAGTCATAGCCCTGCATGATTTGGTAGGCAAACTCGGTGTAGGAAATCCCTGTTTCAATCCGTTTTTTCACAGAGTCCTTACTCATCATGTAGTTGACTGTGTAGTATTTACCAACATCACGGAGGAAGTCGATAAAGCTGATGCCTGAGAACCAGTCGTAGTTGTTGACCATTTCAGCCTTATTGTCGCCGTTTTCAAAATCCAAGAAGCGAGAGAGCTGACCTTGGATTTTTGTTACCCAGCCGTCCACGGTGTCTTTGGTTTGCAAGCTGCGCTCCGCATCCTTGAAGGAAGGGTCACCAATCAGACCAGTCGCACCACCAACTAGGGCGTAAGGCTTGTGACCAGCCAACTGCAAACGACGGCTGGTTAGAATTGCAACCAAGTGACCTAAATGTAAGCTATCTGCTGTTGGATCATAGCCGGTGTAATAAGAAACCTGCCCTTCTGTCAGTGCTTTTACCAAGGCTTCTTCGTCTGTCGTTTGAAAGACCAAGCCACGTGCTTTTAGTTCTTCAAAAATGTTCATGCGTTTCTCCTTAAATAGAATGTGATAAAAACCACATCTAACCAATAAAAATTCTCCCTTATTATACCATGAAATTGTGGAAAATAAACAAAATTTGGTATAATGGTAAGATAAGGAGTTACTATGACGACTAAATCAGATAAGCAAAAACATAAAGATAAATCAAATGCTCAAGGGCTCGGAGATACGTTTGGTGTTTTCCTTCGCACCTTGAAATTGTTGCTCAATTCCATTGCTGTCTTGTTGTTCCTATTTGTTCTTTTTGGTGTAGGTATAGGAGTTGGTTTTGTTGCGAGTTTGTTTGACAAGGTTGAGGTGCCTAAGACCGAGGAACTGCTGACACAGGTTTCAGAAGTAAGTCGGATTTCCAAAGTAGTCTATTCTGACGGCAGCCTAGTAGCAGAGGTTAATTCGGACTTGCTTCGTGTACCAGTTGGGGCTGGTGATGTATCGGACTACCTCAAGCAAGCAGTTATTGCGACAGAGGATGAAACTTTTGAAAGTCATAACGGAGTTGTGCCAAAAGCTGTTTTGCGTGCGGCATTGGGCTCGGTTGGTCTTGGGTCATCCAGTGGTGGTTCTACCTTGACCCAGCAGCTCATTAAGCAGCAGTTGGTCGGAGATGCACCGACTTTTACTCGAAAGGCGAATGAAATTATTTCAGCTTTGGCCCTGGAACGCAATATGACCAAGGAAGAGATTTTGACCATCTATTTGAACGTTTCACCGTTTGGGCGGAACAATCAAGGTCGAAATATTGCGGGAGCAGAAGCTGCCGCTCAAGGAATTTTTGGCAAACCTGCCAGTGAGTTGACAGTTCCACAGGCAGCCTTTATTGCAGGTCTACCGCAAAGTCCAATTGTCTATTCTCCATATGCTTCCGATGGTACTCGTAAGTCGGATGAGGATATGGTTTACGGTATCGAACGTTACCAAGATGTTCTTTTCAATATGTATCGTGCTTCGTTCTTGACCAAGGAAGAATATGAAACCTATAAGGCTTACGATATTAAGCAGGACTTCATTGCCCCAGCGCCTGTGACAGCTGATACTAAGGATTATCTCTATTATGAGGTGATGGAAGAGGCTCAGCAAGTCATGTTTGACTACTTGGTGAAACGTGATAAGGTTTCTGAGAATGATTTGAAGAACGATGTGACAAGGAGCTCTTATGAGGACTTGGCTAAGCAGGAGCTTAGTCAAGGTGGCTATACCATTAAGAGTACAGTTGATAAGGGTATTTATGATACCATGCAGTCAGTTGTTGCCAATTACGGCTCGGTGTTGGATAATGGAAATGTGTACGTTGAAACAGGCAGTGTGCTGATTGACAATTCCACAGGAGCTATTCTAGGTTTTGTTGGTGGTCGGGATTATGCGACTAACCAAAACAACCATGCCTTTGATACCCTGCGTTCGCCTGCTTCGACCATTAAACCTTTATTGGCTTATGGTATCGCCATTGACCAAGGTTTAATCGGTTCAGCAAGTATTTTGTCAGATTATCCAACCAATTTCTCAAGTGGGCAACCAATCATGTATGGAACCAGTCGAGGTTCGGGCATGATGAACTTGCAGACGGCAATCGATAGATCTGTGAACATTCCGGCATTCTGGACTTATAAGATGATTCAAAATGCAGGAGTTGATGCCAAGGCATACATGGAGAAGATGAACTATCATATTCCTATGTATGATATTGAAAGTGTGCCACTCGGTGGTGGCGTTGAAATTTCGGTTTTGACCAATACCAATGCCTATCAGACCTTAGCTAATGGTGGTGTCTATCACAAACACTATATTGTTGAGAATATTACGGCTGCGGATGGAACGGTTGTTTACCAGCATGAAGCAGCTCCTGTTCAAGTCTATTCCAAGGCCACCGCAAGCATCATGAACCAACTCTTGCGCCAAGTAGTGAATTCGGGCTATACAACGACCTTCAAGAATCGGTTGAGCGGCTTAAATCCTCAGGCAGCAGCTTCGGACTTTGTCGGTAAAACGGGAACAAGTAACGAGGTAAATGACGTCTGGCTCATGTTATCAACTCCAAAAGTAACTCTGGGGACTTGGGCTGGAAATGATGATAACTCAGAAATGTATGTTTGGACAGGCTATCACAACAATTCGCAATATGTCGCTCATATGGTTAATGCGCTCTATAATGTGAATGCAGATATGTTTGCAGGTCGCTTTGAGTTGGATGGTAGCGTGATTGCTTCGAATGTTGTTGCTTCTACAGGTCAACGTGCAGGAGCAACGCAAGTAAACGGACGCCAGATCATGATTGGTGGTGCGACGACTACCAGTTATTGGGCTAAGAATGGCGCTCCTGTTACGAGCTACAACTTTATGGTTGGTGGTACAGACAGTGATCGGGCACAGGCTTGGAATAGCGTAGTTGGTTCAGCTACGAATTCAAATCAATCTAGCAACTCTACTCGTCCAAGTTCTTCTAGTTCCTCAGCTACCAATACTAGTCCATCGTCTGAAACTCAGCCAACAACAAGTCAACAAGAGAATAATAATTAGCCTTGCTTTTTGGAAGAAGTTGTGGTATAATTTTGTAAATAATTTGTCGTGTGTCTTGTTTGAAATATTGTCCAAACAAGGCTTGCAGCAGTTAAATCAAACTTTTTGAAGGAAGATTTAGCTGCTCTTTTTGTGTCTATGAGGGATTATATTGAGAATTGTTACTTATTCTTAAAAATTCTAAATATTCAGAAAAGGGATAAATATTGGTCAATTGATGGCTATTTATAATTGAACTCGGACTAAATTCGTCGGAAAAAAGCTTTGTTAATGAATTTTTGTTTTGTTAGCTGCTTATAATGTCGTAAACGTCTGGCCTTTCTTCGACCTTCAGT
The DNA here is from genome assembly GCF_053545015.1 of Streptococcus sp. 32226D021BW. Lineage (NCBI taxonomy): Bacteria > Bacillati > Bacillota > Bacilli > Lactobacillales > Streptococcaceae > Streptococcus > Streptococcus sp. 32226D021BW. The sequence continues at coordinate 47,198 of NZ_JBPPVC010000013.1, read as the reverse complement.
CTAGAAAGTCCTAGTCGTTCTGACGAGGGTGCGTCAACGAAATCAAAGATTTCGGACTTACCGCTTATTTTTCTCTCGAATTTTACGTCCTCGTATCTTTTAATTGAACTCGCCTACAACTCTGTGAAAAAAGGTAAGGTTTGTAGATCTTTGTTTTTGTTTACTTCGTGGCGTCGTAAACGACTGAACTTTCTTCGACTATTGGTCAAGAAAGTCCTAGTCGTTCTGACGAGGGTGCGTCTACAAAATCAAAGATTTTGGACTTACCGCTTATTTTTCTTTGAGTTGTTTACGGCTTAGTATCTTATATACAAAGGAGAAAACTTTTGGCAGGACATGAAGTTCAGTACGGTAAACACCGTACCCGTCGTAGTTTTTCAAGAATCAAGGAAGTTCTTGATTTACCAAATTTGATTGAAATCCAAACGGATTCATTTAAAGATTTTCTTGATTATGGTTTGAAAGAGGTCTTTGAAGATGTACTTCCAGTTTCAAACTTTACGGATACCATGGAATTGGAATTCGTTGGTTATGAATTGAAAGAGCCTAAATACACATTGGAAGAGGCGCGTGCACACGATGCTAACTACTCAGCTCCAATCTATGTAACTTTCCGTCTTGTGAATAAGGAAACTGGCGAGATTAAAACTCAAGAAGTTTTCTTCGGTGAGTTCCCAATCATGACTGAAATGGGTACCTTCATCATCAACGGTGCAGAGCGTATCATCGTTTCTCAGTTGGTTCGTTCACCAGGTGTTTATTTCAACGATAAAGTCGATAAGAACGGTAAGGTTGGTTATGGTTCAACGGTTATTCCTAACCGTGGAGCATGGTTGGAATTGGAAACAGATTCAAAAGACATTGCCTACACTCGTATAGATCGTACACGTAAGATTCCATTTACAACGCTTGTACGTGCACTTGGTTTCTCAGGTGATGATGAAATCTTTGATATCTTTGGTGATAGCGAATTGGTTCGCAACACTATTGAGAAAGATATTCATAAAAATCCAGCGGATTCTCGTACAGATGAAGCCCTCAAGGAAATCTATGAGCGTCTTCGTCCAGGTGAACCAAAGACAGCTGAAAGTTCTCGTAGCCTTTTGACAGCTCGTTTCTTTGACCCACGTCGTTACGATTTGGCACCTGTTGGTCGTTATAAAATCAATAAAAAGCTCAACCTTCGTACTCGCTTGCTCAACCAAACGCTTGCAGAACATGTGATTAACGGTGAGACAGGCGAAATCGTCTTGGAAGCTGGTACTGTCTTGAGCCGTGATGTGCTTGAAAAAGTAGAAGCACAATTCGATGAGCTCAACTTGGTAGAATACATTCCAAATGACAATGCCGTTCTCCTTGAGCCAGTTCTCTTGCAGAAATTCAAGATTGTAGCTCCTAAGGATCCAGATCGTGTAGTCACTGTGATTGGTAATGCTAATCCGGCGGAAAACGTACGTACAGTAACGCCTGCGGATATCTTGGCAGAGATGAGCTACTTCCTCAACTTGGCTGAGGGTCTTGGTCGCGTAGACGATATCGACCACTTGGGTAACCGTCGTATTCGTGCCGTTGGTGAATTGCTTGCCAACCAAGTCCGTATCGGTTTGACCCGTATGGAGCGTAACTTGCGTGAGCGTATGTCTGTTCAAGACAATGAAGTATTGACGCCACAACAAATCATCAATATCCGTCCTGTTACAGCCGCAATCAAAGAATTCTTTGGTTCATCCCAGTTGTCACAGTTCATGGACCAACACAACCCACTTTCTGAGTTGTCTCACAAACGCCGTTTGTCAGCCTTGGGACCTGGTGGTTTGACTCGTGACCGTGCTGGTTATGAGGTTCGAGACGTTCACTACACTCACTATGGTCGTATGTGTCCGATTGAAACGCCTGAGGGACCAAACATCGGTTTGATCAACAACTTGTCTTCTTATGGTCACCTCAACAAGTATGGTTTCATCCAAACACCATACCGCAAGATCGACCGTGCAACTGGTACAGTAACGAACGAAATCGTTTGGTTGACAGCAGATGAAGAAGATGCCTATATCGTAGCTCAATCGACTTCACCACTTGATGAACACAACCGTTTCGTTGATAAGATTGTTATGGGACGTCATCAAGGTAACAACCAGGAATTCCCAGCAGATTCAGCGGACTTCATGGACGTTTCACCGAAACAGGTAGTTGCCGTTGCGACAGCATGTATTCCTTTCTTGGAAAACGATGACTCCAACCGTGCCCTCATGGGTGCCAACATGCAACGTCAGGCTGTTCCATTGATTGATCCAAAAGCACCTTACGTTGGTACTGGTATGGAGTATCAGGCTGCTCATGACTCAGGTGCGGCAGTTATTGCTCAACATGATGGTAAGGTAACTTATGCAGATGCGGACAAGGTAGAAGTACGCCGTGAAGATGGTTCCTTGGATGTTTATAGCATTCAAAAATTCCGCCGTTCAAACTCTGGTACAGCCTATAACCAACGTACCCTTGTAAAAGTAGGCGATGTCGTTGAAAAAGGCGACTTTATCGCAGATGGTCCTTCTATGGAACGTGGGGAAATGGCCCTCGGTCAAAACCCAATCGTTGCCTACATGACGTGGGAAGGTTATAACTTCGAGGATGCGGTTATCATGTCTGAGCGTCTGGTGAAAGAAGATGTCTATACATCTGTTCACTTGGAAGAATACGAATCAGAAACCCGCGATACCAAGTTAGGCCCTGAAGAAATCACACGCGAAATTCCAAACGTTGGTGAGGATGCCCTTCGTCAGTTGGATGAAATGGGTATCATACGTATCGGTGCGGAAGTTAAAGAAGGCGATATTCTTGTTGGTAAGGTCACACCTAAGGGTGAAAAAGATCTTTCTGCTGAAGAGCGCCTCTTGCATGCAATCTTCGGTGACAAGTCACGTGAAGTGCGTGACACCTCTCTTCGTGTACCTCACGGTGCCGATGGTGTCGTTCGTGATGTGAAAATCTTTACTCGTGCCAACGGTGATGAATTGCAATCAGGTGTTAACATGCTGGTTCGTGTCTACATCGCTCAAAAACGTAAGATCAAGGTCGGAGATAAGATGGCCGGTCGTCACGGTAACAAGGGTGTCGTTTCACGTATTGTACCGGTTGAAGATATGCCATATCTTCCAGATGGAACGCCAGTTGATATCATGTTGAACCCACTCGGGGTGCCATCTCGTATGAACATCGGTCAGGTTATGGAACTTCACTTGGGTATGGCGGCTCGTAACTTGGGTATCCACATTGCAACACCAGTTTTTGATGGTGCAAGTTCAGAAGACCTTTGGTCAACCGTTAAAGAAGCGGGTATGGATTCAGATGCCAAGACCATTCTTTACGATGGACGTACCGGTGAGCCATTTGATAACCGTGTATCTGTCGGTGTCATGTACATGATCAAGCTTCACCACATGGTTGATGATAAACTTCATGCCCGCTCAGTCGGACCATACTCACTCGTTACCCAACAGCCACTCGGAGGTAAGGCTCAGTTTGGTGGTCAGCGTTTCGGTGAGATGGAGGTTTGGGCCCTTGAAGCCTACGGTGCTTCAAACGTCCTACAAGAAATCTTGACCTACAAGTCAGATGATGTGACAGGTCGTCTGAAAGCCTATGAAGCCATCACAAAAGGTAAACCAATTCCAAAACCAGGTGTTCCAGAATCATTCCGCGTTCTTGTCAAAGAATTGCAATCACTTGGTTTGGATATGCGTGTCCTTGATGAAGATGATAACGAAGTAGAATTGCGTGACCTTGATGAAGGTGAAGATGATGATATCATCCACGTAGATGATCTTGAAAAAGCACGTGCAAAAGCAGCAGCTGACGCAGCGGCAGCCTTTGCAGCAGAAGAAGCAGAAGACAAAGAATAATGAGAATGGATGGAACAAGTTGGTCCAAATCTCAGAACTGAAAGAGATAAGTACCAACAGTCTTCCACCGTCTGATTTATAGAAAAATAGCTTACCAGCTATCCATTCTGCTGATTATTGTTCAAGAATTTGAGGTGTGGAAATCCAGCCTCTCACAAGAAAAGAAAGGGATTATTAGTGGTTGACGTAAATCGATTTAAAAGTATGCAAATCACGTTAGCTTCACCAAGTAAGGTCCGTTCATGGTCTTACGGTGAGGTTAAAAAACCTGAAACAATCAACTATCGTACACTTAAACCAGAACGTGATGGACTCTTTGACGAAGTCATCTTTGGTCCAACAAAAGACTGGGAGTGTTCATGTGGTAAATACAAGCGTATCCGTTATAAAGGGATTACTTGTGACCGCTGTGGTGTTGAAGTAACTCGTGCAAAAGTCCGTCGTGAACGTATGGGACACATTGAGTTGAAAGCACCAATTTCACACATTTGGTATTTCAAAGGTATTCCAAGTCGTATGGGCTTGACCTTAGATATGAGCCCACGTGCGCTTGAAGAAGTTATCTACTTCGCAGCTTACGTGGTGATTGATCCGAAAGATACACCGCTTGAGCACAAGTCAATCATGACAGAACGCGAATACCGTGAGCGTTTGCGTGAATATGGCTATGGTTCATTCGTTGCCAAAATGGGTGCAGAAGCCATTCAAGACCTCTTGAAGCAAGTGGATCTTCCAAAAGAAATCGCAGCTCTTAAAGAAGAATTGAAAACAGCTTCTGGTCAAAAACGCATTAAAGCAGTTCGCCGTTTGGATGTACTCGATGCCTTCTATAAATCTGGTAACAAGCCTGAGTGGATGATTCTCAACATCCTTCCAGTTATTCCACCAGATTTGCGTCCAATGGTTCAGTTGGATGGTGGTCGTTTTGCCGCGTCTGACTTGAACGAACTCTACCGCCGTGTTATTAACCGGAACAACCGTTTGGCTCGCCTCTTGGAACTTAACGCTCCAGGTATCATTGTACAAAACGAAAAACGGATGCTTCAAGAAGCTGTGGATGCTTTGATTGACAACGGTCGCCGAGGTCGTCCAATTACAGGACCAGGTAGCCGTCCACTTAAATCACTCAGCCACATGCTTAAGGGTAAGCAAGGACGTTTCCGTCAAAACTTGCTTGGTAAGCGTGTTGACTTCTCAGGACGTTCCGTTATCGCCGTTGGTCCAACGCTTAAAATGTACCAATGTGGTGTGCCCCGCGAAATGGCGATCGAGCTCTTCAAACCGTTTGTCATGCGCGAAATCGTTGCCCGTGATATTGCTGGTAACGTCAAAGCTGCAAAACGTTTGATTGAACGTGGGGATGATCGTATCTGGGATATCTTGGAAGAAGTGATCAAAGAACACCCAGTTCTTTTGAACCGCGCCCCTACCCTTCACCGTTTGGGTATCCAGGCCTTTGAGCCAGTTCTAATTGACGGTAAAGCCCTTCGTTTGCACCCGCTTGTCTGTGAAGCCTACAACGCCGACTTCGACGGTGACCAGATGGCCATTCACGTTCCATTGTCAGAAGAAGCACAAGCAGAAGCACGTATCCTTATGCTTGCGGCAGAACACATCCTTAACCCTAAAGATGGTAAGCCAGTTGTAACACCGTCTCAGGATATGGTTTTGGGTAACTACTACTTGACCATGGAAGATGCTGGTCGTGAAGGTGAAGGTATGGTCTTCAAGGATGCGGATGAGGCTGTTATGGCTTACCGCAATGGCTATGTTCACTTGCATACTCGTGTAGGTATTGCAACGGATAGCCTCGATAAACCTTGGAAAGACAACCAAAAACACAAGATTATGATGACAACTGTCGGAAAAATCTTGTTTAACGCGATTATGCCTGAAGGACTTCCTTACTTGCAAGAGCCAAACAACGCTAACTTGACAGAAGGAACTCCTGATAAATACTTCTTGGAACCAGGTGCAGATATCAAGGCTGCCATTGCAGAATTGCCAATCAACCCACCGTTCAAGAAGAAAAATCTCGGTAACATCATCGCTGAAATCTTCAAGCGTTTCCGTACAACTGAAACATCAGCCCTTCTTGACCGTTTGAAAGACTTGGGTTACTATCACTCAACACTTGCTGGTTTGACAGTGGGTATTGCCGATATCCCTGTTATCGACAACAAGGCTGAAATTATTGAAGAATCTCACGAACGTGTAGAACAAATCAAGAAACAATTCCGTCGTGGTATGATTACAGACGACGAGCGTTACACAGCGGTTACAGATGAGTGGCGTTCAGCTAAGGAAAAATTGGAAAAACGCCTGGTTGAAAAACAAGATCCGAAGAACCCAATCGTTATGATGATGGACTCTGGTGCCCGTGGTAACATTTCCAACTTCTCCCAGTTGGCCGGTATGCGTGGTCTGATGTCTGCTCCGAACGGACGTATCATGGAATTGCCGATCTTGTCTAACTTCCGTGAAGGTCTTTCTGTATTGGAAATGTTCTTCTCAACTCACGGAGCCCGTAAGGGTATGACGGATACGGCCTTGAAGACAGCCGACTCAGGTTACTTGACTCGTCGTTTGGTTGACGTTGCCCAAGACGTTATTATCCGTGAAGACGACTGTGGAACAGACCGTGGTCTTGATATCCGTTCGATCACAGATGGCAAGGAAATGATCGAGCCACTTGAAGAGCGTTTACAAGGTCGTTACACTAAGAAAACTGTTAAACATCCTGAAACGGGTGCCGTTATCATTGGTCCAAATCAATTGATTACGGAAGATATTGCCCGTGAAATTGTCAATGCAGGTGTTGAACAAGTAACCATCCGTAGCGTATTTACATGTAATACTCGTCACGGTGTCTGCCGTCATTGTTACGGTATCAACTTGGCAACAGGTGATGCGGTTGAAGTGGGTGAAGCAGTTGGTACAATTGCAGCCCAATCAATCGGTGAACCTGGTACACAGCTTACAATGCGTACCTTCCACACGGGTGGTGTAGCCTCAAACAGCGATATTACGCAGGGTCTTCCTCGTGTCCAAGAGATCTTTGAAGCCCGTAATCCGAAAGGGGAAGCGGTTATCACTGAGGTTAAAGGTGAAGTTACAGCGATCGAAGAAGATGCTTCTACTCGTACCAAGAAAGTCTTTGTTAAAGGTGTGACTGGCGAAGGCGAATATGTGGTTCCATTTACAGCCCGTATGAAGGTTGAAGTTGGTGACCAAGTTGCGCGTGGCGCAGCCCTTACCGAAGGTTCTATCCAACCAAAACGCTTGCTCGAAGTCCGTGATGTCTTGGCGGTTGAAACTTACCTTCTTTCTGAAGTTCAAAAAGTTTACCGTAGTCAGGGTGTAGAAATCGGCGACAAGCACATTGAGGTAATGGTTCGTCAAATGCTTCGTAAAGTTCGTGTCATGGATCCAGGTGACACAGATCTTCTCATGGGTACCCTCATGGATATCACAGACTTTACAGATGCCAATGCTGAAGTAGTTATTGCTGGTGGCATTCCGGCAACAGCTCGTCCAGTTCTTATGGGTATCACTAAGGCTTCCCTTGAAACCAACTCATTCTTGTCTGCCGCATCCTTCCAGGAAACAACACGTGTCCTTACAGATGCAGCCATTCGTGGTAAACGTGATAACCTTCTCGGTTTGAAAGAGAATGTTATTATCGGTAAGATTATCCCAGCAGGTACAGGTATGGCCCGCTACCGTAATCTTGAACCACAAGCCATCAATGAAGTTGAAATCATTGAAGACACAGTAGCTGAAGAGCTTGCTGCAGAAGCAAATCTCGAAGCTGTAACTGAATAAGATTTGAGACACATCTCTTTCTGAGGGATGTGTTTTCTTTTGTTCAAAAGTAAAACGCTTACGCAATTTGATCAGGAATTAACAAGCAGAATGTTTTCTTAAATCAGACGAATTCGGTATAATGTGTACGAAAAAGGAAGTATGTGTTATGTATCAAGTAATTAAAATGTATGGAGATTTTGAGCCCTGGTGGTTTTTAGATGGTTGGGAAGAAGATATTGTTAGTAAGGTAGCCTTTGATCGCTATGAAGATGCCTTAAAAGCATTTCAGAAGGAATGGGTACGATTGTCAGAAAAGTTCCCTAAAAAGCAGAGTAAAAATGGCACAATGGTGGCTTTTTGGGATGAGTCAGAACAGCATTGGTGTGAGGAATGTGATGAATACTTACAACGGTATCATTCGTTGATGTTGGTAGAAGCGAGGGAAAATTTACCGGCTGGTTTTATTAAGCAACCTACGCAACCTCGTATGCGCCCCTGCAAATTAAAACAAACTAATTGCGTAAATGAATAATAAAAGAGGATTGACCTTTGCGAGTCAATCCTTTTTAGCTGAATGTGATAGAAAATGCTTCCGCATCAAGCTCAACATGCCCGCCAATCCGAATGGTAAAGAGTGGCTGGGTATGGGCAAAGTCCAAATCGTAGAGCACAGGAACTTTTTTGAGAATAGGGTGCTTGTCCAAAATTGCTAACAAAATCTTCTCGGTCATCTTGGTTTCCTTAGGAAAACGCCCGAAGACAAGAGCTTGTGGATTTGGATAGGCTTGTAGAAGAGCTGTTAAATGACGAGCGATAATCAGGTAATCATCGTCTTCCGCCTCCTCTAAAAATAGGATATACTTGTCCGGTTTGGGAGCAAACTCGGTCCCAGTCAGCAGGTTGAGGGTTGAGATGTTTCCGCCGATGGCAATGCCAGAGGTCTGACCTGGATTGTAGACTTTCCATTCTGTTGGGTAAAAGGTGCGAGGGGCGTCTGGTAGGTACCAAGCATCACTAGACCATTCAGGGCTCGGAGTCAGGTCAAAGGAATCTTGTGTCACAGCTTTGAGCCAGGCTTCTGTCTGATACTCTTGGGCTTGCACCATTTTGAAACTTGAATAAGCTGGCCCCATGTAGGTTGGTATGCCTGTCTTGGCGTAGATGGCATTGAGTAAGGCGGTCGTATCCGAATAACCACAGAAAATTTTCGGATTTTGTACAATCAAATCAAAATCCAGATAAGGCAGCAGTTCGTTAGAGTTGAAACCGCCAATTGTTGTCAAAATGGCATCGACCGACTCATCCGCAAAAGCCGCCTCCAAGTCCGCAACACGACTGGTAATCGGAGCTGAATCGAAGATGTCGTTTTCAAAATAATGCTCAGAAAAGGAGAGTTTGAAGCCAAGTTCCTCTAGTCTTTCCTTGGCAGCAAGATTGGCCTCGAATCCACCAATTCTTTCAATAGACGAAGAAGGGCTGACTACGCGTATGTGGTCGCCTTTTTTTAAATTTTTCATAGGAACCTCCAAGATTTTTTATTATTTTAACAAAAAAGAATGGAAAATCAAGTTTCCTTGCGAATAGATAGGGTGAGGAGGTTTTATGATACAAGAAAAAGCAAGAAAGTTGATTGAAAAGGCGGTGGCGGATAGGGTCAGTGACATTTATCTGGTTCCTCGTGGTCAGGACTACCAAGTCTACCATCGCATCATGGACGAGCGGGAATTTGTGCAAGACTTGGCTGAGGAGGAAGTAACAGCCATCATCAGCCATTTCAAGTTTTTAGCAGGATTAAATGTTGGTGAAAAACGCCGTAGCCAGCAGGGTTCCTGTGACTATGAATATGGTAGCGGAGAGATTTCACTTCGCTTATCAACTGTCGGAGATTATCGTGGCAAGGAAAGTCTGGTTATCCGCCTGCTCTATGACAATGACAAGGAACTCAAGTTCTGGTTTGAGGCGGCCGAGAGGCTTGCAGAAGAAATCAAGGGACGAGGGCTCTACCTTTTTTCGGGTCCAGTCGGCTCTGGTAAGACCACGCTTATGTACCATCTTGCCAGGCTGAAATTCCCAGACAAGCAGATTTTGACCATCGAAGATCCAGTCGAAATCAAACAGGAGGACATGCTGCAACTCCAGCTCAATGAAGCCATCGGAGCCACCTACGATAATCTGATCAAACTGTCCCTCCGTCATCGACCGGACCTGCTCATCATCGGTGAGATTCGGGATGCGGAAACGGCACGGGCGGTCATTAGGGCCAGTCTGACAGGAGCGACGGTCTTCTCAACGGTACACGCAAGGTCTATTTCGGGTGTCTATGCCCGTATGTTGGAATTGGGGGTCAGTCCTGAGGAACTAAACAATGCCCTTCAAGGGATTGCCTATCAACGATTGATTGGGGGAGGAGGTGTAGTGGATTTTGCAAAAGGAAATTACAAAAACCATTCCGCAGACCAGTGGAATGAACAAATTGATCGCCTTTTTGCAGCAGGACATATCAGTCTTCGGCAGGCAGAAACAGAAAAAATTACCCTTGGCGCGCCAGCGTAAGGTCATTGAGCTGTTTAACAATCTCTTTGCAAGTGGTTTTCATCTGGGGGAGATTGTTGATTTCCTCAAGCGTAGTCAGCTTTTGGCAGATCCTTACACCCAGGTCTTATCGGATGGCCTTCTTGCAGGAAAGCCATTTTCAAGCTTATTAGCGGATTTGCGATTTTCAGATGCGGTGGTCACACAGGTGGCTTTGGCAGAAGTTCACGGCAATACCAGTTTGAGTTTGAGCCATATCCAGTCCTATCTGGATAACGTCAGCAAGGTTCGTAAAAAACTGATTGAGGTGGCAACCTATCCAGTTATCTTGCTTGGTTTTCTGCTTTTGATTATGCTGGGTTTGAAAAATTACCTTCTGCCCCAGTTGGAGGAAGGCAATGCTGCGACCATGCTGATTAATCATCTACCAACCATCTTTTTATCCCTAAGTGGACTTAGTTTGGTAGCGGTCTTGGCTGGTATGGTTTGGTTTCGCAAAACTAGCAAAATCAAGGCATTTTCCCGCTTGGCAGCTCTGCCATTTTTCGGAAAACTCATCCAAACCTATCTGACGGCCTATTACGCTAGGGAGTGGGGAAGTTTGATTGGGCAAGGTTTGGACCTGCCGCAGATTGTGGGATTGATGCAAGAGCAGCAGTCGCAGCTCTTTCGGGAGATTGGGCAGGACCTGGAGCAGTCGCTCTCAAATGGTCGTAGTTTTGACGAACACATCAAGACCTACGCCTTTTTTAAGCGGGAGTTGAGTTTGATTGTCGAGTACGGTCAGGTCAAGTCCAAGTTGGGGAGCGAACTGACAGTCTATGCAGCTGAGTGTTGGGAGGAATTTTTCTCTCGGGTCAATAGAGCCATGCAGCTAATCCAACCGCTGGTCTTTCTCTTTGTGGCCTTAATGGTCGTTCTTATCTACGCAGCCATGTTGCTGCCAATTTATCAAAATATGGAGTTATAAAAATGAAAAAATTGTTGAAATTAAAAAAGAAAGCTTTCACTCTGGTGGAAATGTTAGTCGTTTTGGGCATTATTAGTCTGCTCTTGCTTCTATTTGTGCCAAATTTGAGCCAGCAGAAGGATGCCATTCAGAAGAAAGGGGATGCAGCTGTCGTCAAGGTAGTGGAAAGCCAGATGGAGCTCTATGAACTGGAACATGACAAGGAAGCAACGGTGGCAGACTTGCAGGCAGCTGGCTATATTACTGAAAAACAAGCGGAGCAGTATGCTAAGGCGAAAAAATAAGGCTTTCACGCTTTTGGAAAGTCTACTGACCTTATTTGTTATCAGTTTTTTATCAGTTTCTTTTTCGGGAACGGTGCAAACGGCCTTTCAGTCAGTTCAGGAAGAAATTTTTCTCTGGGAATTTGAGGCTATCTATAAAGACAGCCAGAAATTGGCTGCTAGTTCTCACCAGTCAGTTAGCCTGACTATCGGCGAGCAAGAAGTGGCAAATGGTCATCAGATGGTGAAATTACCTAGAAGTGTAGAAGTATTAGAAGGGAAGACCATCACATTTGAAGAAAATGGAGGAAATTCCTCGCTGTCTAAAATTCGATTTAGGCTTAGTCGAAAGACTGTCACGTATCAATTATATATAGGGAGTGGTCGCTATAAGAAAACAGAAGAATAAGGCTTATATTTTGCTAGAAAGTCTGGTTGCCCTTGCGACTCTAGTGACCATTTGCAGCTTGATTTTATCAGCGGTGGATGCAGGTCGCAGGCGACAGGCTTGGGAATTGGAACAACAGGAAGTTCTCAATCTAGCACAGATGGCCGTGCAGGCCGAGCAAGATAAGCTAGCCTTAAACGGAGTTGCAGTTCAAGTTCAGCGAACAGTGGATAAGATTGTTGTTTTCCACGAGGGAAAGGAGGTTCTGTCGATTGTTAAAAAGTAAGGTTCTTGCTTTTACCCTATTGGAATGCTTGGTGGCTTTAATCATCCTATCAGGCAGCCTCTTGATTTTTGAAGGCTTATCCAAATTACTGGTCCAAGAAGCACATTACCAAGGTCAGACCGTTCAAAAGGAATGGTTGGTCTTTTCTAGCCAGTTGCGGTCGGAATTGGACCAGTCGGAATTGGTCAAGGTTGAAAATGGCAAGGTCTATGTCAATAAGGATGGGCAAGCGTTAGCCTTTGGCAAGTCACGTTCGGATGATTTTCGGAAAACAAATGACAGGGGACAGGGCTACCAGCCCATGCTCTATCAGCTGGATAGCGCAGCCATTTCCCAAGAAAACCAGCTAGTGCGCATCGACTTTAGCTTTAAAAATGGAGAGGAGCGGACCTTTATCTATGCTTTTAAAGAAAAAAGTTAAGGCTGGCATCCTACTCTATGCCCTTTTGATGCTGGCGGTTTTTAGTCTCTTGCTTCAGTTTTATCTCCACCGCCAAGAGGCTGAGAGTCGCTTGGTACAGGTGGCAAGGCAAGAAACGACTGCCTACATCATGGCTCAGATGGTCTTGGACAAGGTCGAAGAGGAATTGCAAGAGCGTGAAGCGATTGCCAAGAAGGTAGCAAGTCAAACAGATGAAATGAAGGAAGATGCCATGGCTGCTAGCCAAACTGTCGATGAAAAGGAGAAAAAGGAGGAACAACCAACTAGAGGAAGTCAAGAAACGGCTGAAAAACCAGCTCAAACTAGTTCTGAGCAAAGTAAACCAATAGAAGATAAGGGGACGGTCACTTTTCAGGAGGGTCAGGCAAACTATCATGTTAAAGACAAGCAAGTAAGGATTATCGTAGCATTAGGGAATGGAGGATCCTATCACTATCAATTTCCGGTCAAAATTGTACCCGAGGGGAGTGGCTAACTACTACTTCCCTTTTGAGTGCAAAGTTGGTGAATTTTTGATAAGATAAGAGTATGAATTTTGAGAAGATTGAACAGGCTTACGACCTGCTATTAGAAAACGTACAGACTATTCAAAACCAACTAGGCACCAATATCTATGATGCCATGATTGAGCAAAACGCAGCCTATCTGGCTGGTCAGCACGACACGGATTTGATTGTCCGCAACAATCAGACTTTGAAAAATCTAGATCTGACCAAGGAAGAATGGCGTCGAGCCTTTCAATTCCTGCTCATCAAGGCCAATCAGACTGAGCCTATGCAGTACAATCACCAGTTTACACCGGATTCTATTGGTTTTATTTTATCATTCTTGGTCGATCAACTAGTATCTACTCCTAAAGTAACAGTCTTGGAGATTGGCTCAGGAACAGGCAATTTGGCGCAGACCATTCTCAATGCCAGTCAGAAAGACTTGGACTATCTGGGGATTGAAGTAGACGATCTCTTGATTGATTTATCAGCTAGCATGGCAGATGTTATGCAGGCAGAGATTTCTTTTGCCCAGGGCGATGCGGTACGTCCGCAGATTTTGAAGGAAAGTCAAGTCATTGTAGCGGATCTGCCAATCGGGTACTATCCAGACGACCAGATTGCCAGTCGTTATCAGGTGGCTAGCCAGACAGAACATACCTACTCCCACCATCTGCTCATGGAACAGTCCCTCAAATATCTGGAAAAAGATGGCTTTGCTATTCTCTTGGCTCCAAATGATTTGTTGACTAGTCCGCAAAGCGATTTACTGAAAGCCTGGTTACAGGAGCAAGCCAATATTGTTGCCATGATTGCCCTGCCACCAAATCTCTTTGGGAAGGCTGCTATGGCCAAGTCTATTTTTGTTTTGCAAAAGAAAGCAGCTAGACCTTTAGCGCCGTTTGTTTATCCCTTACAAAGTCTTCAAGAACCAGAAGCTATTCAGAAGTTCATGCTCAATTTCAAAAATTGGAAGCAAGAAAATGCAATTTATGTAAAAATCTGTTATACTAAATAGGAAAACGCTTTTAAAGGGGAATACTATGTCAAAAACAATTGCGATTAATGCAGGTAGCTCAAGTTTAAAATGGCAATTATATCAGATGCCAGAAGAAACTGTCTTAGCAAAAGGGATTGTTGAGCGTATCGGCTTGAAGGATTCAATTGTCACAGTAAAATTTGGTGATCAGAAAGCTGAACAGGTTTTGGATATTGCTGATCATGTTCAAGCAGTAAAAATCTTGTTGGAAGACTTGCTCAAACACAATATTATTGCCGATTTCTCAGAAATTACAGGTGTCGGTCACCGCGTGGTTGCTGGTGGTGAAATTTTCAAGGATTCTGTTGTAATTACGGATGAAGTCTTGAAGCAGATTGAAGATCTTTCTAGCCTTGCTCCACTTCACAACCCAGCCAATGCTGCTGGTATTCGTGCCTTCAAGGACATCTTGCCTGAAGTGACAAGTGTGGCTGTCTTTGATACGGCCTTCCATTCGACAATGCCAGAGGTAGCTTACCGTTACCCAATCGCAAACAAGTACTATGAGGAAAACCAAGTTCGTAAGTACGGAGCTCACGGAACATCACACTTCTATGTTTCACGTGAAGCAGCCAAATTATTGGGCAAACCATTGGAAGAAACAAAAGTGATTACTGCTCACATCGGAAATGGTATTTCAATTTCAGCAATTGAAGGTGGCAAATCTGTTGATACCTCAATGGGCTTCACACCGCTTGCAGGTCCAATGATGGGAACTCGTTCAGGTGATATTGATCCAGCCATCATCCCTTACTTGATTGAAAATGTAGAGGAATTAAAAGATGCTGCAGATGTGATCAATGTCTTAAACAAGCAGTCTGGTATTCTTGGGATTGCAGAGAAATCAAGCGATATGCGTGATATTGAAGCTGGAGTGGCTGCAGGTGATGAAAAATGTACCTTGGCCTTCAATATGCTTGTCAACCGTCTACAAAAATTCATTGGTCAATACTTCGCAGTTTTGAATGGTGCAGATGCTCTTGTCTTTACAGCAGGTATCGGAGAGAACTCTGTCAAGGTTCGTGAGGCAGTTGTCGCGGGCTTGACATGGTTCGGTATGGAATTGGATCCAGAGAAGAATGTTTTTGGCAATAGCGGCGACATTTCAACAGCAGACTCACGAGTAAAAGTCTTAGTGATTCCAACAGATGAAGAGTTGGTTATCGCGCGTGATGTAGAACGTTTGAAATAATCAGAAATGAAAAGGTCAGTACTGAGTGCTGGCCTTTTATAGTTGAATGAAGTAGCCTTTAGACAAGTAATTGAGGCCAGGTTGCTAAAACAGCCAAGAGTTTGACAAGCCGAAAATAACGATGGATATAAGTTAAATTTAATGACGATACCTATAATTTTTTCAAATAATCTGCCATAGGTAGAAGCGATTGGTCAGTCTAGAAGAATTATGGTACAATAGTCAGGCAAAGAAATTTGCACAGAGTAGATGGTTTGCGTCAAGTGTATGTGGATGGGATGTTGCCACATAACGAAGCTGATCTTTGCTTGCATCTGATGTCTCCTAGAGTAGGAACATTGGTCCTGGCTGAGAGTAGCGCGGTAAATCATTGCATCCGCTGTCGAATACACACGACAGCTCCATTTTTTGAAAAAGGAGCATTTTTTATGGAAAAGAAAATTCCAAAACTAACGGTGCAGTTGTTGGCTGCTATTGCGATGACCCTTGCCTTGGTCATGATTGTGGAGAACTATTTCTCTATTCGGATTTCTGATACTTTACAGGTTCAGTTTACCTTCATTCCCAATACTATTTTGGGAGCTATTGCCGGTCCTGTTTGGGCGGCTGTCTTTGCGGCTATTTCAGACCCAATATTTGTCTTGTTTAGTGGGCAAACTGTCCTCTTCACTTGGATTTTGATTGAGGCAGTATCGGCTTTTATCTACGGCTGGTTTTTTTATCGAAAACCGCTAGACACCAAGAACAAGGCTGATTGGCTCTATGTTGCAGGGGTTGTTGTCTTGATTCAGGTTGTGATTTCCTTTATCATGACACCGATTGCCCTCCATTTCCATTTTGGAACACCTTGGATTGTTCTGTATAGCAGTCGTTTCATAAAAGCTATTTTTGAAATTCCATTACGCATTGTCGTGACTATGCTTGTCTTACCAATTTTACAAAAAATACCTGAATTGGCTAAGTTAATGGGCCTTAAATAAAACAGTATCAAGCAACAGGTCATCCCTCCTGTTGCTTTTTATAGAGAGGGAATCATGAATTATCAAGAAATTCGCCGGTGGCTATCTAGTCGTCCTGCATCAGATTTAGAAAATGGCGTTGCACGTGTCAACTGGATTTTGGAACGCTTGGACAATCCCCAGCTTCAAATTCCGACTATTCACTTCGTAGGTACAAATGGCAAGGGCTCGACCCTCAACGCCTTACAGTCTATCTTACGGTCTTCGGATTACACCGTCGGTCGCTTTACATCACCGTCTATCATTGATTTTCGAGAGCAGATTGTCTACCAGCAGGAGATGATTTCGGAGGAGGATTTTGCGAGGATTGTGACAGATTTGCAGCCTTTGATTGAAGACTTGGACCAGACGGCTGGACTGGATGCCATCTCGGAGTTTGAGATTGTAGTAGTTGCTATGTTTGTCTACTTTGCCCACTACCAGCGTCCTGATATTCTCTTGGTGGAGGCAGGCATGGGCGGTTTGCAGGATGCGACTAACGTTCTTTCTCCTTTAGCGGTAGTTTGCCCCTCCATCGGCTTGGACCATCAGGCATTTTTGGGAGAGACTCACGCTGCCATAGCTCGTCACAAGGTCGCCGTCTTGCGTGAGGGGGTTCCGCTCGTCTATGCGACCGATTTGCAAGAAGTGGTGGCAGTTTTTGAGGAGCAGGCTCGTCAGCTTCAGAGTCAGACCTATGCGGTGGGGCGGGAGATTCTTTTGGAAAATAGCAGAGCAGGTTTTGCGGTTTCAAGCACCTTCGGCCGTGTTGAGGATTTAAGGCTACAGATGCAGGGACGTCACCAGGAGGTCAATGCAGCCTTGGCAGTGACAACAGCTCAGCTCATTAAACCTCATTTTCCAAAGATTACCAATGAAACCATCCGCCAGGGCTTGTCCCAAGCCATCTGGCCGGGCCGCTTAGAGTTGATTAGACCTAATCTCATGATTGACGGAGCCCACAATAATGAAAGTATCGCTGTCCTGACCCAGCTCTTGGAAGAAAAGTATGCTGACAGGGATATTGAAATCCTCTTTGCAGCCATCAATACCAAGCCTGTGGACCAGATGTTGTCTCAACTTAGCAAATTTGGACCTGTTAGCGTTACGACTTTTGACGATTTTCGGGCGGTGAAGCTGGAGGACTATCCAGCATGTTATGAACGAGTTCAGACCTATCAGGAGTGGTTGGAGCGGGCGGACTTGGACAATTCCAAAAAACTCTACCTGATTACGGGGTCGCTTTACTTTATTACCTATGTGAGGAAGTACATTTTAGAGGAAATTTTATAGAAAAAAGGCTTTGCCGGGCATTCTACCTAGCAAAGTCTTTTGTTTTAATAGTTTTTAATCAAATCAACTGTTGAGCGGTCTAGTTTTTTAACGATAGCCTGCAGGAAGGCTTGAGCTTCTAAAAAGTCATCCATATTGTAGAGGGTTTGGTGAGAATGGATGTAGCGAGCGCAGACACCGATGGTTGTTGATGGAACACCATGATTTTTCAAATGGGCTGCACCGGCATCTGTTCCACCTTTACCGCAGTAGTATTGATATTTAATACCAGCTTCCTCAGCAGTTGTGAGGAGGAAGTCTTTCATATTTTTTAACATGATATGTCCAGGATCGTAGAAACGAAGCAGAGTACCGTCTCCGATTTTTCCTTGGTCGCCATAAATATCTCCAGCTGGCGAGCAATCAACAGCGAGGAAAATGTCTGGATTGAACTTGGTTGTAGAGGCATGAGCACCACGAAGACCAACCTCTTCTTGCACATTGGCCCCAGCAATCAACTGATTTGGCAATGCTTGACCGGATAGGCTTTCCAGTAATTCAGTCACCATAAGGACACCGAAGCGGTTGTCCCAAGCCTTAGAAATAACATTTTTTCCGTTGGCTGTTAGAATGGTTTCATTTTTGGGAACGAGGACATCCCCCGGACGAACACCGAAAGCCCAGGCTTCGTCATAATTTGCAAAACCAGCATCGAAAATAATATCAGCTATGGCAGGCATGCTAGGAGCGTTAGCCCCCCGTGAAAGGTGAGGTGGTACTGAGCCTGAGATGGCTGGAATGGTACGACCGTCCTGCAACTGAAGGGTGAAGGCTTGGCTAGAAACAACCAGAGGATTCCAGCCACCTAGCTCAACAACACGGAAAGTACCGTCAGGTTTGATTTGGCTAATCATAAAGCCAACTTCATCCATATGTGCGGCCACTAGGATACGAGGAGCATTTTCAACAGCCGTATCCTTGATGCCAAAAATTCCACCTAGTCCATCTGTATCGATGCGGTCTACATACGGTGTGATTTTTTGGCGGATATGGTTGCGGACTTGTCCTTCAAATCCTGGTAAACTTTGCAATTCAGTTACTTCTTTAATTTTTTCAAAAAGAGTCATTCTTCTTCCTCCATGACATGATTACTACTATTTTATCACGAAGAGCTAGACTTGTCCTACTATTATGTCAAAAGGATCTTCTCAGCTGTCACAAGTCCAATGGCATTTTTGGGAAAAATCCGGGGAAATATGATAAAATAGTCAACATGAAAAAGAAAAAGACAGCCTTGCTAGCAGGCTTATTGGGGGTAGGTGTGCTCACCGCTAGTGCTCAATTTTACCGTAAAATCCAGGAAGACCGTAAAAAAGCACAGGCCTTGCAGGAGGTGCGTGACTTTTTCGCTGATTTAGGAGAGATTGCCACGGTCTATGTGGATGAAACAGCCTCAAATCAAGACACTCTCATTGGAGGAGTTGTGATGGAGGCAGGACAGGTGTTTTTATTTGAAAATACCAAAGGCTCTATTCAATACAGGGAGGAAGAAAGATGATTTTTCCAACAAATCTTGAAGAAGTGGCTGCCTTGATTGAAGATGGCAAGCCAACCGTTTTTCTATATGTGACGACTTGGTGTGGAGACTGCCACTATATCAAACCGCATTTGCCAGCTATCGAAGAGGCTTTTCCGGATTTCCGTTTTGTGCAACTGGATCGAGATGACTTTATGCCTTTGGCGCAGGAATGGGCTATTTTAGGCATTCCAAGTCTGGTTGTTTTGGAAAATGGTAAGGAAATCGGTCGCTTTGTCGATAAGAATCGCAAGACCAAGGAAGAAATCATGAACTTCTTATCTGGACTGGGTAGATAAATTAGCAGAGAAGCTCTGCCATTTCCCAAAAGAAAGGAAAGAACATGAAGAAATCACTAGGAAAAATCCTGCTAGCACCTGTGGTGCTGGGCTTGAGTTTGAATTTGAATTTAGCTCAGCAGGTTCAAGCAGAAATTCAGACAGATGTCATCAATGAAAAATGGGGGAAGCCAACACTGGTTTATGGTGGCGGTTTGTCAGATACGCAGGCGACGGAGGTCAACAGTTTATTTGGTATTTCGGATATCGCTAATGTCAGTCGTCAGGTTGTTGTCGGTGCCGATATGGATCAGTTTTTAGGTACATCTGGAGCGGACACAGCCTCCCTCTATTCATCTGTCTTGGTGCAAAAGCAGGACGCTGGCAAAGGGGTTGTGGTGGATATTAAGACGCCACAGAACATCACCTTGATTACCGAAACGCAGTATGCCAATGCGGCTATTACAGCTGGTGCGACAGATGTCTTGATTGATGTAGCTTCTCCAATTCAGGTAACGGGGGAGTCTGCTCTGACAGGTGTTTACAAGGCTCTTGCAGCCAATGGTGAAACAGTTGACCCAGCCCGAACTGAAGTAGCTCAACAAGAATTAACAACTGTCAATGAAGTAGCGACAGCCCATGCGGGTGACGCCAATTTTGATAGTTCAGCCTTGGATAAGGCAGTAGCAGAAATCAAGACAGCTCTTTCGGATTACAAGCAATCCAATGGTCAGGTGGCTTCAGAGGCTGACATCAACACCATCATCAATGATGTTTTGGCCCAAAACGGTTTGGGAAATGTCATCACAGCAGATGAAATTTCTAAGCTAGTCACATTTGCCAAAGCCTATCAGGAAACCTCTGCCATTGATTCGGCGGAAGTGGCTGCCCAGCTCAACCAGTTCAAGCAACAGGCGGAGAAACAAATTTCAGAAGCCTATAAGAATTTACAAGATTCAGGGATTTTAGAAAAAATCGGTGCCTTCTTTGAAAATCTATGGAAGGGCCTGACCGGTCTATTTGCATAAAGGAGAAATGAAAAAGAAATGATTTTTACATATAACAAAGAACAGGTCGGCGATGTCCTCATGGTCATCGTTGCAGAAGACAAGGGACAAGCTGTCCAGTTTGAACGTACGGGTCAAGTGGCGCGTGTTTTCCTAGAGGAAACAGGAAAAACAGTGGCCTGGAATATTTTTGAAGCATCAAGTTTGGTTGAACTTGATGGAAATGGTCAAGTTTTCTTGACAGACGAGCAAGTTGCGACCTTGAATGCGGTTTTAGCAGAAGAAGGTTTTACTGAAAGCTTGGTTAACGACAATGCTCCAAAGTTCGTAGTCGGTCAGATTGCGGAATTGGTTCTTCATCCAGACAGCGACCACCTCAATATCTGTCAGGTCAATGTTGGTGACAAAACAGTGCAAATCGTAGCTGGTGCCCCAAATGCTGCCCAAGGATTGAAAACTATTGTGGCTCTTCCGGGGGCAATGATGCCGAGCGGTAGCCTGATTTTCCCAGGGAAGTTGCGTGGTGAAGATAGCTTTGGTATGATGTGTAGTCCGCGTGAATTGGCTCTGCCAAACGCACCACAAGTTCGTGGTATTATCGAATTAGACGACTCCGCAGTGGTCGGAGAGGCCTTTGATCCAGCTAAACACTGGAAGGGATAGAAAAAGAAGAATTGGTCGATTTTGGCCAATTCTTTTATGCTGTTTCAATTCTATTTTCAATAGCCTGTCCGATTTCTTCGGTCAAGGCCTGTTGTGATTTGAGTTGGAAGTAAAGACTAGACAGAAAATGTTGGAGATTGAGCCACCGGAAGTAGTCTACTGGTTCTTGATTTGGAAAGTCCAGCTTGCTAATCCATTCCGTCAGCTCTTGGCTGGTTACTTTTTCATTCAGTAGTAAATACACAGGAATTTGTGCCAGACGGATTTCCTCGCCAGCTGAGAAAACTTTACTTTGTCTGGTCAGACAAGTGACAATAGTTTGACAGACTGCTTTGCTTTTTTCAGCGGGAAATTGATCATGACAGCTTGCGGCCAGAAGAAAATCTGCTCCGTGGGCAACGGTATGGATCCAACCGAGTTTTTCATCGTAGCCAGACCAGTCATTTTCAATCGCCAAATAATCCAAGGCCTGCTGGAAGAGTAGCTCACGGTCGTTAGTGCTTAAAAATGCATGATAAATAGACTCTGGCTCATTATCGACAGACAGCAACAGACAGTAAAGTAAGCAAGTAAAACTTCGCTTTAGTGTGGAACTTTCTAGGGAAAGAGGATTGGTTTCTTGAGAGAATTGTAGCAGCGACTGTGCTTGCTCCCTTGTGACCAAGCCCTCCAAAAAGATGTGGCAAAAACTAGCATAAACCAGTTCGTCGCGTATAGCAGGATCAGGATGACCGATGTTTTCCAGCAACCAAGCCAGTTCGGCATTGGTATATGGTTGGGAGGTCTGTATCTTTTCCATCAAAAATTCTTTCATGATTTTCGCTCCTTTTCTAATCCTTCTACGAATAAATAAGTAGGAGGATATAAAATGTATAATAAAGTTATTGTAATCGGTCGCTTGACGGCCCAACCTGAACTCACTCAAACACCAACTGGCAAAAATTTGACTCGTGTTACTGTTGCAGTTAATCGACGATTTAAGACAGAAAATGGTGAGCGTGAAGCAGATTTTCTCAATGTCATTTTCTGGGGCAAACTGGCGGAAACACTTGTCTCCTATGGTAGCAAGGGTAGTCTGATTTCTATTGATGGTGAGTTGCGAACGCGAAAATACGAAAAAGACGGTAGCAATCATTATGTGACTGAAATCTTAGGACAATCCTTCCAGCTGCTCGAAAGTCGGGCCCAACGTGCCATGCGTGAAAATAACACAGGCGATGACCTAGCTGACTTGGTTTTGGAAGAGGAGGAATTACCGTTTTAATGTAATATCCGTCTCAAGACCGATGGAGTGTATTGAAAAATAGGCTATACTATAGTCAATCCTAAATATTTTTCATATCTCCTTAAAAAACGCTGACGAAAGGTGACTTCCAATAGGGATTTATTCCTTTTAAAATTAACGGCATAATCGTTTAATTGGTTATGCCGTTTTTTCTATGTCTAAAATTCCAATGTAATTCCAATATATCCATATAGTTTGTTTTTTTGTTCGAGTTCCCTCGATCTTTTCGGGTTTTTCTACAATAATTTTATCCACAAACATTCTGATAATTTCTGGAGTTAACTTGTTGATAGTTGTGTGTTCTCTAACTTGTTTAAGAAAAGCAGTGGTGTTTAAAGTAGTTTGTTCAGTGTCGTGTATTATCTTTTCGAGCATTGTTGCTTTCTTCTCTAGTTCACATTGTTCTGTTTCATAATTACTAGATAACTTCTGAAACCTATCTTCTGAAAGTTTTCCTTCAACCATATCTTCATAAAGTCTTTGAATTATCGTATCTAGTTTATTGATACGTTCTTTAACATGAACAAGGTCTTTTTTGCTTTCTTTAAGTGATTTATTGAGTTCATTTTGTGTTTTTGATTGTACTAGTTTTACAAAATCATCTTCATATTGCCTTGCATACTCTGTAATTTTTTTAAGTTCATGTAGTAAAAGTTCTTCTACCTGAACATTTTTTATTTGGTGAGAAGTACACAAACCTTTATGTTTTCGATAACTTGCACAAACAAAATATTCTTTCTCATGTTCCCATCCCTTACCTCTAACTTGATAGAGTTTTGCACCACAATCAGCACAATACAACATTCCAGATAAAGTAGGCATTTCTCCTAGATTATTTCTAACTCGTCTACCTTGACGTATGCGTTGTACAATATCAAATGTTTCTTGATCAATAATCGCCTCATGTGTATTTTCAAAAATCTGCCATTTTTCTTTTGGATTCTCTAATTTTTTCTTTGATTTATAGGACTTTTTATATGTTTTAAAATTAACAGTATGACCTAGATATTCCATTTTTTCTAAGATAAGCGAAATTGTTTTAGGTTGCCAATTTCCTTTTATCTCAGATAATGGCGAAGATACATTAATTCCTAATTTATCAAAATGTTCTGTTGGTGTTGGAATCCCTTCTTTGATAAGTTCAGATGCGATTTGACTTGGACCATAACCTTGAACACAAAGTTGAAATATTTTTTTGACAACTTTAGAGGCTTCTTCATCAATAACCCATTTATATTTATCTTCCTTATCTTTTAAATAACCATAAGGAGGTATAGTCGCCAGTGGTTTACCACTTTCACCTTTAGCTTTAAAAACAGCACGTATTTTCTTACTAGTATCCTTGGCATAAAATTCATTGATGATATTGATAAATGGTGTTAAGTCATTTTCAGTGCTTTCATTACTATCAATACCATTGTTTATTGCGATGAATCTAATATCTGCTTCTGGAAAAACAATATCCGTATAATAACCGACTCGAAGGTAATCTCTCCCTAGACGGCTCATGTCTTTAACGATAATGCATCCGATTTTTCCTTCATCAATGAGAGATTGAAGTCTACTCCAATCTGGACGATTAAAATTAGTTCCTGAATAACCATCATCAATAAAGAACTCTAAATTTGTAAAGTTATTATCTCGGGCATATTTTTCCAACATCATTTTCTGATTTAAGATAGAATTGCTAGTTCCTTGAAGTTCATCATCTCGGGATAGACGACAATATAAGGCTGTAATTTTACTAGAAGACTGTATATTTAATTGTTTCATTTTTTCCTCCTTTCGGACAGTCTTCAAGCGGTACTCACATATTCCCGTACTATCCCTCAATTATCAAGTTTTTATTTTGTTTTCAAGTATCTTTTTAATGATAAGTTTTATGGGCTGTTTAGCATCTGTACTTTCAAGTGATTTTACAGTAAAAATCGTGTTGCCAACTTGCTTAACATATTCTTTTATAGGGGGATTTCTTTCTTTTATTTTCATATGTGTTATCCCTCTATTTTAAGTACTTTAATCGCATCACGATTGGTTAGTAGAGCATCTAAAGTTAAATAGCCTAAGTAACCTGTTTGGTCTTTTAAATACAGTAATTCTTTAAGTACCTTTACTGTTGGTGCGAATCGTTCTAAAATCCAAAGATATGAAAAATCGCCAAAAGCAATTGGATAAGTAGCATTATCCATCGCATTAACTATCACCACAGGTTTGCCAAAGAGAGTGTCTTCCGTCCACAGATAATTGCCAAGACTATCTTTAAGTAAGCGAAGTTTAAGAAAAGTATCATCACTCATAATCCACGTACCGTTAACACGATATTCAGATTTTACAGAAGTGTATAATTGTAAAATAGCATCCATCGTTAATGTGCTAGATGTATGCCCAACTTTAGCACCTCTCGTTTCGTCAAGTAATCCTATTGGTTGATTGATACCATCACCATGAATAAACGCTTTACATTCTTCATGTGAAAAAGTTTTTGCGAAAGTTTTTAAGATATAATCCTCTAAATCAAAAGAGTGATCTTCTTTTAGACTAGTCGATACTTGAATAAAAGAAGCGAGTTGGTGGCTACTAATTTTAGTTTGCTTTGTATCTAATGGTGCTATGCCTTCATTGATTGGATAACCATTTTCATCTGTCCAGACGGTTTTAGGTTCAGATATATAATGAAGGAGCATATAATGACTCTTATCTAAAGTCATCGTTGTCGCAATTTGTCTTAGTGGATTTAACTCGTGTAGTTTTTCTCTTAACTTTTCTACACTTTTTGTTGGCATAACAAATGTGCCCAGTAGCGGTATTTTAGTTTGCTTTGGTAGGTTTAATTCCGTTGCATTATTTGGAACACGTAAATAATTCCAAAAATCTGTATGAAATTGTGGTGATTTAGTCATTAATTCTGTATCTAACATTTTTTATTCCTCCTATTGATTACATTTTGGACAGTAATACCATGAATGGTCATGTCCGTTTGATCCTAGTCGATTGATTTTTAATGTTGTATGACACTTAGGACACTCAATATCAAAAACCATAGGCTGTTGAAGTGTTGTATATTTTTTGGTATGAAATTGATAGAAAATATTTACACCACCTTTATCATTTCTAATAAAATAATCGCTAAGATAATAGTTTTCTCTTCTAGCAATCATCTCATCAGGCATAAAACTTTTTTTAGCATGTAATACTTTCCCATTTTTATGGTTAATAAATAACCCAATATTAGTCATATGTTTTCTCCTTTAATGTGATTTCGTGATGTTATTAAAAGCATTAACCGCATCTTCGTATGATAAAAAATACGCATTATATCCATTTTTCATGACGATACAATATCTTTTAGGCGAATTACTTCGGCTTTCCACTAACACAATCTGTCCTAATCGAGGATGTATTTTTACTTTCAAGCCGATATATTCATTATTACTAAAGTCCGATGCACTTAGCTTTAATGGCTCAATACTGCCATAAATTCTCATAAAATTTCCTCCGTTTGATTTTTTCTATTACCCTTTTGATTTCGCTCTTTTTGTGCGTGCGGGTGGGCACCCGTTATCCACTGTATGGGGTGCAGAGATTTCACGCCCCCTAGGTCTACACACTCATAAAACCACCTCCTTTAATATGGGGCAGTGTGGCAAGTAAATATCCTATTTTTCTATAGAGAGTATTATTCTTAAATTGACTATATTTATCTGCCACATTGCCACTTATAAAAAATCAGATACTAACCTAGCACCTACAAGCAGTGTGGTTTTGTTTCCACCGCCTTTAGGTCGCTTGCGAACAATCGAAAATTGACTCGATAATGATTGTTTAAAGTTCTTCATGCTTTCAGCAAATTGACCATTCTCTAGACACCATTGTTTATAGCGATAGTAGATATCTGATGTCTTTTCTTCAAAGCCACCAAGTTCTAAACAGTCTTCGATAAAAAGTTTTATCTTGTCGTTATCATGTTCATACTGATGGGTTGCTTCTTTCACAACTTTAGGAACAGATAAGCCTTCACGCTGTAATGCGTCATAACCTTGAATGAGCCAATTTAGAATGGCACTTTTAACAGGTTCACTTGTAAATTGTTGTTTCAAGGTAATATCACGCATCTCTTCATTAAAGTGTTTGTCAAAAGGAATAATCCATATTCGATCACTTTTAAAAATGGTTAAGTCTGTAACCGATGGTAGATAGTTAGTATTGATGTATAACTTGAATTGGGGTTTAAAATCAAAACTATTCTCATGTAGAAATCGAGCATTCAACGTATCGTTCCCTGTCATACTTTTCACTTGAGCAACATTTAGCACTAAGCCTTTTTGTGGTTCTGATATATTGACAAAGCGAACGCCTGCAAGTCTAGCAACATCTTCACTAGGGCCTTGAGAGTTATTTTGTTTCAGTGCAATTGTTTCTGAGCGTGCTGTGCAAGCATACGTCCCTAAAAGATTTAAAATCGTTTCACAGAGTGTTCCTTTACCATTTCGTGTGGTGACACCATATAGTATAAAAAGACATTCATGCCTTGTATCACCACTTAGTCCATAACCTAATATCTTTTGTAGAAATGATGACTTTTCGTTATCACCGGTCATAATTTCATCAATAAAAGAATTGAATCGATGACTTTTAGCTTGAGGCTCATAAGATACATTGGCTTTCTTAGTTAATAAATCTTTACTTTGATGGGGATAAAAGCATTTATTTTTCAAATGGTATGTGCCATTTAAACAATTCAACATATAAATATCTTTATCGAAATCTGATACTTTTATTGGGTGATAAACTTGAGCATCTTTCAGGATAGATACTCGATAACTATGAGATTGCCATTTAGAACTAAACCTTTGGAATGTTTTACGCTTATCTTCATCTGTAATATCGATGGCGCATAGGTAAATAAGGTTTGCGAGTTCCATGACTGATTTCATGGCTACTATGTTTCCTGTATCTTTTTGCCAAATACCGTCTTGATAGATAAACCAACTTTTTCTTTCAGGCACATAGCGTAAAATTTCTTGATAGAAATCAGCGAATAGTTTTCCAGCACCGATATCATTCCAGGCATACATATTTCCTAGTGGAAAGTTAAAGTCGTGTTTTAATCTTGTTAGCTCATCGTTAAATTCATCTAAGTTAATGGGCTTATAGACTGAAGTTAGAGAATTGACTGCTTTTTCAATGGTTAAATTGCCATAGGTATCATTTCCATGGATTTCATCCCATTTTTCCCTAAATAAAGATGAGTTTCTAAAGAGTCTGTCGATTTGGTTTTTATCTCCACCACAGTAAAAAGCTAGAATTGAACAAAGAGCTAAGTCTGCTTCGCTATGAGAAGAACAGTTTGAAATATCTCCAGACCATAAAGACTTAAATTTATCTGCATTTTTAGCAGAACTTGCTTTTTGAATTACAGATGCATCACTTAGGTAACTTTGTGCTTGTATAGTTTTAGAAGTTCTTTTTTCACGCTTAAGGTGTGTTGTAAGAAGCCACGTTAGTGCATCCGTACACACGTTAATGTCTCCTTCTTGATAAATATTTTCTGTCACCGTGACAAAACGATTGGTGTAACCTCCCACATAAACCTCAACATTTTTTCCTTTCATCTTGTACTGGGTTGTATCGTACTGAAAAGAATCGTTCATTAAACAGAATAGTCGTAGTCCTTTACCACTAGGGCTATATTCGATGTAACTATTAGGAAAATGATTAACAATGTCTTGACCTAAGGTTGTTAATTTACCGTCAACAACACAGTTATCGATATCTATCGCAACGAGATTTTTATCTACTCGAACACCTAAACCGTCATAATTTTTTCTAAACGGTAATACAATCTCATACGATAAAAAGTCAGATGGATTTTTGACAGAGACTGCTTTTTTTGTGATTGGGTTATAAGGGACTTTTCTTGGTTTACCTTCTCCGACATCCAAATATTTCCATACGCACCATGTCATATTTTCTTTTAAATAATTCATGTTTTACCTCCTCGATAGATATAGGACATTTTTTCTAGGTTTAAGTACTAAAAATTTTTATCCTCTAATAAGTAGCCACGAGAAAGGATTGAATCGGACGTTTTATAAAAATTTTTTTACGCTAATCCTTTTACACGATATAAAGGACAATTTTGTTTGAATTAAGTACAAAAAAATACAGCCTGAATGACAGTCTTTTTTGTACGACAGGCAGTTATACAAATAGATTAGTTCAGTGCAACTAATCTATTTTTTTATTATATATTGACTTTCAATGATAACTACTATAAAATATAGTAGTGTAGTTTATAGCAAAGAGGAGAACATTAAATATATGAAAAATTATGACAACTATTTTCTTCCTGTAGATAATATGGAAGAAGCAAAAAGATATTATGAGGAAATATTGGGGTTAAAAAGAAATTTGATTTCTCTAATAAGGGAATGGTTGCTTATAATATTGGAAATGAAGAACCTGCAATAATTTTAAAAGACAAAAATAAATTTGAGAATTTAAAGCCTACAATATGGTTTGAAGTAGAAGATGTTGCAATCTTCTATAAAGAAATGTTGAATAATGGTATAAAATTTTTGAGTGAGCCTTTTAAAATTGGAACTGGTAATGCAGTCGAGTTTGAAGATCCATTTGGAAATAGACTTGGCGTTACAGATTATATTAAGTAAGGAGTAGAGATTATGTCAAATATAGATTTGGTATTATTAGGACTTATTAAACAAAAATCACAAAGTGCTTATGATATTAAAAAAAATATAGAATATCGTAATATACCAAGATGGGTAAAAATTAGTGAACAGTCTATTTATAAGAAAGTATTACAATTAGAATCAAAAGAATATATTGTTAGCCATAAAGAGAAAGAGGGAAATATGCCAGATAAAGCAATATATACTATTACTAACAAAGGTAATGATTATTTTAATAAACTTATGAATGATATTTCAAATTCTGATGTTAGTCTATATTTGGATTTTAATATTATTATCACGAATTTAGATTTAGTAGATGATGAACAAAAAAAGATTCTTGTTTCTAATATAAAATCAAAGATATTAGAATTAAAAGAATTACTAAATGAAAGACAATCTCATAGACAACATATTCCTAATGTTGGAAAACAAATGTTTAAACAACAATTAGCATTAGTAGAAACATTAGAAAAGTGGATAATTGATTTTGAGAATAGTTTAAAAGAACAAAATTAGTAAATATTGATTTTAAGTTAAAAGATAAATTTGTAGGGAGGGAAATTCCATGAAAATAATCAACATTGGTATTCTTGCTCATGTAGATGCAGGAAAGACAACTTTAACGGAAAGTCTGCTTTATACAAGTGGAGCGATTTTAGAATTAGGCAGTGTAGATAAGGGAACAACAAGGACAGATACTATGTTTTTAGAACGTCAGCGTGGAATCACAATTCAGGCAGCAGTTACTTCTTTTAATTGGAATGACTACAAAATCAATATTGTAGATACTCCTGGACATACAGATTTTATAACAGAAGTGTATCGTTCCTTATCTGTTCTTGATGGAGCTATTTTAGTAATTTCTGCTAAAGATGGTGTACAAGCACAAACCCGAATACTATTCCATGCACTTCAAAAAATGAATATACCAACAATTATTTTTATAAATAAAATAGATCAGTATGGAATTAACTTAAATAATATTTATCAAAATATCAAAGAAAAACTTTCAAATGATATTATTGTTATGCAAAATGTAACATTAACTCCAGAAATATCAATTAAAAATATCATTGATTTAGATGATTGGGATCCTGTAATTTCCAAAAATGATAAACTTTTAGAAAAATATATTGTAGGAGAAAAATTGACTATACAAGAATTAACGTATGAAGAATCTAGGTGTGTTAAAAAAGGTTCGTTGTTTCCTATATACCATGGAAGTGCTAGAAATAATATAGGGACTCAACAACTCATCGAAGCTATTTCAAATCTTTTTTGTTCTGAAATGAATGAGAATGATTCAGAACTATGTGGAAGAGTTTTTAAAATTGAATATACAGACCATAAGCAAAGATTAGTTTATTTGCGTCTTTACAGTGGAACATTACACTTACGAGATACAATTATATTGCCATCGAAAAAGAAAGTGAAACTTACAGAAATATATATTCCTTCAAATGGGGAAATGATACAGACAAAAATAGTTTGTTCTGGAGATATTTTTATTATACCTAACAATACATTAAGATTGAACGATATTATAGGAAATGAAAAGATTTTGCCATGCAATGTATGGAATGACAAGACTGTACCAATACTACGAACAAGAATTGAACCGATAAAAATAGAAGAGAGAGAAAAATTATTGGATGCTCTTACAGAAATTGCAGATACTGATCCTCTTTTACGTTATTATGTTGATACGATAACACATGAAATCGTCATTTCTTTTTTAGGAACAGTGCAGTTAGAAGTTATCTGTTCTCTGTTGATTGAAAAATATCACATAAACATAAGAATCGAAGATCCAACCGTAATTTATTTGGAAAAGCCATTACAAAAGGCAGATTATACTATTCATATTGAAGTACCACCAAATCCATTTTGGGCATCAATTGGATTATCAATAACTCCACTTCCAATTGGAAGTGGAATACAGTACGAAAGCAAAGTTTCACTCGGTTATTTAAATCAAAGTTTCCAAAATGCAGTAAGAGAAGGTATTAATTATGGACTGGAGCAAGGTTTGTATGGTTGGAAAGTAACAGATTGTAAAATATGTTTTGAATATGGTGTTTATTATAGCCCTGTTAGTACTCCCTCGGATTTTCGCTTTCTTGCCCCAATTGTACTTGAACAAACATTGAAAAAAGCGGGAACGCAATTATTAGAGCCATATTTTTCGTTTATACTTTTTACACCACAGGGATACTTTTCTCGTGCATATAATGATGCACAAAAACATTGTGCAATAATTGAAACAAGTCAATCAAAAAATGATGAAGTTATTTTTACAGGACATATTCCTGTACGTTGTATTAATGAATATCGTAATACTTTAACTCTATATACAAATGGGCAAGCAGTTTTTTTGACAGAATTAAAAGATTATCAAATTGCTACTTGTGAACCAGTTATTCAATCACGTAGACCAAATAATCGAATAGATAAAGTACGCCATATGTTTAATAAAAAAGAAAATTAAGTTACTATTCGCTAAATTACAATTTGTTAAGTAGTTGATGATATGGATAAGTATTTAGAAATCAAAAAGATTTTTGTACTGTTTAGATGTGATTATGATAGAGAAAGGATGCTAATACAATTTGGTCTGTAAGCTATGATATTAAAAATAATAGCATTTATAGGATTGATGGAAATCCAAAAAGGAAAAAATATAAAATAGATACAAGGTTAAATTTAAAGAATAATTTTATGTTTAAGGTAAATCTAAGGCAATAGAAAATTTACTTTTTTCTGTTTGAAAATTTCAAGTTTAAGTTAGCCACTCATAGCTAACTTAATCATTTATCTTAAATTACATATTTCATCTATCTAGTAGTGGTTTGATGACGAGAGTTGATATGATAGTCTGGATTGACCGACTGGCGCTGCCTGTCGGTCCCATTCGTTAATTCATATCAACCGAAGCTCGTTGTCAAATCGCTACGTTATTTTTTAGTCCTAATCGTTTCATTTCTTTCAACATCAAACTGTGAGGTGTCTGGTAGTTTAATATTTTCCTTGGAAATTGATTCATCCATCTTTGTATTCTAAGCAATTCTTCTTTTGTGATATCCTTCAATGAAGCCCCTTTCGGCAAAAACCTTCGGATTATCTTATGTAAATTTTCACTTGTCCCTCGCTCCCATGAGGCATAGGGATGAGCAAAATATACGTCTACTTCATCTGCTAAGTATTCCGATAACGATGCAAATTCAGACCCATTATCAGCTGTTATCGTTTGAAACAGTTTCTTAAACACTTCAGGATTAGTAGTATACAGCTCCTCTATCGCTTCTTCGATGTCTTTTACTGTTTTTCCATTCGCTTTTAATAAGACTTCAAACCTAGTTTTTCGTTCGACCAAAGTCACGATGACAGGTTCATTTTTATTCTTCTTCCCAATTACTGTATCAATTTCCCAATGACCAAATGTCGTTCGACTGTCTACCTCAACTGGACGTTCATTAATTGACTTTCCGAGTATCCGTTTGTTGCTTTTCGTTCTTTGATTCTTTGTGTTGTTCTTACGCGATACCTTTTCGAGTAAATCGATGTTGCGTGTTTTTAATATCTGACGATCAATCCAATGATATAAGGTGGTTGTGCAGGGGATAAGAAAACGGTCGAATAAGCCCTCGATTCTTGCAGTGTTTACAACGACATCCGGAGACCACTTGTGTTTTAAAATCTTTTCATCTGCCCATTTAATAAATTGATCAGAAATCATCCACTTTGGTTTGCGTCCACACTTAAGTCGTTGCTTATCGTAACGAACTTGACCTGTATCAGCGAAATATTTTGATTCATAATAGGTGTATTCCTTTTTTAATTGTTTTAATGACACGCTTTTGTTGTGTAGTGCCACGTTTCACCTCATTGTGGATTGTTTGTGGTGCTCTTCCTAAGATTTTCGCGATTCTACGATTCGAGTAGCCCTCACTCTTTAGAACTTCAATTTTTGTTCGTTCATTAAACGTCAGATGTTTGCCTTTAACAGTAATTGTGCTATTATTTTTATATGCCAAGTAAATTCATGCCCTTCATTCTAGTGTGGTAACTTAATGATAACATGATTTTACTTGGTTTTTTATTTTTCATTGGGTGGCTAACTTCATTATAAAATTCACCATTCATTAATTTTAAATTTAGGGGATACAGATGAATAAAATAGATACTAGAAATTGGAAAGAATTTGATATGAGTGAATTATTTGATATTCGTCCTACGAAAAATCATAATCTAACTAACAAAGAATTAATGCAGGAAGATGGAGAAAATCCCGTCATAGTAAATTCAAGTTACGATAATGGTGTCGGAGGATTTACTCACTATGATATAACAGAAAAAGGGAATGTTATTACCTTTAGCGACACAACAACTTCTGACAGCATTTTTTATCAACCTAATGATTTTGTTGGATATTCACATGTTCAAGTATTGAAACCACTACAATATACAGAACAATGGACAAGAGAAAGTTTATTATTTTTTACAGTTGTATTTAAGAAAAAATCTTCATTAATGAATTATGATTATGTAAATAAGTTTACACGAAATGATGCGTTAAAGTTAAAAATAAAATTACCCGTAACAAACGATGGTAAACCTGATTTTGAATATATGGAAAACTTCATAAAACGGCTTGAAACTAGAGAGAGAGAGTACAAGCGATGTTTCAAGGTATTTAAAAAAGGTAAAATTAAAAAAAGTAGATACAATTAAATGGAAAGATTTTAGAATTGATGACTTGTTTAATATTGTTAGACCAAGTAGTAGAAGTGTAAAAAAATATGAAGATGGTAATGTACCTTTTGTATCATCAGGAAATTTTAATAATGGTGTTGATAGTTATAAAATTCCGTTTAATCACGAGAAATTAGATAAAGGTAATTGTATTACTGTTAGTCCTGTTGATGGAAGTTCGTTTTATCAAGAATTAGACTTTTTAGGAAGAGGTGGCGGTGGATCTTCTATAATTTTGCTATATAATGAAAATCTTAATAAATTAAATGGGTTATTTATAGCGTCTGTTATAAATAAAACATTAAAACGATTGTATGATTATAGTGATATGGGAAGTTCCGAAACTATAAAAAAAGAAAAAATAAAACTACCTGTAACAAACGATGGGATCCCAGATTGGGCATATATGGAGGATTATATTTTAAAAATAAGAAGTGAATGTTATAGAAAACTCGTTTATATGAAATATTAATTGAACGTTTTATCGTAAATGGATAATGGATGTCATATTAAGACTGGTACAAACATGTATCAGTCTTTTTACTTGTTCTTCTCTGATTTTATTGTTCTTACCGCCTGATTAAAAATCGTTAAAACTGTCTCTGATTGACAAAAAATCTCGAATTCTTCACTGGTTAAGTTTCCTTTTGTTAAGTCCCATAATTGATCATGTACTTGATTTGTACAAGTTAAAGCACATTCAGCAATATCTAATATTTGCCATGCTTTACTAATTTTTCTATCCTTTGCAAATTCAATTGCTTTGTTAGAAAAGTTGATACCTGCTCTAGTTTCAACTTGTAATCTTTCTAATAAATCTTGTTTCGTCATGTATATATCCCCTTTAATTTTCCTTACACTATATATCACTCTAAACACAGATAAAGTCAAGTAATAAAAAAAGATACAGACTAAATAAAATCTGTATCTTCTTAACCGCTTTTGAATGTCCGTCTTAGTTAATCCCTAATTGAACGCTCCAAAAGTTGGCGTTTTTTGCTATTCATTTTCTATATTTCCACCATTCTACTAGCATAACAATCAGTGACAATAGGATGACCCCATAAAAGAAAAAGATGATGTAATGAGGGTGGGAAAAGAGCAGCCACCAGACTAGCCAGAGTAGATATGCGAATATCATTTTCCCCCAAAAGCCTAATTTACGCTTTAAAAACCATTCTGCAAAACTTTCGTAGGCTGAAAATCGGCTTTCAAGGTAATCTGTTTTTAAATCTCTAAAAAATTTCATAAATCCCCTTTACTTTTTAATAATAGTATAGCATAGTTTTGCTATAATTGACAGGTTTTTGTTTCCTCAATCTTGCGACGGATTTTAGGAAAATTAAAATAGAATTCTCTTGACTATTTTTGACCAAGTGATACAATAGGAAATGTGAATTAGCACTCGCATACAAAGAGTGCTAAAAAGACCAGGAGGTAATACCATGTTGAAACCATTGGGCGATCGTATCGTCGTAAAAATTGAAGAAAAAGAACAAACAGTTGGTGGTTTTGTCCTTGCAGGTGCAAGCCAAGAAAAGACAAAAGAAGCAAGTGTCCTAGCGATTGGACAAGGGATTCGTACCTTGAACGGAGATCTGGTTGCTCCTGCTGTGGCAGTTGGTGACACAGTGTTGATTGATGCTCATGCAGGCTTGGAAGTCAAAGACGGTGACCAGACCGTTCACATCATTCGTGAAGCTGATATTTTAGCAATCGTTGAATAAGAAACTTATAGAAAAGGATTTGAACCCGCTTGTGGAATTGTAAGAAATGTGAAATAGGATTTTTTATTGATTTAGGCGGGAGGGTATAATTATGGCAAAAGAAATTAAATTTGCAGCAGATGCACGCGAGAGCATGGTCCGTGGTGTTGATATTTTGGCTGATACAGTCAAAGTAACCTTGGGTCCAAAAGGTCGCAATGTTGTCTTGGAAAAGGCTTATGGCTCACCACTCATTACAAATGATGGTGTAACCATTGCCAAAGAAATTGAATTGGAAGACCATTTTGAAAATATGGGTGCTAAGTTGGTATCCGAAGTGGCATCAAAAACCAATGACATTGCTGGTGACGGTACAACAACTGCTACTGTATTGACCCAGGCTATCGTACGTGAAGGCTTGAAAAACGTAACAGCAGGTGCCAACCCAATCGGAATTCGTCGTGGGATTGAAGCAGCAGTTGCGACTGCGGTTGAAGCCTTGAAAGCACAAGCAAGTCCTGTATCCAATAAAGCTGAAATTGCTCAAGTTGCAGCGGTATCTTCACGATCTGAAAAAGTGGGTGAATACATTTCCGAAGCCATGGAGCGCGTGGGAACAGACGGCGTAATCACTATCGAAGAATCTCGCGGTATGGAAACTGAGTTGGATGTGGTTGAAGGTATGCAATTCGACCGTGGTTATCTGTCACAATACATGGTAACAGATAATGAAAAGATGGTAGCTGAACTTGAAAATCCATTCATCTTGATTACAGATAAGAAAATTTCTCATATTCAGGATATTTTGCCACTCTTGGAAAGCATTCTTCAGACCAACCGTCCGCTTTTGATTATTGCTGACGATGTGGATGGTGAAGCACTTCCTACCCTTGTTCTCAATAAGATTCGTGGTACTTTCAACGTTGTTGCTGTTAAGGCGCCAGGCTTTGGCGACCGTCGTAAAGCTATGTTGGAAGACATCGCAATCTTGACAGGTGGTACAGTTATTACAGAAGACCTTGGTTTGGACTTGAAAGACGCGACTATTGAAGCCCTTGGTCAAGCTGCCAAGGTTGTGGTTGACAAGGATGGTACAACTATTGTTGAAGGTGCTGGCAATCCAGAAGCCATTGCCAACCGTGTCGCCGTAATCAAGTCACAAATTGAGGGAACAACTTCAGAATTTGATCGTGAAAAATTACAAGAGCGTTTGGCAAAATTGTCTGGCGGTGTTGCGGTTATCAAAGTAGGTGCCGCAACGGAAACTGAGTTGAAAGAAATGAAGCTCCGTATCGAAGATGCCCTCAATGCAACACGTGCAGCAGTTGAAGAAGGAATCGTTGCTGGTGGTGGTACAGCTCTTGTCAATGTTATTGATAGCGTAGCCAAGCTTGAATTGACCGGTGATGATGAAACAGGACGCAATATTGTCCTGCGCGCCTTGGAAGAACCAGTGCGCCAGATTGCCTATAACGCAGGCTATGAAGGTTCAGTTATCATTGATAAATTGAAGAATTCTGAGCTTGGAACAGGCTTTAATGCTGCGACAGGTGAGTGGGTGAATATGATTGAGGCAGGAATTATTGACCCTGTTAAAGTTACTCGTTCTGCTCTTCAAAATGCGGCTTCCGTAGCCAGCTTGATTTTGACAACGGAAGCAGTTGTTGCCAACAAACCAGAACCATCGACTCCAGCTATGCCACAAGGTATGGACGGAATGGGTATGGGCTATTAGAAAATACAGAAATGACACAGCTGAAGGGCTGTGTTTTTTCTTGGAAATTTCAAACATATCTATTTGACAAGGTCTTCTAGCTGTGGTATCATATTAGACGGTACTTTTTACTTTTGGTCTCTCAAGAGTGTACAGGGACGTGCTGACAATTGTTGCAAAAGTACACACAGATAGGGGTTGTCACCAATGCCTTATCACCAAAAATAAAAAATATATACAGGAGAATGTAGATGCCTACAATTAACCAGTTGGTACGTAAACCACGTAAGTCTAAAGTAGAAAAATCTAAATCACCAGCTTTGAACGTTGGTTACAACAGCCGTAAAAAAGTTCAAACAAACGTTTCATCACCACAAAAACGCGGTGTTGCAACTCGTGTCGGAACAATGACACCTAAAAAACCTAACTCTGCCCTTCGTAAATTCGCTCGTGTACGTTTGAGCAACCTTATCGAAGTTACTGCTTACATCCCAGGTATCGGTCACAACTTGCAAGAGCACAGCGTTGTTCTTCTTCGTGGTGGACGTGTAAAGGACCTTCCAGGGGTACGTTACCATATCGTTCGTGGTGCACTTGATACTGCAGGTGTTAACGATCGTAAGCAAGGCCGTTCTAAATACGGTACTAAACGTCCAAAAGGCTAAGAAG
Source organism: Streptococcus sp. 32226D021BW (assembly GCF_053545015.1). Lineage (NCBI taxonomy): Bacteria > Bacillati > Bacillota > Bacilli > Lactobacillales > Streptococcaceae > Streptococcus > Streptococcus sp. 32226D021BW. The sequence continues at coordinate 9,277 of NZ_JBPPVC010000013.1, read as the reverse complement.
GGGGAAATATAAATGAGTCGTAAAAATCAAGCGCCTAAGCGCGAAGTATTGCCAGATCCATTGTATAACTCAAAATTGGTAACTCGTTTAATCAACCGTGTTATGTTGGACGGTAAACGTGGTACTGCTGCATCAATCGTTTACGGTGCCTTTGATCAAATCAAAGAAGCAACCGGTAACGATGCACTTGAAGTATTTGAAACAGCAATGGAAAACATCATGCCTGTACTTGAAGTACGTGCACGTCGTGTCGGTGGTTCTAACTACCAAGTTCCAGTTGAAGTTCGTCCAGAGCGTCGTACAACACTTGGTCTTCGTTGGTTGGTAACAATCGCTCGTAACCGTGGTGAGCACACTATGATCGATCGCCTTGCGAAAGAAATCATGGATGCAGCAAACAACACAGGTGCAGCTGTTAAGAAACGTGAAGATACTCACAAAATGGCAGAAGCAAACCGCGCATTCGCACACTTCCGCTGGTAAGATTAAGATACCAAGGACGAGCGTACAGGTGAAAAATAGGAAGGTGACGCTGGTTGTTTACAACCAAGGAAGCTTATCTTTTTTCACTGGCAGTACGCCGGCCGGGTTCAATTAAGATGTGAGGGCGTTAAGTCAGTTCTATATAAATCGATTGAGATTATAGTACAAACTTCTCGTTCCAACATCACAAATCGGATTGAGGCTTGCCTCATCCACTTCACACCATTAGTAAGAAATCAAGCGGGTGGGATTTGCCCACTCGCTTTTCTTAAAATATGGTATAATAAAGTATAAAACTAAAATTATAGGAGAACAAACCTCATGGCACGCGAATTTTCATTAGAAAAAACTCGTAATATCGGTATCATGGCGCACGTTGACGCTGGTAAAACAACGACAACTGAGCGTATTCTTTACTACACTGGTAAAATCCACAAAATCGGTGAAACTCACGAAGGTGCATCACAAATGGACTGGATGGAGCAAGAGCAAGAGCGTGGTATCACAATCACATCTGCTGCAACAACAGCTCAATGGAACAACCACCGTGTAAACATCATCGACACACCAGGACACGTGGACTTCACAATCGAAGTACAACGTTCACTTCGCGTTCTTGATGGTGCGGTAACCGTTCTTGACTCACAATCAGGTGTTGAGCCACAAACTGAAACAGTATGGCGTCAAGCAACTGAATACGGTGTTCCTCGTATCGTATTCGCAAACAAAATGGATAAAATCGGTGCTGACTTCCTTTACTCAGTAAGCACACTTCATGAGCGTCTTCAAGCAAATGCTCATCCAATCCAATTGCCAATCGGTTCAGAAGACGAGTTCCGTGGTATCATTGACTTGATCAAGATGAAAGCTGAAATCTATACTAACGACCTTGGTACAGATATTCTTGAAGAAGATATCCCAGCTGAATACCTTGAGCAAGCTCAAGAATACCGTGAAAAATTGGTTGAAGCAGTTGCTGAAACTGATGAAGAATTGATGATGAAATACCTTGAAGGTGAAGAAATCACAAACGAAGAATTGAAAGCTGCTATCCGTAAAGCAACTATCAACGTTGAATTCTTCCCAGTATTGTGTGGTTCAGCCTTCAAGAACAAAGGTGTTCAATTGATGCTTGATGCGGTTATTGACTACCTTCCAAGCCCTGTTGATATCCCTGCTATCAAAGGTATCAACCCAGATACAGATGCTGAAGAAGAGCGTCATGCTTCTGATGAAGAGCCATTTGCAGCTCTTGCCTTCAAAATCATGACTGACCCATTCGTAGGTCGTTTGACATTCTTCCGTGTCTACTCAGGTGTCCTTAACAGCGGTTCATACGTAATGAACACTTCTAAAGGTAAACGTGAGCGTATCGGACGTATCCTTCAAATGCACGCAAACAGTCGTCAAGAAATTGAAACTGTTTACGCTGGTGACATCGCCGCTGCGGTTGGTTTGAAAGATACTACAACTGGTGACTCATTGACAGATGAAAAAGCAAAAGTAATCCTTGAGTCAATCCACGTTCCAGAACCAGTTATCCAATTGATGGTTGAGCCTAAGTCTAAAGCTGACCAAGACAAGATGGGTATTGCCCTTTCTAAGTTGGCTGAAGAAGATCCAACATTCCGCGTTGAAACAAACGTTGAAACTGGTGAAACAGTTATCTCAGGTATGGGTGAGTTGCACTTGGATGTCCTTGTTGACCGTATGCGTCGTGAATTCAAGGTTGAAGCAAACGTAGGTGCTCCTCAAGTATCTTACCGTGAAACATTCCGCGCTTCTACTCAAGCACGTGGTTTCTTCAAACGCCAGTCTGGTGGTAAAGGTCAATTCGGTGACGTTTGGATCGAATTCACACCAAACGAAGAAGGAAAAGGTTTCGAATTCGAGAACGCTATCGTCGGTGGTGTGGTTCCACGTGAATTCATCCCAGCTGTTGAAAAAGGTCTCGTAGAATCTATGGCCAACGGTGTTCTTGCTGGTTACCCAATCGTTGACGTTAAAGCGAAGCTTTATGATGGTTCATACCACGATGTCGACTCATCTGAAACAGCCTTCAAAGTGGCGGCATCTCTTGCCCTTAAAGAAGCTGCTAAATCAGCTCAACCAACTATCCTTGAGCCAATGATGCTTGTAACCATCACTGCACCAGAAGACAACCTTGGTGACGTTATGGGTCACGTTACTGCACGTCGTGGTCGCGTTGACGGTATGGAAGCTCGTGGTAACACACAAATCGTTCGTGCTTATGTACCACTTGCTGAAATGTTCGGTTACGCAACTGTTCTTCGTTCAGCAACTCAAGGTCGCGGTACTTTCATGATGGTATTTGACCACTACGAAGATGTACCAAAATCTGTACAAGATGAAATCATCAAGAAAAACGGCGGCAACGCTTAATTGATTGCCCAAGCCTGCTCGAAAGAGCGGGCTTTTTTCATACCTTCTATCTCTCTTTCATCAAGAACAAAATGAAAACCACCAGTTAAACTGGTGGCTGCCAAGGTGTTGCAGTTCACTAAAAATCACCTCCAACAGTCTAGGGCTGAACTGTGGCACGTGGAAGTCGGACAAACCAAGTGGAAAGCAAATAATCAAGTAGACGTTTTCCCGTCCCTATTAGATATAAAATCATTGTTCTTGGATGGGGAATATTTTAAAGTATTGTAATTGTTCTTGATACAGTTTTATGTATTTGTTGGCTTGTGAAAGGCTGGATAATACTGTTTGTGTACGAGTTGGGTAGTCGGTGATGATACCATCTACTTCTAAGGAGTCTGCTTGTTGCACTCCTTCTGGAGTATTGACAGTCCATACGTAGAAAGATTTTCCCGATTTGCGAATATAATTAAGTAAATCATCAGTAAGTTGATCCAAGGGAACACTATAGCCAGTCAGGTTAGGTAATTCAATTTCCGGAGGTGCACTCATCAATAAGTAGGTTTCAAATTTTGGAGCATACTTTAGAATAGCGTTTATGAAATGAGGATCAGCAGACTGAAGTTGATGCCCCTCATTTTCAAAGCTTGCTTGGTATTTCTTCATAAAATTGTCTACCATTTGGGAACTATCTTGTGCAGAAGTTTTAAAATCAATTAAGAGTTGCTGATTTTGTGCCCTAGCTTCGGTTAGAATTTGGTCAAAACTTGCAATTTTGGCAGAGTAGCCAGCCGCATCTGTTATGATGGTTTCTGTTAGGTTTGCCAAAGTAAGATCATGGGGACGATAGTCTACACCAGCCCAATTGATTAAACTTGCATCGTGAAAAGCAATAAACTCTAGGTCAGCTGTTTCCCAAAGGTCGATTTCGATGTAGTCTGGCTGGCTCTTACTTGCTAATTGCAGTGCTTCAACGGTATTTTCAATAGCGTGGTGGTCGTTTAAAGCGCGATGAGAAATAATGAGTGGTGCTTTGGGGGTATGAAAGGAGGCTTCATATCGGGCTAATAAGAAGACCGGCACAACTGGAAGGAAGATGAAAAGGAGTGAAGAAGGCTTCCACCAAGTAAATTTTTCGTTAAAGAGTATTTTCCACCAGAACCACAAGGTAAGTGTGAGCGCAAGGACTAAACTACTGTAAAGAAAAGCGAAAAATAGGCTATAGTTCATTTGCACATGACTGGGAAAAATAGTAGAGATGACTGGCTGGATGGATATGCTGATTGTATTTAATACATACCATAATCCTAAACTGAATAAAGGAGTGAGTATGCTGAGGATGGATTTTTGAAATTTAGACCGATGTTTTCTTTTGGATAAGTGTTTCTGGCGGATTTTTGAGTATTTTGTCGGCATAGGAGTAATAACTTTCTAAAACATTACTTATGATTGTATCAAATTTTATAGGTTTTATCCAATTGCATCAGTAAGTTTTCAGAAATTCCATGCAGTTCCGACAATATTAACAATGAAACTATATGAAATTCTTGCTTTTTTATTGAATAAGTTATATAATAAAAACGTTGAAAAGATGCTTGTAGGCTTACAAGTTAATATTTTCACAAAAGGATTAAAAGGCTTGCCTTTTAAAATAAAGAACTCGATTTTCATAAGGAGGAAATCATTCATGGTAGTTAAAGTTGGTATTAACGGTTTCGGACGTATCGGTCGTCTTGCTTTCCGTCGTATCCAAAACGTAGAAGGTGTTGAAGTTACTCGTATCAACGACCTTACAGACCCAGTAATGCTTGCACACTTGTTGAAATACGACACAACTCAAGGTCGTTTCGACGGTACTGTTGAAGTTAAAGACGGTGGTTTCGAAGTTAACGGTAAATTCGTTAAAGTTTCTGCTGAGCGTGAGCCAGGAAAAATTGACTGGGCTGCTGACGGCGTAGAAATCGTTCTTGAAGCAACTGGTTTCTTCACTTCAAAAACTGCTGCTGAGCAACACATCCACGAAAATGGTGCTAAGAAAGTTGTTATCACTGCTCCTGGTGGTAACGATGTTAAGACTATCGTTTTCAACACTAACCACGATATCCTTGATGGTACTGAAACAGTTATCTCAGGTGCTTCATGTACTACAAACTGTTTGGCACCAATGGCTAAAGCTCTTCACGATGCATTTGGCGTTCAAAAAGGTTTGATGACTACAATCCACGGTTACACTGGTGACCAAATGGTTCTTGACGGACCACACCGTGGTGGTGACCTTCGTCGTGCTCGTGCTGCTGCTGCGAACATCGTTCCTAACTCAACTGGTGCTGCTAAAGCTATCGGCTTGGTAATCCCAGAATTGAACGGTAAACTTGACGGTGCTGCACAACGTGTTCCAGTTCCAACAGGTTCTGTAACTGAATTGGTTGCAACTCTTAACAAGAAAGTTACTACTGAAGAAGTAAACGCTGCTATGAAAGCTGCTGCTACTGAATCATACGGTTACACTGAAGATCAAATCGTTTCTTCAGATATCGTAGGTATCTCATTCGGTTCATTGTTCGATGCAACTCAAACTAAAGTTCTTGACGTTGATGGTGAGCAATTGGTTAAAGTTGTTTCATGGTACGACAACGAAATGTCTTATACTGCACAACTTGTTCGTACTCTTGAGTACTTCGCAAAAATCGCTAAATAATCCTTAGTGAAAATCAAAGAGGCTTCGGCCTCTTTTTTTTACACAAAGAACACATATAACTATGTTTTGTGCAAAAAAGCTTGTTATACTATGCATAACAAGTATTGACTTACCAGTCAATACTTAATCTAAGAGTAACATGGAGAAAGTTATGAAAAAATTTCTAAACCTACCCCCTAAGTTCATTCGCTTTGTTTTCTTACTTGTTGCGGTGTTGGCTTGCCTATCATTTGCTTATTCACGATATGAAAATTGTCGGTTAACTCCACGTATCAGTGAGGAAGTGAAAAATGCTCCCTTAAAGATTGATACTAGTTCAGTAGTATTAGAAGATGGTAAGTCCTATCGACTACCGAGAAACATTGCTAATTTAGTAGGTGTTTATACAGGGCTTGAGAATGGGCATGAAGTTCAAGTAAGAGTTAATCCTGACGGTACTTATGAAATAATTAGTAAGGGGGAGCGGCTTACTGAAACATATTTGGATAAGAATGGAGAGCTTCGCTATAAGCAGGAAGAAACGGTTGGATTAGAAATAGGTATTCTTGTAGAGGAGCATGGTTATGTTCGATTTTATCGGTATAAAGATACTATAGATGATGATACGCTGATGGGGCTAGAGATATTATCAAATGGCTTATATATAGATAGTGATGGTAAAGTTGATCTTTTAAAATCCATGTTCCAGAAGCTTCGGAGAGAAGCAGTTTTCCGCCATAATGAATATGTTCCGCAAGATGTGCTGACGATTGATGAAACAAATGTAGTGTTTACTCCTAATTTTTTACTGTTTGACAAGGAGAAACTGGTTAGCTATTCCTATTATCATGCACATAGTTTTAGAGATGGTCCCTTTAAGACAAGTTATACGCCAAAATCTGAATTCACAAAATCCAAAGATGTTTATGACATTTGGGAACAACCGATTGAGAAATGGGCAATTGAGGAAGTCTTGATAGAGGAAGTCACCTTATCCGACTTTTTACAAATGTATGGCTCGAGTATTCGGAAAACAGCTAAGGCGCTGTGGCAGATTGCTAATCAGACAATTAAAGAGCCTACAGATGCAGAGTTGGAGACTTATATTAAAGAAAACGGTCGAGCATTAACGGATGAGGAATTGGCTCATATCAAGAAGAAGTATGGAGTGGAGTTTGATGTTTCGTTTGGTATTGAGAATAAGGGATATTTTACGACCATAAATGTTTTCGGCTGGTCTGAGGATACTGGTTTTGACGAATTTGGGCTCCTGAAGGAGAATGGGAGGTTTTAGGAAACATATGTTATCAATAGCATCAGATATTGTCACGATTATTGGAGGTCTGACCATTGTAGGAAGTCTTTATCAGTATCTAAAAGCAAAAAGTTTTGAGAAAGAAGTATCTTTTCTGGAAATCATTGACAGTTTTAATTCTTCTATTGAAGTGATTGAAGAAAAACTAGAGCTAATTGAGGGATGGAATGATTATATTCTATATGAGGAAGGTCCGGAGGTATTTGATAAACAATTAAATCAATTACGGATGCAGGAAAGTCGTTCTCAAAAGAATATGCTTTATTTGGATCTACTAAAGACACTTTTTACCTATTCAGGTTCAATGCCTTTGCATGATATTTTTGAAAGCAATCCGTATATTGTCGGAGAATTGGTAGAGTTGCTTGTTCAAAAATCCGAGTCTCTTCTGTCTGACTATAAGACAGAACAGATAGTCAGGTTTCGAAAGTATTGTTTGCAACTATCGGACGACTACCTTTCTATTCATAGAGGTGATCTAGAAGAAGAGGATGTTATGAGATATAAGGAGTTACACTTAGATATTCTCGAAGATATAAAACGTTGTTTAGAAACTTATTTAAAGGAGAAATAATTATGAAAAAGTATTTATCGGCTACAGTATTGGTTTTGGGAACCCTTTTCTTGGTTGCTTGCAGTAAGGCTGAGGAAGTTGTTGTAGAAACTATTAATAATGTAGATGGACGTTACATTGCCAATGCCTATGGTTTCGAGCTCGACTTTGAAATCGATGGTGAAACCATTACAGGCGAGGCTAGTATAGGTATTGTGGATAGTGACATTACTGGCAGTGTAGATTTGCAGGGGCAAGAGATAGATATCGATCTTTCAGAGAGCAAATCGATTTCAGGGACCTATGAAAAATTAGAAAATGGAGATTTAGAGGTCGATTTTTCAGGGAAGATGATTGTATTTGAAAAGCAGTAGTCGCTATCTAAGGTGGAGCAGGACAAGAGTTTTAGGATGAGGAGGACGGAACTGCTAACCAAGAGGCTTCGGCCTCTTTTTTTATTATTCGTTCTTTTTGTAGATTTGTGAAAAAACTATCTTTATGAGAGAAAAAATACAGAAAATATGGTACAATGGTAGGGTAAATTTAAATTAAGGAGTTCTTATCTAATGGCAAAATTGACTGTTAAAGATGTAGAATTGAAAGGCAAAAAAGTTCTTGTCCGTGTGGACTTCAACGTGCCTTTGAAAGATGGCGTTATCACTAACGATAACCGTATTACAGCAGCTCTTCCAACTATCAAGTATATTCTTGAGCAAGGTGGACGTGCAATTCTTTTCTCTCACCTTGGTCGTGTGAAGGAAGAAGCTGATAAAGAAGGTAAATCATTGGCTCCTGTAGCAGCTGATTTGGCAGCTAAATTGGGTCAGGAGGTTGCTTTCATTGCTGGCGCTACTCGTGGTGCTGAATTGGAAGCAGCTATCAATGCTTTGGAAGATGGACAAGTTCTCCTTGTTGAAAACACTCGTTTCGAAGATGTTGATGGTAAGAAAGAATCTAAAAACGACGAAGAACTTGGTAAATACTGGGCTTCACTTGGTGATGGTATCTTCGTTAACGACGCGTTTGGTACTGCACACCGTGCGCACGCATCAAACGTTGGTATCTCAGCAAACGTAGAAAAAGCTGTAGCTGGTTTCCTTTTGGAAAACGAAATTGCTTACATCCAAGAAGCTGTTGAAACTCCAGAGCGTCCATTCGTGGCAATCCTTGGTGGTTCAAAAGTATCTGATAAGATCGGTGTTATCGAAAACCTTCTCGAAAAAGCTGACAAAGTTCTTATCGGTGGTGGTATGACGTACACATTCTACAAAGCTCAAGGTATCGAAATCGGTAACTCACTTGTAGAAGAAGACAAGCTTGATGTGGCAAAAGCACTTCTTGAAAAAGCTAACGGTAAATTGATCTTGCCAGTTGACTCAAAAGAAGCTAACGCATTTGCTGGCTACACTGAAGTTCGCGATACAGAAGGCGAAGCAGTTTCAGAAGGCTTCCTTGGTCTTGACATCGGTCCTAAGTCAATTGCTAAGTTTGACGAAGCTTTGACTGGTGCGAAAACAGTTGTTTGGAACGGACCTATGGGTGTATTTGAAAACCCAGACTTCCAAGCGGGGACAATCGGTGTAATGGATGCTATCGTGAAGCAACCAGGCGTGAAATCAATCATCGGTGGTGGTGACTCAGCAGCAGCAGCTATCAACCTTGGCCGTGCAGACAAGTTCTCATGGATTTCAACAGGTGGTGGTGCATCTATGGAACTCCTTGAAGGTAAAGTCCTTCCAGGTCTTGCGGCATTGACTGAAAAGTAAAAACTTGCGACGAAAAGAGTTGGATTTCTGAACTGCACCCCAAAAGTTAGACACAAAATCTAACGATTGGGGTGTTTTTCTTATGAAATTAAGTTATGAAG
>NZ_JBPPVC010000012.1:0-60195 GCF_053545015.1 Streptococcus sp. 32226D021BW | reverse complement strand
CCAGTTCCACACGCTTAAACATGAAGAAACCAGCAATTTTTCACACAGCGTTTAGGGCGTGTTCAATTCCTTTCTAAAGATACAAAGGGCGTTAAATGCACAGTCAAAATAGGCGGCAAGCCCGAAATCTGTGATTTCGAAGGCGCACCCCCGTCAAGACAACTAGTTCCACATGCTTAAACATGAAGAAAACAGCAATTTTTGACACTGCATTTAGCCCGTGTTCAATTCCTTTCTTAAGAGGCTCTAGCTGTACAATGAGAGATGAGAAAAAGTCCGTACAACTTACTCACTTAAATGTCTTCATATTATATCACAATTCTGCATAAAAGCTTTCCGTAACGACACATTTTTTGGTATAATAGAGGTTGCGTTAACAAAACAATTACAAAAAGGAGGGCGTCATATGAAGCAGATTTTTCTATCAACCATGACAGATTTAGAAGAAATCCAAACCTTTGAACCTGGGGCTTGGATTAATTTGGTCAACCCCTCCCAGAGCGAGTCAATGGAAGTAGCTGAACACTATAAGATTGACATTGCTGACCTCCGGGCACCTCTCGATGCGGAAGAGTCTTCTCGTATTACGGTTGAAGATGATTATACACTAATCTTGGTGGACGTTCCAATTCTGGAGGAGCGCAATAACAAGACCTACTATATCACCATTCCGCTTGGTATTGTATTGACTGAGGATGCGATTATCACAACTTGCTTAGAGCCATTACCACTCTTTGACCAATTTATCCACCGTCGTTTGCGGAATTTCTTTACCTTTATGAAATCCCGCTTCGTTTTCCAAATCCTCTACCGCAATGCCCAGCTCTATCTTTCTGCCCTACGGACCATTGATAGAAAGAGTGAAGAAATTGAGAAACAGCTCCATGAAGCCACTCGAAACGAAGAACTGATTGTACTCATGGAATTAGAAAAAACCATCGTCTACTTCAAGGCCTCCCTCAAAACCAACGAACGGTTGGTCAAGAAACTGGCTAGTTCTTCTCGCCTCCTTCGAAAATATGAAGAGGATGAGGATCTACTGGAGGATACTTTGGTCGAAACCCAACAGGCTATTGAGATGGCAGACATCTATGGTTCCATCCTAAATTCGATGACCCATGCCTTTGCATCCATCATTTCCAACAACCAGAATACCATCATGAAAACCTTGGCTCTCATGACCATTGTCATGTCCATTCCAACCATGGTCTTCTCTGCCTATGGTATGAACTTTAAGGATAACATTATTCCCTTCAACGATATTCCCTATGCATTTTGGTGGATTATCCTCTTCGCCTTTGCCATCAGCTTATCATTAACCTTCTACTTCATTCGTAAGAGATGGTTCTAACATTAGGAGATTACAATGTCATTTACAGAATTTAAAGAATTAACCAAGAAAAACCAGGAATTCATCCACATTGCCACCAACCAGCTCATCAAAGATGGTAAGTCTGATAGCGAAATTAAGGAACTGTTGGAAGAAATCTTGCCGACTATTATCGAGAAACAAAAAACTGGCGTAACAGCTCGCAATCTCTATGGAGCACCGAGTGAATGGGCGGCCAGCAAAACTATTTCTGAACAAGAAAAGAAAGACCAAGTTGAATACAACGAAAATCCTTGGTTGATGTGGCTGGATTCTAGTCTCTTCATGCTGGCTATTATTGCAGGTATCAATGGATTGATGAACTTATTGGGACAAGGTGCCCAGTACGGCTTGTTCACTCTATTGGTCATTGGTTTTGGTGTCGGCGCAGGTATGTACTTCATGTACCACTTCGTTTACAGAGAGCAAATTAAAACTGGTCAACGTCCTAAATTATTAAAAGCAATCCTCTTCCTTGGACTTGCTACGCTGGCATGGTCACTTGTCTTCCTCTTGGCAGCACTAATCCCTGCTAGCCTAAACCCTGTCTTGCCTCCACTTGTTACCATTCTTATTGGAGCTGCAGCTTTCGGTGCTCGCTACCTCTTGAAAAAGAAATACAATATCCGTAACGCAATGTCACCTGTACAATAATAAACAAAAGGCGATTGGTCTATCCAGTCGCTTTTATTTATCTATACAGTCCAGCCGTCAAAAGATCTGAGAATTCTATTCATTGTGTCATAAATTTGTTTAAGCAGCTGAAATAGTCTATCACCAGACTGTTTCAGTACACCAGATCATTACTCGCTTTCGTTAATTTTGAGCTCGTGAAAAACAGTCCATTCAAGGTCCTTAATTCACTCTCGTGTTTTCAAGCTCATGAAAAAATGGTCCATACTGTTATTGCGCTTTTCGCATTTCTAGAGCGCAAGCTAAAAAGACCCGTCAGGGTCTTTTTACTAATCTTCGTTTACGAATGGTAGCAATGCCATTACGCGAGCACGTTTGATAGCTGTTGTTACTTTACGTTGGTTTTTAGCTGAAGTTCCAGTTACACGGCGTGGAAGGATTTTTCCACGTTCAGAAATGAAACGGCTAAGAAGCTCAGTATCTTTGTAATCAACATATTCAATTTTGTTAGCTGCGATATAGTCAACTTTTTTACGGCGTTTGAAACCGCCACGACGTTGTTGAGCCATGTGTGTTCTCCTTTATATTATTATTTCAGACCTAGAATGGTAGGTCATCGTCTGATATATCCATTGGATTACTAGCTCCAAATGGACTTTCTTCTCTAGCGAAGTTAGGTGTAGATTGTGCAGGTGCTTGATAAGGTGAGTTATAGTCATTCCCAGCGGCAAATGAATTACCAGCTGAATAAGCACCACCTTGACCTTCACGAGCAGTACGGCTTTCCAAGAGTTGGAAACTATCCGCAAGCACCTCAGTCACGTAGACACGTTGTCCCTGTTGGTTATCATAGCTACGAGTCTGAATACGACCAGTAATACCAATCAGAGCACCTTTCTTAGCCCAATTCGCCAAATTCTCAGCTTGTTGACGCCAAATGACTACGTTGATAAAATCCGTTTCACGCTCACCGTTTTGATTTTTAAAATTGCGGTTAACTGCCAGAGTAAAAGTCGCAACAGCCTGGTTAGACGGAGTATAACGAAGTTCTGCATCACGGGTCATACGACCAACCAATACTACATTATTTATCATAATCTACCTTCTTACGCGTCAAGTTTGACAATCATGTGACGAAGAATGTCGCCGTTGATTTTTGACAAACGGTCAAACTCTTTAAGAGCTTCATCGTTGCTTGCTTCAACGTTAACGATGTGGTACAAACCTTCGCGGAAATCTTTGATTTCGTATGCAAGGCGACGTTTTTCCCATGCTTTTGATTCAACGATTGTTGCACCGTTGTCAGTCAAGATAGAGTCAAAGCGTGCTACCAAAGCGTTTTTAGCTTCTTCTTCAATGTTTGGACGAATAATATAAAGAATTTCGTATTTAGCCATTGATATGTTCCTCCTTTTGGTCTAATGACTCATGGTCTAGCCACGAGTAAGTGAGGGATACTCACAGAAAATAATTATACCATAATATAGAAAATGTGCAAGTGAAAAGGGCTTACTGAAAACAATTTCACGAAAGAAAAGACTATCCAAGTTCATGGACAGCCAAATAGATTATGCCACAATCGCTTTTGCCACTTCTTCTGTTGTCATGCGTGAGAAGTAGTGAGTGGTGTCGATTTCTTGTAATTTGGCAAGGACATCTGCGTATTCATAGCGAGTGCCGACCAGAATGTCTTCGATATCCGATACATCACCGATACCGAAGAAGTCACCGTAAATCTTGATGGACTCAATAACTGATTTCTCAGCCTTAATGTAGGTTGTGATTTTACCAGCCGGGTAACGAACGCTGCGCTCCACAGTGTATTCTGGTGTTTGACCGTAGGTCCAATCCCAAGTCGCAAACTGGGTATCTCGGATTTCTTGGATACGAGCCAAGTCACCTTCTGACAAGACATACTCATCCATGTCTGGATATTCTTGCTTCATCTGGTTGAGGATAGCATCTTTGAACTCCAAGACTGTCATCTTCTCTGGCAATTCGTTGTTGATATTAGTCACGCGGGCACGGACTGACTTGACACCTTTGGACTCGATTTTATCCTTGCTGACCTTGAGGGCACTTGCCAAGACCGACATATCCACATCAAAGAGTAGGCAACCGTGGTGCATCATACGACCTTTTGCATAGGCTTGCGCATTTCCACAGATTTTCTTGCCGTCGATTTCCAGGTCATTACGGCCAGTGAAATTGGCCTCAACACCTAGTGTCGCAAGGGTATCAATCACAGGCTTGGAGAAGGTTTTAAAATCAAAAGCTCCCTCGTCCGCCTTGTTAGAAATAATGGTGTAGTTGAGGTTGTTGAGGTCATGATAGACCGCGCCACCACCTGACAGACGGCGAACAACATGGATACCCTTTTCGTCTGTGAATTCCTTGTTGATTTCTTCAATGGCATTCTGGTGCTTACCGATAATGATGGCAGGCTCGTTGATCCAGAGAATAAAAATCTCGTCAATCTCTGTCAATTCCTTGAAGGCATAGGCTTCGAGGGCGATGTTGTAAGCTGGGTCGTTGCTATTATTTACGATGTATTTCATGCGAAACTCCTTTATTGTTAACTAATTTTTATTATAGTGGAAACGATAACAAAAGGCAAGTGTTGGAACCTTACTTTTCTGACCTGTCTTGCTTTTTCTATAAATTGATGGTAGGCTAGAGAAGGAGGAAGTCATGAAAAAACAGTTAAACACATTTTGGAAAATTTATATTATCTCAAGCATCTTTGTTCCTTTTATGTGGGTAATCAATATCCCCATCATCTGCTTGATTCTTCCTCTTTATCTGACTTGGAAAAACATCCGCCATTTTATGGACCTTTTGAAAAAACAGTTAAAAGAGTATAGTTTTTGGATTAACGATGGTTTGATTTTCTTTCTAGGAACGGGATTAAGTTGGCTAGCTCTTGAGGGTGCCCAAGTTGTGTACGTCGATTGGCCAGAAACCCTTGTTAACATCCAACTTCACAGCCCAATACAGACAAAAGCCTGGTCGGGACAGTTCTTCCTTCTTCTTATGGGTGTTTTAGCTTATTTGGTGCTAAACATCTACCAAACCAGGCTCCTCCCCCCTCTCCTAACCGTCCTACTCATCAGCTGCCTGTATCCAAGTTTTGTCTTTGCTGTTTTGTGGACCATACAACTTTCTACTTTGATTGAAACAGATTTCTTCACCTACTGCTACCTGTGTTTGGTTCCTTTTAATATTTGTCTCATTTACAGTCGGACCATTTTACAAACCATTCAACTGTGGCAGGCAGAACTTGCAAAGCAGAACAACCCACGCTTCCCTAGACTTTCTGCTCTCCTGCAAAAAAGCCTTTCTCTGCCAATTTGGCTCCTCTTCTTCAGTCTTCCCTATCTTGCAGTTCTTGGCTCCTATCTCATTCTCTTTGGTCAAAAAACTGACCAGCTACTTCAGATGTGGACGGAAACCAGTGATTGGGCCTTGTCGGAAAAAATCTCCCCACCAAACGCATTCTATGATGAACACTATCTTTGTACAGTGGGGGCTGCTGGTCACCGTAAACTGGTCAAACCCATTCGTATGGGGGAACGCCATGGACATCGTGTGGTGGTCAATCGTCAGCTACAAATTGCCAATGCTTTTGAACAGATTTTAGAAGAAAGATGTCCACGCTTGCATGGCCGCATTCGTTCCATCTACGACCGGTATGGCTATCCCATTTCCAAACATATTCGCAAAGCCTGGCAGGCAGATCTGATTTACCTGATCATGAAACCAGCCGAATGGTTCTTCCTCTTCGTCATCTATCTGCACGATCGTCAGCCAGAAAATCGCATTGCACGTCAGTATTTACCAATAAATAAATAAGAAGCTGGACCCCCAGCTTCTTTTGTATATACATTACTCCACATCAGCTTCGTTTGTAGCGATGACATTTTAAGGCTCTATAAGACTGTAGTGGGTAAATCCACCATGGAAATTAAGGTTTTAAACGCCATGGAATTACCTTATTCCAACGCCAAACTGGAAGCTACCAACAATCTCATCAAAGTCATTAAGAGAAATGCCTTTGGTTTCAGGAAGATGAAAACTTTAAAAAACGCACTTTGATTGCTTTGAACAGTGAAAAGGACTGGGAAGAGTCCTTTTCAGCTTATCCCCTAAAAAAAAGAAAGAGAGAACGAATTTCGTCCTCTCTAGGTGTTAGCTTTTCGTCTACCCACTACAGTTGACAAGGAGCCTAAAAGAACCCAAATCCACACCAAAGAAGACTGTCGCCAGATTTCTTACTATGAATTTAGGTTTTGCCTGCTGTTCAGTAACAATCCCACTCTTATCTTATCAAATTGTTAGCGGTTTTGCAATACCTTTAAACACTCGTTCTCAAACTAGTAACTCACAACAAACCCAATTTTTCAAAGGCATTGTAGAGGCCGTTTTCTTCGACATCGTCAGTAATCATATCTGCCATAGCCAAGATTTCTGCTCCGCCATTTCCCATAGCAACACCAGTAGCACAATAGTTCAGCATGGGAATATCAATTTTAGCATCCCCAAAAGCGATGGTATCCACTTGGTTTGCACCTATGTGATCCAACAAAACTGAGATGGCGTGGGCTTTGTTGATGTCTTTGACACCTAAATCACCAAATAGTGCTGTCTCGCCACGGCCTCCCCAGGTGTTTGCAACCAGTTGCGGAAAGGCTTCTTTGGAGTCCAAATGATCCTGGTAGGAGTCGAGTAGAAAACTGACTTTATTCAAATCATCTCGATACAATTCTCCATCAAACACTATCCCGTGTATGACATCTTCTACTTCTTGATTGGCAACCTCTTCGGCAGTTTTCCCTTTGTTCATGGAATATATCCGCAGGGTTTCACGAGCACGTTCACGGAAATTCTCACTGGCAAAGAGCCCGTTGTTGCTTTCCAGATAAAATTCCAAACCACGTTCGTGAAGCCAGTCTACAATCGCTCGGCTATCATCTTTTGAAATAACCTGATGCATGACCACCTGTCCTTGATGCTCGACATAAGAGCCGTTGCCACCAATCATTCCGTCAAGACCAATCTCCCATAGTTCTGGTTGCATTTCCGCCCGACTTCGACCTGTACAGACATAAACCAAGTGCCCATTCTCTCTGGCCTGTCGAATGGCACGAATGGCAGATTCTGGAATCCGATTATGATAGTCAACCAAGGTTCCATCCACATCTAAAAAAATTATCTTGCGCACACTATATTCTCCTTACTATTTTTCTACTACAAGTATAGTCTGTTTTTCTATCAAAAAACAGTCGAAAACTGCGAAAGAATAATACTATCCTATGAACTTGGAAAAAGAAAGCCAATCGACTTTCTTTTTGCTTATCTGATTATTTGCGTTTTGGTGGGTTGTGGATTGCAACACCAAGCACATCGAGAAAGGCTTCATACATAACTTCTGAGAAGGTTGGGTGACCGTGGATAGATGCTGCCACGTCGTCAACTGTCAACTCAGATTCCATGATAGTTGCTGCTTCGTTGATCATTTCAGCTGCAACTGGACCGATGATGTGAACACCAAGGATTTCATGGTATTTCTTCTCAGCGATAACTTTTACAAAACCATGTGCTTCGTTAGAAGCAATGGCACGACCATTACCAGTGAAGCTGTTGCGACCGATAAGGATGTTTTCTTTACCGTATTTCTCGATAGCCTGGTCTTCTGTCAAACCAACCATAGCGATTTCTGGGTGAGTGTAAACCGCTGCTGGTGTGAAGTCCAATTTAGCCTTGTGGTGGTTACCGTGGATGGCATTTTCAGCTGCCACTTCACCCATACGGTAAGCAGCGTGAGCCAACATCTTAGTACCGTTAACATCACCTGGTGCGTAGATACCTGGGATAGATGTTTCTTGGTATTCGTTGACCTTGATACGACCGCGGTCTAGTTCAAGGTTAAGATTTTCAAGACCAGCCAATTGTGGTACACGACCGATTGAAAGAAGGGCTTTTTCAGAAACGATTTCTGAGCCGTCGTTCAATTTGATGGTCAACTGGTTGTTGGCTTCAACGATCTCAGATACACCAACGGAAGTCAAGAATTTCATACCTTTCTTAGAAAGGACTTTTTGCAATTCTACAGACACTTCGCGGTCCATACCCGGAATAATACGGTCTGCCATTTCAACAACTGTTACTTCTGTTCCATATGATGCGTAAACCAAACCAAGTTCCACACCGACTACGCCACCACCCATAACAGTGAGTGACTTCGGAATTTCACGCAAGTCAAGGATATCATCAGAAGTCAATACCAACTTAGAATCGATACCTGGAATGTTGATGCGGGATACTTTCGAACCTGTTGCAAGAACGATGCTACGACCTTTAATGACCTTGTCGCCGATAACAACAGTCTTGTCAGGGTTTACTTGACCAAGGCCGTTGAAGATTGTTACCTTGTTAGCTTTCAAGAGACCTGCTACACCGCCTGTCAAGGTCTTCACAACCTTGTTCTTGAAGTCAACTGTCTTGTCCATATCAACGGTGTAGTTTGTTGAAGCAAGGTTGATACCACGCTCAGCCGCAATCTTCAAGCCGTCAAGGATTTCAGCATTTTTGAGGTAGGTCTTAGTTGGGATACATCCCTTGTTCAAGCAGGTACCGCCAAATTCTGATTTCTCAACGATAGCGATTTTACCGCCCAATTGAGCACCGCGGATAGCGGCGTAGTAACCAGCAGGACCACCACCGACAACAACCATGTCATACTCGTCAGCTGCCAATTCAGCCTTAGGAGCTTGTGGAGCTGCTGCAGGAGCTGCAGGAACTTCCAAACCAGCTGCCTTCAAGTCAGCAGTTGCTTGTGCAACCTCAGCTGGAGCAGGTGCAGCACCCACTTCAACTGTTTCACCTTCTGCACCAAGGTAAGCAATAACTTCTGTTACAGGAACTGTCGCACCGTTACCATGAACGATTTTCAAGAGAACACCTGACTCTTCCGCTTCCAATTCCATGCTTGTCTTGTCTGACATCATCTCCAAGATAACATCACCTTCGTTGACAAAATCACCCTCTTGTTTTTTCCACTCGATGATTTCGCCTTCTTGCATATCTACACCAAGTTTAGGCATAATAATTTCAATTGCCATAGTTATGATACAAAGAACGTCAAATGCGACAGAATTTTAGGAGTCCAACACAGGATGCTTGCATCCAAGGCGGACTATCTAAATTCCGAAGCATTTAGTTCGTGTTCAAATGTCACGAACTCGTTCTACATCCTTTCTTTATTTTTTCTCTTTACCAAATTGAGCACAGGCTAAAAACCTATTGAAAAAGATAAATCGCCTCGTGCCTCAAGGCACATCGTTGATTTCCTATTTTCATACGGTTTTCTTAACGCCTTTTGCATCTTATCTCAGATCAACAATTCCAATGGGTTTTCCAACAAGTTCTTCAAGTCAACCATGAACTTAGCACCATTCATACCGTCAACGATACGGTGGTCAATGGTCAAGCAGAGTGCCATGATTGGACGGATCTTGATCTCACCGTCGATAACAACTGGTGTTTGAACAGTAGCTGCAACACCAAGGATGGCTGAGTTTGGTTGGTTGATGATTGGGTTAAAGGTTTTAGTACCAAACATACCCAAGTTGGTGATAGAGAAGGTTGAGCCTGACATTTCAGCTCCCTTCAACTTACCAGATTGAGCCTTCTTGATGACATCTTTTGAAGCCACCACGAAGTCAGACAAGCTCATCTTATCTGCACCATGAACAACTGGTACGACCAAGCCTTCATCCAAACCTACCGCGATACCAAGGTTGACAAACTTGTGCAACTCGATTTCTTGTGCATCGTTAATCAAAGATGCATTCATATAGCGGTGTTCTTCCTTCATCAAGGTACGAACCACTGCAAGACCGATCAAGTCAGTAAATGTTACTTTCAAACCAGTCTTGTTCATGATTGGCTCAAGGACTTGCTTGCGAAGCGCCATGAGGTTGGTCATGTCGATATCGTAGTTAAGCGTAAAGGTTGGAGCTGTCAAGTAAGAGTTAACCATACCTTTTGAAATCGCCTTACGCATTGGACTCATCTTGATGATTTCAACGCCTTCTGGCAATTCTTTAGCTGGTTTCTCTTCAGCCTTCGGTGCTGGCGCAGCAGTTTCTACCGCTGCAGGAGCAAGTACTGCAAGAACGTCGTCCTTGACAATCTTACCATTGACACCTGAACCTGTAAGGGTTGACAAATCAACACCTTGGTCTGCTGCAATACGGGCTGCAAGCGGAGTTGCTTTTGGAGCTGCTCCCTTGAAGTCTTCAACGTCAGCCTTGTGGACACGGCCATTTGCACCAGTTCCTGGCACAAGTCCTAAGTCAATACCAAGCTCACGCGCCAATTTACGCGCAGCTGGCGTTGCACGAACCTTGCCTCCACCTTGTGGTTTGGCAGCAGATGCAGGAGCAACGATTACTGGTGTACGACCTGCAGGTACTTCTTCAATAGCCGCTGCTGGAGCAACTGGAGCAGATGAAGCGCCGGCTTCAACCGTCTCACCTTCAGCACCTATGTAGGCAATAACTTCTGTTACAGGAACGGTAGCACCGTTTCCGTGAACAATTTTCAATAGGACGCCTGACTCTTCTGCTTCCAGCTCCATGCTAGTCTTGTCAGACATCATTTCCAAGATGACATCGCCTTCGTTGACGAAATCGCCCTCTTGTTTTTTCCACTCGATGATTTCACCTTCTTGCATGTCCACACCGAGCTTAGGCATAATGATTTCAATAGCCATTTTTAAGATACCAAGTCCGAACAGAAAACGATTGAAAAATAGAAAATCCTCATTTTCGTAGTGAATTATCTTTTCTCCTAGTTTTCCGGACGGGTTCAATTCCTTTCTTTCAGTTTCTTACGTAACCAATAAACCAGACCGTTTCATCAAGGCAGGTCAAATACTGGCTACACTCTTTCAAACAGGGCTAGGACGGTTGCCCGTCCTTTCATGATTCTTAACCCTTGTTTACTTGCTTGTAGATTGCCGCTTTGATTTTCTCTACGTTTGGCAATACTGCGTTTTCAAGAATGTTTGCGTAAGGAACTGGTACATCGTCTGAAGCGATACGGATGATTGGTGCATCCAAGTAGTCAAAGGCTTCGCTTTCTGTGATGATTGATGCGATTTCACCGATGAAACCACCTGTTTTGTAAGCATCGTTGACCAAGATAACCTTACCAGTTTTCTTCACTGATTCGATGATCAATTCTTTATCCAATGGGATAAGGGTACGTGGGTCAACCACTTCTACGCTGATACCTTCTGCAGCTACTTCTTCAGCCGCTTTCAAGGCACGTTCCAACATACGACCGTATGAAATAATGGTTACATCAGTACCTTCACGTTTGATTTCACCCTTACCAAGTGGAATGTAGAAATCAGGATCCAAGTTCACTTCTTCTTTTTTACCGTAAAGAGCTTTTGGCTCCAAGAAGATAACTGGGTTGTTATCAAGGATAGATGATTTCAAAAGGCCTTTTGCATCGTTAGCAGTACCTGGTGCAACCACCTTGATACCTGGAATGTGGGTCAACCAAGCTTCAAGAGATTGTGAGTGCTGTGCTGCTGAACCAATACCTGAACCAGATGCCACACGGAAGGTTACAGGTGTTTTCAAGCCACCACCAAACATGTAGTTTGTTTTGGCAGCCTGGTTAACAATCGCGTCAAGTGCAATTGTCACGAAGTCCATGAAAGTCAAGTCAACGATTGGACGAAGACCTGTTTGAGCTGCACCAACTGCAGAACCAGCGATTGCTGCCTCAGAGATAGGCGTGTCGCGAACGCGTTTTGGACCAAATTCGTCCAACATACCAACAGATGTACCGAAGTCACCGCCGTAGATACCGACGTCTTCACCCATCAAGAATACTTTTTCATCCTTACGCATTTCTTCGCTTTGAGCCAAGTTAATCGCTTCACGCAAGGCCATTACTTTTGTTTCAGCCATTTTAAAATTTCTCCTACTAATATCAAAAATTTTCTTCAATCTAGACAGTAGACTAGTCTACAAACACATCCTCGTAAGCTACTGAGATGTCTGGATCTGGGCTTTCTTGTGCGAATTTCACAGATGCTTCTACTTGTTCTGCAACTTGTGCTTCGATGGCATCCAATTCTTCGTCAGTCGCAATCTTGTTCTCTGTCAAGTATTTGCGGTATTTCTTAAGTGGGTCTTTTGCTTTCCACTCGTTTACCTCTTCTTTTGTACGGTAAACACCTGCATCGGCAGTTGAGTGACCAAACCAGCGGTATGATTCAACTTCGACCATGGCTGGTCCGTTACCTGCACGAACATACTCAATAACTTCTTGCATTTTCTCATAAACGGCAATAACGTCGTTTCCATCTTCCACATAGTGACCTGGCATACCGTATGCAGCAGCACGTTGGTAGAGGTGAGGAATCTTAGTAGAATAAGAAATGTCAGTTGAAATACCGTAACGGTTGTTAGTGATAAAGAAGATAACTGGCAAATTCCAAACAGCTGCCAAGTTCATTGATTCGTGGAATGAACCTTCGTTTGTCGCTGAGTCACCTGAGAAGGCAATAACGATATTATCTGTACCGAGGTATTGTTGAGTAAGGGCCGCACCTACTGCAAGGGCATAACCACCACCTACGATACCGTTTGAACCAAAGTTTCCTTTTTCAACGTTGGCCAAGTGCATAGAACCACCACGGCCTTTAGATGTACCTGTTGCTTTACCAGCAAGCTCTGCCATCATACCGTTGATATCAATACCTTTTGCAATAACGTGACCGTGACCACGGTGGTGTGAGAAGATGATGTCTTGCTCTGTCAAACCAGCGATTGGTCCGACAGCTGCCGCTTCTTCACCAACTGAGAAGTGAGTCATACCTTGTACGAAGCCACGACGCACCAATTTATTCAATTTCATGTCAACATCACGGATTTGTTGCATTTTTAGAAACATATCCAAGTGTTGTTCTTTTGAGATAGATACCATAATTTCCTCCAAAGGTTTTTTCTCTTTCTGTACTATGATAGACCAATATTTCACAAATGGCAAGTATTTGAACCGTTTTCTTATTTACTGAAAATTTCGTGAAAACACTGATTTTCCTGCTATTTTTTACTACTGCTTCACTTTTTATTTTTTCATTTGTTCTTTATTTCACAAACTTTTGGACAGACTTGTCAGCCTTTTTTCTTTTTGTTATTATATAGATGGAGGTGCCTATGGAATTTGATTTATTTCTTATAATTTGCAACTATATCGGTACAATCGCTTTCGCTGTTTCAGGTGCTGTCAAGGGATTCAATAAGAAACTAGATATTTTTGGTATCTGTCTACTCAGTATCATCACAGCTGTGGGTGGCGGTATCATTCGTGATACCATGGCCAATCATATCCCAGCTGCCTTAACAGACCCCAAGGCTATCTACCTTTCTATCGGTGTAGCCATTATCATGTATGTGATTGTCATCAATATGAAGCAAGACCAGCTACTGGATAAAAAAATGATTATTTTACTTTCCCAGACCAATCTGGTCTTTGATGCCATCGGACTAGCCATCTTTGCCCTTATCGGTGCCAATACTGGAGTTGACCTTCAACTAAACGCCATGACAACTGGCATCTTGGCCGCTCTAACAGGTGTAGGAGGGGGGATTGCCCGCGATTTACTGGTTAATGAAACGCCCATCGTTCTGAAAGAAGATGTTTATGCTGTGCTAGCCTTCTTTTCTGGCCTTCTCTACCACCTTTGTATTGTCGATTGGCAATTACCACAAATTCCCATTTTTATTAGTATTTTTTCTATTAGTCTGATTATTCGACTCTTGGTCATCAAGTATAAGATTAACCTCCCAAATATGGATAGAAAACGAAAGGTCTGAGTTGCTCAACTCAGACCTTTTTCTTATCCTATATTCAGTTTTTTACCAGCCACCGCCAGGACCAGTTGCTACAATCTGGCTAATTTGTTGGCCATTAACAGTTACTGTACCACCTGTCAATTCAGCAGTTCCGTCAAAGTCAAAGGCTGATGTTGGAGCTGTCACATCAATAGTACCACCTGATACATAGATATCACCATTGGCATCAAAAGCATCAGTATCCCCACTACCTACTGCAACTTTCAAATCACCACCAGTCACTTTTATAAAGATGTCAGATGAAATTGTACTTGCCGCGTTGATAGCATCATCTGAACCGTAGACATCTAATGTGCCACCATTGATGGTAATATTCGTTCCTTCCATAGCTTCTGCTGATTCTGGAACAGTAATCGTCCCTCCATCAATTGTTAGTGCGGTTTCTGCTTTGATGGCATCATCACCTGCCTTCACAGTGATAGCACCACCAGTAATCGTTGTATAACCTTTTGTTGTATCCGTGTCATTTGTTGACTTGATACCATCACCACCTGCAGTTACATCAATGGCGCCACCATTGACAGTCATCGAATCTTTCCCTCGAATACCGTCATCAACTGCTGTTACTTTGATATTGCCAGCATTGACAACCATGTCATCCGTTGAAACAATACCGTCTTGGAAGTTTGCTTCAACTGTTAGATTTCCATTACCAGTAATAGTCAAATCTGCTTCAACATGGATAGCACCTTCAATGTTTGTATCTGAGTGGTTGCTAGTATCTTTTACAGTATTACTAGTTCCGTCTTTGATTTCCAATTCAACATTACCAGCCTGAATGACATTGATAGCAGCAGTATCTGAACTTGAGATTTCTGCACCTGCTAAAACGATACGGACATTGGCATCTGTTTCAACTGTTACACCTGCAGTTGTTGACCCGGTCAGGATATAGGTACCACCTTCTGTAATGTTCAAACCATCATTTGAGAGTGTTACTTCTTTTGTTGGAAGGGCTGACCAGTCAATTGAAGAAGTATTCGAAGTCGATGAGGTTCCGTTGCTTGTGGTTGAAGCGACATTCGTTTGACTAGTTGTTACAGAACTTGAGGTCGTTGTCGAACTGGAAGCTGTCGAACAAGCGGCCAAGACACCTAAACTCATAAGAGTGACGCCAGAGTAAAGAAGTTTTTTAAGATTTGTTTTCATAATGTAAATTCCTTTTCTTTCTTTAGGAAGTTCGCTTGCCTTCCTGATATGCTCTTAGTTTACTCCTCATTCCTAAAAGAAAGATTAAAGATAGCCAAAAGAAAACTTAAAGTATTTTTTCAGAAAATCAGCAAAAAGGACTGGTAATCCAGCCCTGAAAGCTATTATTTTTCCAATTTGGTCCAAGTTAAGCTTGTCAAATCAAGCAAAGCAGCGGTTTCCGGCCTGCTAGTATCCTCTGAAATCCTCTTCAATCCTGGAATCATAGCCTGGTACTGATAGATTCGGAAAACACCCTCTGCTTCAAAAAGATAAGTCCCATCCTGCAAGGGATAGAGGCGAGCATCTGGACCAATCTCAAACCCAATGTTTCGGAAATTGTCCACCAAGCGCAAGCCTTCACCAGCAAGCTGAGTATAAAGATCAATTAAGATATACTCTCCTGACTTGTCCAAAGCCAAGAGCAGCTCCTCTGCTCCATCATGATTGATATCATACAAACTATAAAATAGTCCGCTATATTCATAAGTTTGATTTGTCAACAAGGTTAGATGACTGCTAACTTCATCTTGAGAAAGAACTTCAGCGGTCTGGCCTAGACCATCCTTGTAGCGCTCGAGAATAGATTGGTAGGCAATTGGCATGCTTATCTCAGTCGTCGAAATCTCTTGCTTACTTGAACTAGAGGAAGTGGCTACAGAAGATGATGGGCTAGAACTGGTCGCAATCTGATTAGAGGAAGTAGAGCTAGGACTACTCACTTTTGGCACCTGACCGCCTTGACATGCTACCAGCAAACATACAGTAGAAAGAAGCAACAACCTAGTCAAATATGTTTTCATGATATTCTCCTTTTGAAATTCTGTTAAAGCAAATAAAAAATTTTTAGCATAACAGACATTGATACGATATCATTATACCATATTTGCAGTCCTGCCGTTCATTTTTATTAAGGTCTTTTACTACTAGTCAACGATAGCAGACATAACTGGTTAGACAAGGAAACAGTAAATGAAAAACTAAGGTAAGATACTTAGACGTATGAATAACTCCATTTCCCTATTCCCAAAATAGTTTGAGCAGGCTACACAAAAACTTTCCAACGTAAAAAGCCGAATGTTGCCATCCGACTTTCCTATCTTAATCTTTTTGCTCAAGGGCACGCAACATTTGGTCAATTTTGTTGCCGTACTCAATGGATTGGTCTTTTTCAAAGACCAAATCAGGAATTTTATAGAGGGTCAGCTTGCGACCTAGTTCTCTCTTAATGGTTCCTGTTGCTTTTTCAAGACCTGTTTGAGCTTTTTGGTTGTCAGAAGCCAGGTTACTCATAATGGTATAGTAAACCTTTGCCATAGACAAATCTCCGACCATCTGTACATCAGTGATGGTCACACCTTGTACACGGGGATCGCGAACTTTCTTTTGCAAAATCTCATTGACTTCACGCTTGATTTCCATCCCAACACGGTCTGTTCGAAAATGGTTTGCCATATTATCTCCTTTCTCGAATGATAGAAAAGCTGAGTTTCCTCAGCTTAACATTGTTTCATAAGAGGGCTTCGGTAGAACGAATATCTCTGTTCCCTTGACACCCTTGCTTTTTAAAGAGCTGTTATTTCTTAATTTCTTCCATGATGTAGGCTTCGATGGTATCATCTACACGGATGTCGTTGTAGTTTTCAATCATCAAACCACCTTCTTGGGCGTTACCGACTTCTTTCACGTCATCCTTATAGCGCTTCAAGCTTCCCAATTTACCATCGAAGATAACAACGCCATCACGAATAACACGAACACTTGAATCACGGGTAACCTTACCACGTACGACCATGAAACCACCGATTGTTCCGACTTTAGACACCTTGAAGGTTTCACGGATGATCGCTTCACCGATGATTTTTTCTTCGTACTCAGGATCCAACATCCCTTTCATGGCATCTTCCATCTCTTCAATCACCTTGTAGATGATGCTATGGAGGCGAACTTCTACATCATCTGCTTCTGCTTGATTACGAGCCTCAGCAGTTGGACGTACGTTGAAACCAATTACAAGGGCATTTGATGCTTCTGCAAGTGTAATATCAGACTCGTTGATAGCACCTACTGCAGAGTGAACGATATTGACGCGCACGCCTTCCACTTCAATTTTTTGAAGGGATGAAGCAAGTGCTTCAACAGAACCCTGTACGTCAGCCTTAATGATCACATTAACTGACTTAACTTCACCTGCTTTAAGAGTATCAAAGAGGTTTTCAAGGCTAACTCGTTGCGTTGCTTGACGCTGTCTAAGAAGGGCACGTTTGGCACGCTCTTCACCAGCTGCACGCGCAGATTTTTCATCCTCATAAACTGCGAAATGGTCACCCGCCATCGGAGCTTCATTCAAACCTGTGATAGAAATAGGGGTTGATGGACCAGCAACCTTGACACGACGACCAAGGTCATTTGTCATAGCACGAACGCGACCGAAGGTATTTCCGACAACGATTGGGTCTTGAACATTAAGAGTTCCTTGTTGAACAAGAAGGGTTGCGACAGCACCTTTACCTTTGTCCAAGTGAGCTTCGATAACCGTACCGATTGCACGTACAGTTGGGTCAGCCTTGAGTTCTTGGATTTCAGCTACAAGAAGCACAGTTTCCAATAATTCATCGATATTTTGGTTGAATTTAGCAGAAATTTCTACGAACTCAGACTCACCGCCCCAGGCAGTTGAAATAACTCCGTGTTCAGCCAATTCACCGATAACACGTTCTGGGTTTGCACCTGGTTTGTCAATCTTGTTGATAGCAACAATGATTGGAACGTTGGCAGCTTTAGAGTGGTTGATTGCTTCGATAGTCTGTGGCATAACTCCGTCATCAGCTGCAACGACCAAGATGGTCAAGTCGGTAACAGATGCACCACGAGCACGCATAGATGTAAAGGCCGCGTGTCCAGGCGTATCCAAGAAGGTAATCTTCTTACCGTTTTCTTCGATTTGGTAGGCACCGATATGCTGAGTGATACCACCTGCTTCACCTGTTGCGACACGAGAATTACGAAGTGTATCCAATAATGTCGTCTTACCATGGTCAACGTGTCCCATGATAGTCACAACTGGTGGACGCTCTGTCATTTCCTCTTCATTGAGGTAGCCCTCTTCGACGAAGAAACGCTCGATATCAGCATTGTCAACCTCAACCTTTTCCTTGGCCTCAATACCATAATCTACCATAAGGAGTTCGATGGTGTCGCCATCTAGAGATTGGTTCTGAGTTGCCATAACTCCCATGAGAAAGAGTTTCTTGACGATTTCAGCAGGCTCACGCTTGATCCGTTTTGCAATTTCTGCAACGGTCATGCCAGCTGTGTATTCAAATTCTGTTGGCAATTCGTGGAACTTGCGTTCAGTTGCTGGCTTGACAGGTTGGTTACTCTTGCCTTTTTTGTTTTTCTTGTTGTTATTCCAGTTACTATTTCTTTGATTTCTCACTTGATTTTGACTATTTCGATTTCTTTGTTGTTTCCGTGGACCATCTTCTTCGTCACTATTAAAGTCACGTTTCTTGTCTGGTCGAGCTTGTTTCTTACGACGAGTATCAGCATTTGCTGTTTCAATTGGAGCGGCCTCAGGTTTTACAAAAGGCTTTGTTTCCACAATCGGTTCTTCGAACTTGATTTCCTTAGGTTTCTTCGGTTGCTTTTTAGCCTCCTGCGCCTGACGGAAACGTTCTTCGCTGGTACGAGCATATTCTGCATTTTGCTCTGCTTTTAAGGCTGCTGCACGCGCTTTGAAGTCAATCTTAGGAGCTGCTGGTTTTGCAACCTCTTTTTGCTCAAAACGTGCTGATTGAGCAGGTCGATTGTCTTGACGACGACTATCACGATTGTCGCGACGGTCGCCAAAACGATTATCCTTGCGTTTATCTACACCTTGTTCACGTCGGTTGTCACGACGATCATTTCGTTCGTTAGTTGGACGGCCTTGGCCTTGCTGTCGGTTGTCACGACGGTCTTGACCATGTTTATTTTGTCCACCTTTACCTTGAGCACGTTTGGCTGCCTGCTCCTTGGCACGTGCTTCCCGTTCTGCCTTAAAGTTACGGCTCTGTGGACGGTGTGGTGTTGCTGGAGTAACTGCCTTCGGTTCTTCCTTGTTAGCCGGAACTTCTTCCTTCACCACTGGAGCCTTGCTTTCAGTCGGTTTCTCAACAGACTGAACCTTCTCTACTGGTTTTGGAGCTTCTGCTTTCTTAGTAAAGCTGTCAGCCAAACGTTTGGCACTTGCTTCATCTACACTTGAAGCATGGCTTTTGACTTCAAAACCCAATTCTTGAGCCTTAGCAACAACTTCCTTACTGCTTACGCCTAATTCTCGGGCAATTTCATTCAATCTCTTCTTAGACAATGCCTTGTCCTCCTGTTCTATTCCATAATAGACCTCATCTTCTTTGTAAATCCAGCGTCTGTCACCGCAAGGACTTTTCTGGCCTTGCCGACAGCTGCACTCAATTCCAGTGTTGAAAACACTGTTACAACTTCTACTTGATAGGTATGACTTTTATCTGATATTTTTTTACTTAAATTTCCAGCAGCATCGTCAGCTAGGAACACCAACTTTGCCTGCTTTTTTTGGATAGCATCTACAACTAATTCTTCGCCTGAAACCAAGCGTCCTGCTCGTTGAGCTAACCCCAATAAATTTAAAATTTTCTGTTTCTTATTCCAGTCCAAGTTCTCTCCTCTTGACCTTGTGATCAACATAGGCAATCAATTCATCGTAGAACTCTTCAGCTACTTCCATGCTAAATGAACGGTCGAAGACACGACGTTTTTTAGCTTGAGTAGCTTCAGTATTGTCTAGTTTGATATAGGCTCCGCGACCATTTGCCTTACCCGTTGGATCGATAAATAC
Source organism: Streptococcus sp. 32226D021BW (assembly GCF_053545015.1). NCBI lineage: Bacteria > Bacillati > Bacillota > Bacilli > Lactobacillales > Streptococcaceae > Streptococcus > Streptococcus sp. 32226D021BW. The sequence goes on along the minus strand of NZ_JBPPVC010000012.1, from coordinate 40,202 downwards.
TTGACCTTCTTTATTTTTTACAATACGGAGCAAATCCCGTTTGTCGATGATTTCACCGGACACCACAGACTTGCGCAAGGGTATTTTTCTAGCTTTTGCCATGGTTGCTCCTTTTGTTCTATTCTTGTTCTTCTGTAAATTCTTCCGCGACTTCTTCTACAAGCTCTTCTGTTGCATACTGAGCCGCCTCAAATGCCTCATATTCGGTAGCAGACTTGATGTCGATACGGAATCCGGTCAAATGGGCTGCTAAACGAACGTTCTGACCACGACGACCGATTGCCAAGGACAATTTATCATCTGGCACAACAACCGTAGCATGCTTGCCATCTTCTGTATCAAACAATACTTGGTCAACTTCTGCAGGAGCGAGAGCATTGTAGATAAATTCTGCTTCATCTGCTACCCACTCGATGACATCAATATTTTCCTCAGTTGGAATCATGCGGTCATTTTTAGCATCGTAACGAGCTGGGTGGAACTTGCTGGTGATTTTCTTGATATTTGAACCACCACGGCCAACGATTGTACCGATGGCATCTACGTTTGGATTATGGCTACGAACAGCCACTTTCGTACGATCTCCAGCTTCACGGGCAACACTCATGATTTCAACTGTTCCATCGTATACTTCTGGAATTTCCTGTTCCATGAGACGTTTGATCATTTCTGGATGGCTACGGCTGACAAATACGTTAACACCACGACCATTGTCTTCTACCTTGTAGACATAGACTTCGATGCGATCATGAGATTGGAAAACCTCACCAGGAATTTGGTCTTGTTTTGACAATTGTGCTTCAATCGTACCAAGGTTGACATAGATAAAGCGATTATCAAAACGCTCTACCGTACCTGACATAATCTCATTTTCATGTTGCTTGTAGGTATTGAAGGTAATGGCACGCTTTTGTTTGCGCATCTTTTCCATGATGGTCTGTTTAGCTGATTGAGCAGCTACACGTCCAAATTCCGCTGGGTCTTCTTGGAATTTAATTTTGTCACCCATTTCATAAGCTGATGAAATAGCCAAGGCATCTTTTAGACTAATTTCTAGTCGGCTATCAAATACTTCATCTACTACTTCACGAACAGTAAATACTTGGAAATCAGCCTTCTTCTCATCAAACTCGATAACTGCTGACTCAGCTTGTCCATAGCGGCGCTTATAAGCAGAACGAAGTGATTCTGTCACTGCATCAATAATATCCGCCTTGTTAATACCCATGTCTTCCTCTAAAATACGGAAGGCTTCTAGCATTTCTCTACTCATTTTGATTTCCTTTTGATGTCAAAAGGTCCTTTCTTACACTTAAATTTTAACGGCCAAACGTGCCTTAGCTACTGTTGAATATGGAATGGTCACTTCTTTTTTACGGGTCTTGTCCATGTACTCCATGACCAAGTCTGTACCATCAAAAGATAGAAGAGTTCCTTCAAAAATCTTGACTTTGTCAATAGCCTGATAGAGCTTGACATGGATGTATTTCCCAACAGCCTGGGTAACTGCATCCGCTGTCTTCAAGGGACGTTCCAAACCTGGACTGGTCACTTCAAGCATATACTGCTCTGGGAAAGGGTCCGGCTGAATGGTATCCAAAAGCGGACTAATGACTTCTGATAAATCTGCCGTATCTTGAAGGGAAATCCCCCCTTCCTTATCAATGAAAATAGACAGGACATAGTCACCACCCATTTTGCCATATTCCACATCTACCAACTCATAGGGAGCCTGGATAGCTGGTGCAATGGTAGCCGTGACTAAATCAACAATTGATGACATAGGCACCTCCTTTTACAATTCTAACCTGCTGCAATCTGCATACAGGGAAAGGGTTGACTGACGTCAACCCCCTTTTCTCTTTATTTCTACTCTGTATTCTACCACAATTTCTAGCACCTGTAAAGGAAAACGATAAGGATAGAAATTGTAAACGTTACCTATCTCATCACATAAAAATAAGGAGTCCTTCTGGATTCCTTATTTGCTTATCTTATTAAAATCTTGCTTCCACACGATAGATGACCTGACCCTTGTTTGAGAATTTCTCCTCATACTCCGTCATGACATTTCCTTCAAGCCCATCTGCATGTAAATCTAACCAAACCTGCTTCAAGACCATACCGTATTGGGAAAAGCTAGCCAGGCTATATTCGAATAAACCACGGTTGTCCGTCTTAAAATGAATTTCCCCATTATCAGGCAAGATTTCCTTGTAGGTATCCAAGAAAGACTTATAAGTCAACCGGCGTTTTTCATGGCGTTTTTTTGGCCATGGATCAGAAAAATTTAGATAGAGCTGATCAATTTCCGCTGGGGCAAAATAGTTGGTCAAGCTAGACCCATCAACCTGCAAAAGTTTAATGTTTGGTAGACCTGCTTCAAGCACTCGGTCCAAGGCATAGCTCAAGACCGTCATCTGAATATCAATACCGATGTAGTTAATATCCGGATTTTGTGCTGCCATGCCTGTCACAAATCGACCTTTACCAGACCCAACCTCAATATGAATGGGATTATCATTCCCGAAAATTTCTGCCCATTTCCCCTTACACTCCTCTGGATTGGAAATAACATACTGGGGATTGTTTGCTAGGAGCTCACTGGCTCCTTTACGATTTCTAACTCTCATACTTCCCTATAAAAACTCTGACGGAATTGACGCAGAGCGTAAATTTCTCTATTAGCTGCCAAGGTGTTGTAACTTTCAACATGCTTGGCAATTTGATTGAGGTAGGCCAATTGACCATACCAATAAATCTTATTCAAGACGGTTTGATTATACTTATACCCGTAATCACGGAGCCATTCTTCCCAAGCCTGACGTGGAATGTAGTGGGTCAAAATATAGGCCACATCAACCATACGATCGGTCACACAGGCTGTTTCCCAATCCGTCAAATAAATGAAACCTGAAGTTGTTTCAACCCAGTTGCTATGGTGCAAATCACCATGTACAAAGGTTGCTAGCTCCTGACGGAACCTCGGCAGATTGTTCAACAAATCCTGACAAACCGATTGTAAGTAAGAATTTTGAAGTAAAATAGGTGGTACTTCATCCTGCCAACGACGGACCAAATCCTTAGGCTCTAGATAGGTATAATTCATTTGCAAGGCCTGATTGAGCAAGATGCGCGAAAAATGCATCCGCACTAAAATTTGGCGAACCTGCTTACTGGTCATATCCTGACACTCCAAGGTACGACCATTGAGCCATTCCTGCTCCACACGGTGACCCATTCCTACCTCCCGATTTGCCGACAAAACAGGCGGTGTAATTTGTTCGCGAGCCAGTGCAGACACGATAGGAGGCATTTCATACTTTACAAAGACTTGCGTTCCGTCTGACCGTAGGCCCTTAAACGCTTTGCCACTATTTCCTGCAATAGACTGTAACTGTAGCCCACTGGTATCAAACTGCATGCCTTACCTCCTTTAAAAATTCCCTACTATTTTACTAATTTTCAGCTATTTAGTCAATCAATTTTTTTCAATTTTATCGGTAAATAAACTTCATGTAGAAAAATACATACGATTGGTAAAATGGCTACCATGATTTTTTCTTGGATAAATAGCAGAGCGACTACCGTTTCCACGACTAAGAGCCCATATAAAATAACCCGAAGCAAGTGCTGAAAATCTTTCACTTTAGCTTTTATATCCAAAGGATAAAGCTGAGTTAGGTACTGGTAATCATAGTGCTTATAGAGCCCCAACAGCTGAAAGAGGAGCAAATAATGAAATACTAAAACCAGACCAAGAGAGAGCCAAGCCTCTTCAATAGCAATCAAGGATAGAAGGGCCAAAAAGACTAAACGCAGGGTCAAACCCAAATAATCCCCTGCCCGTAAAAAAGCCCGCAAGTACAAGTTAAACCAAGTCTGACGAGAAGTGACCAACCGCAAAATACCATCCAAATACCTTCTTGGCTTGACGGTCGCACTAATTCCTTTCACGGTCGTAAAAAGGGCAAAGAAGCGCAGGATAGTTTGCTTTCTCTTCTGCTCATCCTGAATGGCTGTTGACCAGTTCAAAACACCTTGTTGCTGGTAGGTTGCTAGCTGGTATTTTACTAGAAAATACTTGGCAACAAGCAAGACCACTATATATACAACCACCATCCAGATTTCCAAACCCAGCTTCAGATAAATGGGTAAGAGCAGAAGCTGGACCAAGACCTGCAAGCTAGACCAAAGCATGAATGAACGACGACTTGCAGCTACCAATTCTTCTAAAACTTCCTTCTCCCTAGTTAATAGGAAAATTTGGTCAGCTTCCTCCAAATAAGTCGCCATTCTACCTGAAAACAAAATCAAGAAACTGACCGCAAGGACAATTAAAGTAATCGGCCAGGAATTTTTGGGAAAAGTTATCAAGAGTTGTCGATACTGCAAACTCAAAAATCCCAGAAAAATCATGAGCACCAAGACAAAATGATCATTCAAGACATAGCGCAGATACTTGGAACACCGTTCTAGAAAATCTCGTCTGCGTTTTTGAAACAAAGCTCTCATCCGACCGCTCCTTCTTGGGTCAAGGCTAGGTAAATATCATTCAGACTAGCACCTTCCATACCAAATTGAGTCTGCAAGTCCGCCAAATTCCCTGTCGCTCTCACCTGTCCTTGATGCAAAATCACAAAGGAATCACACATCTTTTCCGCCGAGTCCAAAACGTGAGTAGACATGAGAATAGAAGTCCCCTTTTCCCTTTCCTCTTCCAAGAGAGCAATCAAATCTGCAATGGCAACTGGGTCCAAACCCAAAAATGGCTCATCAACAATTAACAAGCTCGGCTCTACCAGGAAGGCACAGATAATCATGACCTTTTGTTTCATGCCCTTGGAAAAGTTGACCGGATACCAGTCTAACTTTTCTTCCAAACGAAAGATTTTCAGCGATCTCTCTGCTCTCTCCCAAGCCTCTTCCCATGGCAAATCGTAAGCCATTGCCACCACTTCCAAGTGCTCTTTTAGCGTCAACTCCTCGTATAAACTAGGTGTTTCAGGGATAAAACCAATCTTCTTCCGATAAATTTCAGGAGCCTGAGCCAGCCCTTGGCCGTCAATCAAAATTTGCCCCTGATAAGGCGTTAAGAGGCCGATGATTTCCTTGATAGTCGTTGATTTCCCAGCACCATTTAGACCAATCAAGCCGACCAATTGACCATTTTCAACCGTGAAGGTAACATCTTTCAAGACAGGGATATTGACATAGCCCCCTGTTACATTTTTAACTTCTAACATACATTTATTCCTATAATTTGATATAATTATTATAACAGAAATCCTAGAAAGAGGGCGTATTATGTCAGATTGTATTTTTTGTAAAATTGTAGCTGGGGAAATCCCAGCCTCTAAGGTCTATGAAGATGACCAAGTTCTAGCCTTTTTAGACATTACTCAGGTCACCAAGGGACATACCCTAGTCATCCCTAAAAGTCATTACCGAAATGTCTTAGATATGGACGCCGAGGCAGCTGGACAACTCTTTACTGCCGTTCCAGCTATTGCCCGTCAATTGAAGGAAAAATTGGGCGCTAGTGGTTTAAATATTGTCAACAACAATGAAGAAGCAGCTGGACAAACAGTGTTTCACACCCATATCCATCTCCTGCCTCGCTTTGACAAGAACGATGGTCTGGACATTCAATTTAAGGTCAATGAACCTGATTTTCCTGCCCTAGCCAATTTGGCTCAAGAAGTCTATCTAGGAGAATAAGATGAAACTTCGCAACCTCCTCTTAGCCCTATCTGCCGCTAGTGCTACCTATCTGGCCATCTCCAACCGAGAAAAAATTGCTAAAGAAGTCAAGGATACCAAGCAAATTATGACTGATATGGAAGCAAGCAAAAGCAATATCCAGGAACAACTTGCCATTATCCAAAGTTTCAAAGAGCCACTAGAGAGCCTAGCAAATGATTTACAATACAAAAGCCGCGTCTATCAGCAAAGTATCACAGGAAATCTGGAAGAAATCCAAAAAGTAATGGCAAAATATAACAAAGAAGAAAAATAGGACAAAGAAAATGAGATTGGAAATCCAACCTCATTTTTTATTGTCCTTCTTCTGTTTGTGTTTCTATTCCAACTTCAGTCGTTTCAGTTTCTTCTAGTTCAGAAGAATTTGATGGTAGGTTTGGCGAACTTGCAGTCCCTTCTGGCAAATCGCTGGCTGATGTCCCTGTAAAAGCCTCTATATCAATCGCTTCTGCCAATGGATTTGCTTCAATCTCTAAAAGTTCGGTGAAAGCATTATACACATCGATGGTGCTAGGTAGACCGACCTGTCCCTCATATACCTTGACATTGGTTGTAAGATCTGTCTTAGCATCCAAACCAATAGATGTTCTCAAGACATTTTGCATTTCCAATAAATGCTGGGTCGGAGGCAACTGGTAGTAAACCTCCTCAACTAGCTCATCCAGACCTCTCAATTGATAGGAATGTAAATTCCTAATCGAATCCTTATAACCCAACAACTCTGGAATAGTTGCCGTGCTGATTTCAATATTGGTCCGCATATTGTTGGAAATAGCTGTTAAAATCTTCTTGTACTGAGTAAAACCATCTAGTTGCAAGAGTTTCTTGACAATAGCTGTAATGACCTCACGCTGACGGCGTTGACGACCAATATCTCCTTCTGGATCGTCGTAACGCATCCGTGCATAGACCAGAGCCTGATCACCATTTACCAGACGTTTACCAGTTGGTACAATGGATGTATAAGCGGGTTCATACTCTGAAATGGAAATCGGGAAACCTAGTGTATTATTGACTTCAATCCCACCTACTGCATCAACTAGCTCGACTAGACCATCCATATTGATTTCAATGTAACGATCAATGTTGATATCCATCATTTTTTCAATGGTAGCAATAGCCATAGGAGCCTGCCCGTAGCTATAGGAGTGGTTAAGTTTTTCTACCGTTCCTGTCGATTCCCCATTGGCTTCAGCAATTTCCACCATAATGTCTCGAGTCAAACTCATCATAGTGGTTTCTTTTGTCTGCGGATTTACCGTGACCAAGATCATCGAATCACTCCGCCCTTCTTCCCAAGCTCCACCACGTGTTGCTTGGTCCATATCCACCCCCATCAAGAGAATAGTAAGAGGCTCCGTTGCATCAATAGGCGTAATTTCCTCTTCTCCATCTAACTGCCTAAAGGTTTTTGAAATCGCATCTGTCGAAAAGTTTAACAAACTAATCCCATAGGCAAATCCAGCTCCAAGTGTCAGAACTATAATCGCCAAAGACATTAAGACTATTTTTTTTCCAATTGTCATCATTCACCAATTAGCCTACCCATGTAATAAAGGTCAAGCCATTCCCCTTCATCTGTTCTAGCACCTCTTACTTGAGTACCTTCAATTGTAAATCCAAGTTTCTGGTATAAATGAACTGCTGCTTGATTGCGGACCTGAACTGTCAATTCCAATCGTTTCAAGACATCCATTTCCTGAGCCCACTCGATAACCTCATCCAGTAAAATGGTCCCCAAACCATGTCCCCAGTAATCTTTTTTTATCGCAATGAAAATATTCCCGATATGGCTGATCCGAAACTGCCTAGAAGACTTAACTGAGATGGCGCCGATAACCTCCGAACCAACTTTTGCTAGCAAGCAAAGTTCGCCAGGATTTTCAATGCCAGCTTCAAAAATCCTTTCCATCTCTTCAGAACTAAAACGAAAGCCTGATTCATCCATAACCAGATAATCCGATTCTCTAGCCACTTGGTTCATAAAATCAATAAAGGCTACCGCGTCAGTTGGCTCAGCCTCACTAAAATACACTTCTTTTTCAGCCATTCTGTATTTCCTCAGCCAATACTTGACTTTTAGCCCCATGAGCCTCAAAAGTCAGACGACGACCGTCTTCTTCCTTCTCGATACGAACGAGCAAATAATCATCCAAAAGACTTGCGTCCAACAATTCTCCCCATTCGATAACCGTCACACCACCCCCATAGAGAAAATCATCTAAATCAATAGAATCCGGATCGTCACCGATCCGATAGACATCTAGATGGTAGAGAGGCATTCGACCTTCATACTCACGAGCAATGGTATAAGTCGGACTTTTAATCATCTGGTCAATATCCAAACCCTTAGCCAAACCCTTGGTCAAAGTGGTCTTGCCTGCACCTAAATCGCCCGACAGGACTAGCACTTGATTGGCTTTACAAGCCCTACCAATTCGCTCACCAATTGCAATCAATTCATTTTCATTTTGACTATACATACCTGATATTATACCATAGCCAATCGGCTTTGTCATAGGTCTACTGGAAATTATAGACAAATCGACAGAAAAAAATCGCAAGCCTAAGCCTGCGATTTTCGTTTATTCTACGCTGAAAAGATATGGATAAACCGGTTGATTTCCTTGATGGATTTCAACCTCGACATCTTCAAAGTTTTCTTCTAATTGGGCTGCAAGTGTCTGAGCCAATTCCTCATCACCATCTTCACCGATATAGATAGTTACGATTTCGCTATCTTCGTCCAGCATTTTCTCAAAGGTAGCAACAAGTGTCTCCATCATATCTGGGTTAGAAACCACAATCTTACCATCAACCATACCAAGGTTGTCATTTTCATGGATTTCAAGACCATCGATGGTTGTGTCACGGACTGCAGTTGTCACGCTACCGCTTTTCACCTCTGCAAGAGATGCCGTCATCGCTTCAAAGTTACTTTCCAAATCATGACTTGGATCAAAGGCAAGCAAGCTAGTAAAACCTTGTGGCAGAGTCTTGGTTTCCACAACCTTAACTGCAACTTCTGCAACTTCAGCAGCCGTCTGAGCAGCCATCAAGATATTTTTGTTGTTTGGCAACAAGATGACATTGCGGGCATTGACCAATTCAATAGCATTGACAAAATCTTCTGTTGATGGGTTCATAGTCTGACCACCTGAAATCACATAGTCAACACCTTGTGACTTAAAGATTTCAGTCAATCCCTCACCTGCTGCAACAGCGATAATGCCATATTCTTTTTGTTCAGCTGGTTTTTGGAAAGCTTCTTCTTTTTCAACCTGCGCTTCATGTTGTTCACGCATGTTGTCCACTTTTACCTTGACCAAACTACCATATTGAAGACCCGCCTGCATGACCAAACCTGGATCTTCCGTATGGACATGGACTTTAACGATTTCATCATCGTTGACAACTAGGAGAGAATCCCCAAGATCGTTGAGGTAGTTACGGAATTCTTCATAATCAAAATCCTTAACATAAGTAGGACCTTGACGAAGAGCTACCATGATTTCGGTACAATAACCAAAGGTAATATCTTCAGTCGCTACATGCCCTGCAACTGACTTGTGGTGCTCAGCATTGATCATTTCAGACATAACAGCTGGTGTCGCTTCAAAATCCTCCGACGCAATGTACTCACCTGTCAAAGCTGACAAGAAGCCTTCGTAGATGTACACCAGACCTTGGCCACCTGAATCGACAACTCCAACCTCTTTCAAGACTGGCAACATTTCAGGAGTTTTCTTGAGGGCACGGTTGGCACCTTCAAGGGTAGCACGCATGACCTCAACCGCATCATCTGTTTCTTCTGCTTTTTTTAGGGCCGCTGTTGCAGCTCCACGAGAAACTGTCAAGATAGTTCCTTCAACTGGTTTCATTACAGCCTTATAGGCCACTTCTACACCATGTTGGAAGGCCTGCGCCAAGTCCTTACCGTCCAATTCAACCTTGCCCTTGACAGACTGACCGAAGCCACGGAACAATTGTGACGTAATAACACCAGAGTTTCCGCGAGCACCCATAAGCAAACCTTTTGACAAGATTTGAGCGACTTCACCAACCGTATTTGCTGGCTTATCCGCCACTTCTTTGGCACCATTTGTAATGGTCATCCCCATGTTGGTCCCCGTATCTCCATCTGGAACAGGAAAGACGTTTAATGAGTTCACATATTCGGCTTGTTTATTCAGACGAGTAGATGCTGCCTGCACCATTTCTTGAAATAAACTTGTTGTAATTTTAGACACAATTATTCTCCTACGACTTTAATATTTTGGATAAAAACATTAACGGCATCAACAGAGATACCCAATTGATTTTCCAAGTTGAATTTCACACGTTCTTGGATATTGCGAGATACTTCACTGATTTTCACACCGTAACTCATAACAGTGTAAACATCGACTGCAATGCGACCATCTTCCAAGGTCTTAATAACAACACCTTTGGAGTAATTTTCCTTGCGTAAAAGGGCCTGAAAATTATCCTTAATCGCAGACTTACTAGCCATACCAACAACACCGAAAATCTCAGTCGTAGCACCACCGACAACTGTGGCAATCACGTCATCAGTCAATTCAATCTGGCCGTCTTTTGTATTGATTTTTACAGTCATAATTCCTTACCTCAAATAGTTTTATCACTCCATTTTACCACATTTTCTGTATTCTGTAAAAGACAAGCTTGTGACAGCTGAAAGGAAGAGAAAAAGAGTTCCCGAAGGAACCCTTATATGTTTGTTAACCCAAACGTTGTTTTGCATCGGCAGCACGTTGGAAGGCTTGACCGACATAGTTGATACAAAGCATCATAACAAGGATAAAGATAGCTGCTGGCAACCAAATCCAAGTCTTGTTTTCCAAGATGTCTGCATTACGGGCATTTGAAATCAAGGTACCCAAACTTGGAACTGTCGACGGAAGACCGAAGCCTAGATAAGTCAATGATGTTTCGATACCAATATTCCCTGCAAAGTTGAGGGTCAAGTTGACAATAATCAAAGAACTCAAGTTTGGCAAGATTTCACGGAACATGATCATAAAGTCGCTTGTTCCAAGTGTTTTCGACGCATTGACATAATCCAAGCTCGCCTCTGACAAGGTTCTTGTACGGAAAAGGCGGGCCTTAGCTGTCCAATAGAAGGCACTCATGATTAGGATAAAGTGATAAATGGTATAGTTTTTGATAACCGTTACGAAAACGATAATGAGCATAGTAACAGGTAGAATCATAATGAAGTCTACAATCCGCATCAAGAAACCATCCAAACGACCTCCATAATAGCCTGAAATCAATCCGACCGAGATACCAACAATACTTGTAATAATGGTAATAGTAAAACCGATAACAATGGAGTTTCGAGCACCAATAATCAACTGACCAAAGATATCTTTACCACCTTCATCCGTTCCCAAGATATAACCATCAACTCCAGGTTCCAAGTAACGTCCCAAAAGATTGACTTTCATCACTTGCTCTTGATCCAAGACCAGGGCACCGATGAAAACAGTCAAAAGAACTGTCACCAAAATGACCAAGGAAGCTAAAGCTAATCTATCCTTCAAGAACTCCCGCGCGATGACGCGAAAACCACCTGGAGGAGTTGAAGCTGATTGTACTTGTTTTTTATTTTCTTTACTCACCTTACTCCTCCTTCTATTTCACACGGATACGTGGATCTACAATACTCATGATAATATCTGAAATCAAGGTTCCCAAGAGAGTTCCCATACCAAATATCAACAAGAGGGCCAAGATAACACTATAATCACGACTAGAAATCGAGTTAAAGAACAACTGACCTATACCTGGATAGGTAAAAATATTCTCGATAAAGATAGAACCGCCGATCAAACCTGTCAATTCATATCCCAAGAAGGATGCAATTGGCAAAATTGAGTTACGGAAGATATGACGGTTGTAAACCACGCGCTCAGGAACACCCTTAGCACGCGCCGTACGGACATAATCTTGGCTCTTAGCATCAATAATCCCTGTACGGAGGTACTGGATGGTTACAGTTGTAGATAAGATGGCCATGGTAATCGCCGGTAAAATCATGTGATGAAGACGGCTGAGTACTGCTGCAAAACCTTCAACGCCACCCCCGATTGAACCACGAGTTGGGAACCAGCCCAAGCTAAAACCAAACAACCACAACATAAGAATCGCAAAAACGAAGGTTGGTGTTGAGAAGGTCAGGAAGTTGTAAACCCCAATCACCTTATCAGCTAGAGAGTTTTGGTAGCGACCAGCAATCATCCCCAAAGGAAGAGCGATAGCATAGGTCAAAATCATGGTCAAGAGCGACAACCAAATAGTGTTGTTCAAGCGTTGCATGATAACATCCAAAACAGGTTGCTTAAAGAGGAAACTTTGACCAAAATCCCCCTGCAAGAGATTACCAACCCAGCGGAAGTATTGAATATGAATTGGGTCATAGTACCCTGCTGCAATCCGTTTTTGTTCGATAATGGCTGGATCGATATTGGGATCAATCATACCTGTAAAGGGATCCCCCGGCATCATCTTAGCCACGAAGAAAGCGATGACACTCAAAATGATAATTTGAGGAATCATCATGAGCAAACGACGTAAAACTGTTTTCCACATCTTAGTTCTGACCTCCTTTTGGAAGGGCTACCTGATGAGTTGCTGAGAAGGTTTGTAAATCGTAAACTCGACCCTTTTCATCATAGTATTGACCTTGTTTTTCTTGATACTCTTTTTCAGCAACCAAGCGTTTTTCCTTGTTCTTCAAACGATTAACTGGATCAATCGATGGAATAGCCGACAAAAGACGTTTGGTATAGATATGCTGTGGATTGTTATAGATGTCCTGCTTGTTACCCGTTTCTACGAAGCGACCACGGTACATGATAAACAATTCGTCACACATATGTTGCACAACACCAAGATCATGAGAAATAAAGAGGTAGCTGAGTTTAAACTCATCTTGGATACGTTTCATATAGTTCAAAACCTGAGCTTGAACAGACAAGTCCAAGGCAGAAACAGGCTCATCAGCAATAATCAGACGCGGATTACTTGCTAGGGCACGGGCAACGCCGATACGTTGACGCTGACCACCTGAAAATTCATGTGGATACTTGATCAAGGCTTCTTCGTTCAGACCGATGGTATCCAAAAGTTGAAGAACTTTTTTCTTCTCCTCATCTGGAGATAGACGGTCAAAGTTACGAATAGGCTCAGCAATAATGTCTAAAATACGTTTTTTAGGGTTGAAACTAGAAAGCGAATCTTGGAAAATCATTTGGACATCACGATTAAAGTTACCTTTTTTACTGCGTGATTTGTTGGTCACATCCTGACCCTCATAGATGATTTGACCAGATGTAGCCCGCTCCAAACCAATAATTGCCTTACCAATTGTTGACTTACCAGAACCTGACTCGCCTACCAAACCATAGGTTTTTCCCTCTTCAAACTCGAGATTGACACCATCCACGGCATAAACATGGTCTGTGACACGGTTAAAGAAGCCACTTCGAATTGGATAATGGACTTTTAAATCTTTTACTTCAATAAATCCCACTATTTAGGCCTCCTCTTCAAAATAGAATGTTTCGTGACAAGTACAACGCACAAAGTGATTTGGTCCTACTTCGTGCATACCTGGATTTTCCTCGTGAGCACTTGCTTCAATCCAAGGAATACGTGGTGCAAAACGGCAACCTTGACGCAACATTTTGGTAATCGGTGGTACGATACCTTCGATAACGTGAAGATCCCCACCTTCGCCACCTGATTGCGGATTTGACTTCAAGAGCGAACGTGTATATGGATGTTTTGGATTGGTAAAGAGTTCCTCAACAGGAGCCACCTCAACAAACTGACCACCATACATAACGGCTACACGATCAGCCGTTTCTGCCACTACACCCAAGTCGTGGGTAATCAAAATAATACCAGAACCCGTTTCCGCCTGAATATCATTCAAGAGGTCCAAAATCTGTGCCTGAATGGTCACATCCAAGGCTGTTGTAGGCTCATCGGCAATAATGATTGGTGGCTTACAAGAAAGGGCCATGGCAATAATGATACGCTGACGCATACCACCTGACAATTCATGTGGATACTGTTTAAAAGTCCGCTTAGGATTTGGAATACCAACTTGAGCCAACAACTCCAAAACACGCTCCGTACGAGCAGTCGCATCCAAGTCCGTGTGATAGAAGAGGGCTTCATCAATCTGCGCTCCAATGGTCATCAAGGGGTTAAGGGAAGCCAAGGGATCTTGAAAAATCATCCCAATGTCATTTCCGCGTACAGTATTGTACTTAGCTTCATCCATCCCAATCAACTCCATATCATTGTACTGGATACTTCCTGTGATTTTGGTATTTAATGGATTGTGCAAGCCCATAATGGTCGTTGCCAAAGTAGATTTACCACATCCTGATTCTCCAACAATAGCGAGAATCTCATTCTTTTGCAATGAAATATCAACGCCATCAACAGCATCAAAATAATCATCAGCAATACGGAATCCGACGTGTAAATCTTTAATATCTAAAAGCGGTTTTTCAGTAGCCACGCTTCGTCCTCCTTTGTCTATCGGCTAATCAAGCTCAATCATTTCGAACTCTATAATATCAACATCATCCAGTCTTTGACTAACCAATTCATATATTAAAAAGCAAATTACTCTTTTTTTGTGTACTGGTTCTACTATACCATAATTATCTGAAAATTCCAATAGCCATCTGAAAAAAGCCAACCAGGTTGGCTTTTTCAGATTCTATTGTTATCTGCTACAAATTATTCTGCTGCTACACCTTTGTCAGCAGACAATTCGATATTTTCGAGAGCAATACCATTTTCTGAAGCTGAACCATAATTAGTGTCATAGTTTTTCACACGTTTGTTAAGTGCTACAATTGACTCAGATTCAAATGTTGGAATAGCAAATGCTTGCTCATAAGCATATTTTTGCCAAGCCTTGTAGTTTTCAAGGTTTGTTTTCTCATCGAATGAATCAGTAGAGCTAATAGCATCCAACAATTTTGTATTTTCTTCAGATACGAAACGTGACATGTTGAAGGCTGCGATTGGACCCCAAAGTCCTGTTGGGTTTGGATCGTAACCTGTAGACCAACCACCAGCATACATATCAATTGAAGCATCATTCGCTTGAATTGCATCGTAGAATGAGTTGACTTCAACTGTACGACCTGTGTACAATTCAACGTTTAGGCCGACTTCTTTCCACCAAGCAAGGTACTGTTGTACAAGAGCTTCGTTTGCTTCAGTACGTTTACGAGCTGCGAAGGTAATCTTGAATTCTTTACCATCTTTGCCTTCACGGATACCGTCGCCGTTTACATCTTTATAGCCAGCTTCATCCAAGAGTTTCTTAGCTTTTTCTGGATCGTATGTGTATCCTTCCAATTCAGAATCGTGAATATCGCCGAAGAATGAGATAATCAATGAGTTAGCTGGGTGGTATAGACCATTGTACAATGACTCACCAGCAGTTTTGGTGTCAATTGCATAGGCAATCGCTTGACGAAGATTCACATCATTCATCTTAGCGTTCTCATCCATAACGTTCTTGCCAGCAGCTTCGTCATATTTACCAAAGTTGAATGAAATATATTCGTAAGCTGAATTCAAAGATCCAACGATGTTCAAGTTAGAAGCATCTTTATATGAATCCAATTGGTCAACAGGCATTTCTGCGATATCGTAGTTACCAGCTTTCATCTCAGAAACGATTGTATCAGGTGATACGATATCGATTTTCAATGAACTTGTTTTTGGAGTTGTTCCCTTGAAGAAGTGTTCGTTTGGAACGTAAGTGATAGACTCACCGTTAACAATTTCTTTAATCTTCCATGGACCCATACCTACAAGTTTAGCAGTACGAGAGTACTCGCTCTTTTCCCAATCTGCTACCGGGATATCTTTATAGATGTGTTCTGGTTGAACATAGGCAGGTACATCACCACCGGCATACATCATAGAAGGTGACATTTCTTTCACTGTCAATTCTACTGTGTAGTCGTCAACTTTCTTAATACCAGAGATGTCTGATGCTGTTCCGGCCACAAATTCTTCCATACCCACGATGTTCAAGAATTTATCATCAAAACGCACACCTGTGTAGTCTTTGCTTGCCAATGACTTGATTGTGAAGATGTAATCATTGATTGTGAATGGCTGACCATCAGACCACTTGTAGTCTTTACCTGTCAAACTAACAGTGATTTTTTTGCCTTCCACATCAAATTCAGCTTTAGCAAGACCTGAATCGTCCAACTTACGATCTCCATCGTAACCGAACATTGGAATATCAACCATTCCACCAAATGTTGAGTCAGTTGTATTTTCAGTCAGCTCGTCAATCAAAAGACCTGAAGAAGTTGTAGGAGATACCCAAGCATAATTTAATTGAGCACCAGAAACAGCTGTTCCATCTTGAGAAACATCTGATGGAAATGACAAGTTTTGTTCTGATGAACTTGATGACGACTTAGCACCACAAGCTGCTAAAACAGATGCAGATAAGAGTGTGATGCCTGCTAAGGCAAAGAGTTTTGTTGTCTTTTTCATAAAACACCTCTGTTTTTCTTTTTCTATGACATATAATCTAATGTCATTATGAAATTTATTATATCATAAAATTTTCTTAAATAAAGTCTTTTTGTCAGAAAATTTTGTAAAAACATAAATTTTCATTATTTTCTATCATTTTTCATGTTTTTTCCTTATTTTTCTTACAATCCATGTGATATAATGGAAGAAATATTAGATAAAGGAATGTTTATGCGTAAGTTAATACTTCTATTATTGGCAACCTTTAGTTTTCTTATCGGAGGCCCCGCTGTCCTAGCGGACGATTTCTCGGTAGCAGCTAAACACGCTATCGCGGTTGAGGTTGATTCAGGAAAAATCCTTTTTCAACAAGATGCTGAAACCAAAGCCAGTGTCGCCTCCATCAGTAAGCTCTTAAGTGTCTACATGGTCTACGAAGCCTTGGAAAAAGGAGAAATCAACTTGGATACCATGGTGGACATTTCAGACTACTCCTATAGCTTGACTGCCAATATCGAACTCAGTAACGTGAATTTGGATGAGCGCACTTATTCTGTCCGTGATCTATTGAATGCCTCTCTCATCACTTCATCCAACAGCGCCATCATTGCTCTGGCTGAAAAAATAGCGGGTAGCGAAGCTGCATTTGTGGACCGAATGAAAACAAAAGTCCAGGAATGGGGCATTACAGATGCTAAAATCGTTAACGTTTCTGGATTGGATAATGCTGATTTAGGAGGTAATATCTATCCTGGTTCCAGTCCTGAAGATGCCAATCACTTTTCAGCACTCGATATGGCTATTATTGCACGTCGGCTCATTCTTGACTATCCGCAAGTCCTAGAGATTACCTCACTCAACGCCTATGACTTTGGTGGCTATACCTACTATAGCACCAACCAAATGCTGAGTGACGGAACCCATGCTCGTGGGGGAGTGGATGGGTTGAAAACAGGGACCTCAAACTCTGCTGGTTCAGGTTTCTTGGCCACAACCCAACAAGCTGGTATGCGTGTCATTACAGTAGTCCTCAATGCCACAGACGGTTTGGCTATGCCTGATAATCGTTTTGTTGCAACCAATGATTTGATGAACTATGTCTATGCCAATTTTTCACGGGTTGCAATTGCCGAAAAAGGAAAAGCCTACAACAATAGTAAAATTAAGGTCTTTAATGGAGAAAAGGAAACCAGTCCCGTCGTTGCTGCTGCAGACTTATACGTCGTTCAGCGCAACCAGA
Organism: Streptococcus sp. 32226D021BW; assembly: GCF_053545015.1. Lineage (NCBI taxonomy): Bacteria > Bacillati > Bacillota > Bacilli > Lactobacillales > Streptococcaceae > Streptococcus > Streptococcus sp. 32226D021BW. The sequence goes on along the minus strand of NZ_JBPPVC010000012.1, from coordinate 22,639 downwards.
CAGAATTGACTGCGTCTGCAAACTTTATCCCTATTACAAATGAAATCGATGCCCCCTTGACTGCTGGTAGCGTTGTTGGAAAACTACAATTAAAAGACCAAGACTTGATTGGAAAAGGTTATATTGGAGCGCAAGCCAGTGTGGAAATGGTCCTCCCAAATGATATGAAAAAAGCTCCTTGGCCAGTTTCCTGGTGGAATAACTTCGTTCGATATGTGAACGAGAAATTATAACAAAAAATACTATGCCGGATAAGCACTCGGCATAGTATTTTTATGTTATAGGCTTGTAGAGCTCCTGCAGGGAGCGATGTCAGTAAGGTAAAAATAGTCTCCCAGACTATGTTATTTATAAAGAAGAGCGACTGCCGTCGCTCTCTTTTTCCAACTTCCATGGTAGGAGTTCCACTGGAACTCCGTACTATATGTCGCTTCCTTACAGGAAGCGACGTCAGTAGGGTAATCTAGTCTCCCAGACTATGTTATTTATAGAGAAGAGCGATTTCCATCGCTCCTTATCTCCAACCTCGGTTGGAGATTTTTTGGCTTTTAGCAGACTCATGTTTGCTAAATTGCCAAAAATCTAACCAACCGAGCCCTCCATCTCATATGCAATCAGTCTGTTGAGTTCGACTGCGTATTCCATTGGGAGTTCTTTTGTGAATGGTTCGACAAAGCCCATGACAATCATCTCTGTGGCTTCGGATTCGGATAAGCCACGGCTCATGAGGTAGTAGAGCTGTTCTTCTGAGATTTTTGATACTTTGGCTTCGTGTTCGAGGGCCACTTGTGAGTTGTGGATTTCATTAAATGGAATGGTGTCTGATTTGGAAATATCATCCATGATAATGGTGTCACACTCGATGTGGCTGATAGATTTGGCTGAGTTTTTTGCAAAGGTTACTTGACCACGGTAGTTGACTTCTCCACCACCACGAGCAATGGATTTGGACACGATAGAAGATGAGGTGCGTGGGGCGTTATGAATCATCTTAGCACCGGTATCTTGGACCTGACCTTTATTAGCAAAGGCAATGGACAACATAGTTCCACGCGCCCCTTCTCCTTCTAAGTAAACCGCTGGGTATTTCATGGTCGTCTTAGCACCCAGGTTTCCGTCAATCCACTCGACTGTGGCATTTTTCTCGGCACGTGCACGCTTGGTTACCAAGTTATAAACGTTGTCAGACCAGTTTTGAATGGTCGTATAACGCATATAGGCACCTTCGTGGGCAATAATTTCCACAATAGCAGCGTGGAGGCTGGCTGTTGAGTAAGTTGGAGCGGTACAGCCTTCTACATAGTGAATACTTGCTCCTTCATCCACGATAATGAGGGTGCGTTCGAACTGCCCTGTTCCTTCATTGTTGATACGGAAGTAGGTTTGCAACGGAATATCCAGCTTAACACCTTTTGGTACGTAGATAAAGGTGCCACCTGACCAAACCGCTGAGTTGAGGGCAGCCAGTTTGTTATCTGACGGCGGAACAAGTTTTCCAAAGTATTTTTTGAAAAGCTCTGGGTGTTCTTTAAGAGCCGTGTCGGTATCCGTAAAGATAATGCCATGCTTGTCGTACTCTTCCTTCATGTTGTGGTAGACCACTTCTGATTCGTACTGGGCAGAAGCACCTGCTAGGTAGGCACGCTCGGCCTCTGGAATACCGATGCGTTCAAAAGTTTCTTTGATTTTGTCTGGCACATCGTCCCAGCTGCGTGCTGGCTTATCTGACGGCTTTTGGTAATAGACAATATCATCAAAATCCAGTTCAGACAAGTCGGCTCCCCAAGTCTGCATCGGCATTTTCTTGAAGGTTTGGTAGGATTTCAAACGGAATTCCAACATCCATTCAGGCTCGCCTTTGATACGGGACATTTCACGAATCACTTCTTCGTTCAAACCCTTACCTGTCGAAGCCATCAGTTCCACGTTTTCATCATGGAAACCGAATTTGTATTCCCCAAGATCAATTGGGGTTGGTTCAATTCTTTCTTCTGACATAATATAAGATACTAAGCCCAAAAAGTATGAGAATGCTATTACGCTTTCTTCAAAGCTTCCTGAGCCTGTTCAATTCCAATCAGAAACTGAACAATCCTTTCTGTATGATTTTCGTTTTTTGTTTATTTATAGTCTTTTAGTTTACTTTTAGTACTAGGCAACGAGCTGCAGACAGTACTGGAGTACGGCAAAGCGAGTTAACGAAGTAATAAAAGAAAAACTAAATGACTATATTGATGCTCAGTTAGCACTCTCACTATGTTCCAGTGCTTTCTTCAGGGCATTCCATGGTAATGTGGCACATTTGATTCGTTGGGGAAATTTGGCGACACCTGCAAGGAGAGAGGCGTCCCCTAACTCCTTTTGACGTTCATCCTCTTGCCCTTGGACCATTTGTGAGAAGATTTCGGCTAATTCTTTAATATGCTTAATTTCTTTGCCAAGCACTGCCTCGGTCATCATAGAAGCCGAGGCGGTTGAAATGGTACAGCCAACGCCATCAAAGGCTATATCGGAAACCTTCCCATTTTCAATCTTGACGGACAATTCAATCACATCGCCACAGGTCGGGTTGTGGAGTTCCAACTTTTCCACTCCGTCCAAGCTTCCGCGATGACGAGGCGACTTGGAGTGTTCAGACACAACTGCCATATAAAGAGAATCCAATCTAGATAGGGCCATTGAAAAACTCCTTTGTCTTGATGATTGCCTCGACCAACTTATCACAGTCAGCCTTGGTATTGTAGATGTAAAAACTTGCTCGTACAGTAGCAGGCACCTGCAAATATCTGAGAAGCAGTTGGGCACAATGGTGGCCAGCCCGCACAGCAACACCTTCATAGTCCAGAGCGGTTGCCACATCGTGTGGATGCAAGTCGTCCAAGTTAAAGGCAATAACTCCCGTCCGCTTGGACAGGTCCTGACTGCCATAAATGGTCAAGCCTGGAATAGCCTGCAATTTTGGAAAGACATAGTCAACCAACTCTGCCTCGTGGGCCTGGATAGCATCCATACCAATTTCGGTCAGGTAATCAATGGCCGCTCCCAGCCCAATCGCACCTGCAATATTGGGCGTTCCTGCCTCAAACTTCCAAGGTAATTCCTTCCAAGTGGCTGACTGCTCATAGACAAAGTCAATCATTTCACCGCCGAATTCAACTGGCGACATGAGATTGAGCAATTCTTCCTTGCCGTAGAGAACGCCGATTCCTGTCGGTCCTAACATCTTATGACCTGAAAAGGCATAGAAATCCACGTCTAATTCTTGCACGTTGACAGCCATGTGGGGAACTGACTGGGCTCCGTCCACCACCAAGTAGGCACCGACTTGATGTACCAGCTCTGCTATTTCCCCAATAGGAGCCACGCTGCCTAAGACATTGGACACATGGGCTAAGGAGACGAACTTGGTCTTTTCGGAGAGCATGGACTTGAGGCTGTCCACATCCAACTCGCCGTCTTTTAGGGTCACATAGCGGAGCTTGGCACCTGTTTGCTGACAGGCTTGCTGCCAAGGGATGATATTGGAGTGGTGCTCTTGGACCGAAATTATCACTTCCTGGTCTGGCTGGAGAATTTCCTTAGCAAACTGAGCTACCCAGTTAAGACTAGTGGTCGTTCCTCTAGTGAAGAGGATTTCCTTGCTAGACTTGGCCTGGATAAAATCAGCCACCTTCTGCCGAGCCGCTTCATAGCGAGCCGTTGCCCGTTCCGAAAGGGTGTGAACGCCACGGTGGACATTGGCATTGTCCTTCTGGTAATAATCCGCCAGCACATCTAGTACCTGCTGCGGTTTTTGGGTGGTCGCCGCATTGTCCAAATAGACCAGCGGCTCATCGTTAACAACTTGGTCTAGGATTGGAAAATCCTTGCGAATGCGTTCCAAATCCATATCTTATCTCTTTGTTAGTTTTTCTTCAATCACGGCAATCAGTTGGTCACGAACTTCCTTGACAGGAATTTCGGTAATGACTGCGCCAAGGAAACCGCGAACAACCAAGCGTTCAGCAGTTGCTCGGTCCAGACCACGACTCATAAGGTAGTACATATCTTCTGGATCCACCTGACCGATTGAGGCTGCGTGTCCAGCTGTGACCTCATTCTCATCAATGAGGAGAATTGGGTTGGCATCGGAGCGAGCCTTGTCAGACAGCATGAGGACACGGCTTTCCTGCTGGGCATCCGCACCTTTGGCACCACGGACAATGTGACCGATACCGTTAAAAGTCAAGGTTCCGCTTTCTAAGATAACCCCATGTTGCAGGATGTGACCGACCGAATTATGACCGTAGTTGGTCACGCGCGTATCCACACCTTGGACCTGACGGCCTGATGAAAGACCAACAACCTTGAGGTTGGCATGGCTACCGTTTCCTTTTAATTCGCTATCCAAATCGGCAACCACATTTCCTTCGTTGAGCAGACCAATCGCCCAGTCAATCGTTGCATCGTTTCCGAGATAGCCGCGACGGTTGAGGTAGGTATCCAAATGCTTACCAAGGCGGTCGATAGCTGCAAACTTGATTTGGCTACCTGCAAGGGCGATTACTTCCACGACAATATTAGCTGAAGTCGCTGCTGCGCCGTCGCCTAGACTTTCAAAGCGTTCCAGGTAATTAAGCTTGGCATTTTTTCCAGCGATGATGAGAACACGTTTGTTTAAGGCAACTGGACTAGTGCTGTCTTGGTAGAAAAGAGCTTCAACTGGCTGGTCAATTTCAACATTGTCTGGCACGTAAAGTACTGCTGTTGCGTTGAAATAGGCTGTGTTGTAGGCTGCTAATTTGTGCTCATCGTAGGCTACGGCAGCACCGAGGTATTTTTCAATGACATCAGGAATGACATCCATAGCCGATGCGAAGTCAGTAAAGACTACACCTTTCTCTACAAGGTCAACCGGCAACTGCTCTAGAACAGTTTGGCTGCCAACTTGGACCAACATCGGATTATCACCGATAGCTGTAAAATCTGGAACTGCCCCGATTTCATCATTTGTAGCTAGGCTTCCGTCACCTAGATTCCAACGGTGAAACTTGACCCGCTCGATAACCGGCAAGTCCAGCTCTGCTATTTTGTCAAAAGCCTTAAGACGCAGGTCTGTCAACCAAGTTGGTTCTGCCTGCAAGGCTGAAAATTCTTGAATTTTATCTTTGGTCATAGGGTCCTCCAAAGGCTTAAATGTCATCTTCTTTGTAGTCGATGCCAAGCTCAGCTGCGACTTGGACATACCCTTCTTTTTCCAAGCGTTGTGCCAATTCTGGTCCGCCTGAAAGCACGACACGGCCTTCCATCATGACATGGACAACATCAGGAGTGATGTAGTTGAGCAAGCGTTGGTAGTGGGTAATAATCATGGCACCAAAGCCTTCACCACGCATAGCATTGATACCTTTTGATACCACTTTAAGGGCATCAATGTCCAAACCTGAGTCAATCTCATCAAGAAGGGCGAAAGTTGGTTCCAACATGAGTAATTGCAGAATCTCATTGCGTTTTTTCTCACCACCTGAGAAACCTTCGTTGAGGTAGCGCTCTGCCATTTCCTCTTTCATGTTGAGGAGTTCCATCTTTTCATCCAACTTAGTAATGAAATCACGAACAGAAATCTTGTCTTCGTCTTCCTTACCAGCGTTCATTGCGGCACGGAGGAACTCTGCATTAGTAATCCCTGGAATTTCTGACGGGTATTGCATAGCCAAGAAGAGTCCCATACGGGCACGTTCATCGACTTCTAATTCTAAAATATTAACACCGTCAAAGAGAACTTCCCCTTGGGTCACTTCGTAGCTTGGATTGCCCATGATGGCTGCTGAAAGGGTGGATTTCCCTGTTCCGTTTGGTCCCATGATGGCTGCAATTTCACCTGTTTTGAGGGTCAAATTGACACCTTTGAGGATTTCTTTACCTTCGATTTCAACATGAAGGTCTTTGATTTCTAATACTGACATCGTATACTCCTTTATTTATTATCTTTCTCATTATATCAAAAAAAGAGCCTAAGGGCTCTCTTCTTGTTTAGAAAGATTCTTATTTTCTTTTCTTGGCTTGCTGCTTACGAAGACAGCGCTTTTCCTTACAATCCGCTATGCGTTCCTGACGATAACTGCTATTTCCAATGAATCGAAGGAGATTGAGTAGGGGCATGCGATTTTCACCAAAAATACCTATCAACTCACATAAGACCTCTACACCCAGTCCCATGGTTAGAACCAAGAGAACACCACCTAGACGACTGGAAACATTAAGCAAGAGCGAAGTCAAAGAAAATAGGAAGGAAATGGCATAGATAACTAAAACTGTACCACGATGAGTCAAGCCTAGAGATAGCAAACGATGGTGTAAATGCATCTTATCCGCCTCTGAAATTTTTTTTCCAGACAATTTTCGACGGATGATGGCTACAACCGTATCTGTAATTGGAACCCCCAAGATAATCATGGGAGTAACCACCGCAACTGCTGTAGAATTTTTCAATCCTTGGAGTGACAAAACTCCAATCATGAAACCAATAAAGAGAGCTCCGGTATCACCTAGATAAATAATAGCTGGATTATAATTATAAGGCAAAAAGCCTATAATAGCGGCCACCAGAATAAAAATAGTCAGGGTCAAAAAGATATTGCTATCATGTAAGAAAAAGTAGGAAACAATTCCCATGGTCGTCAATGAAATGATAGACACCCCTGACACCAAACCATCCAGACCATCGATCAAGTTGACCGCATTAGTAATAGCCACAATCCACAAGACAGTTAAAAAGAAGGATAGCCAGCTTGGAAAAATGAGCAAGGGCCCACCGAATGGGATCTTGAAGCTATCAAAATGGAATTCCGTAAAAAACCAAATCAGGGTCGCAGCAAGAACAATTCCAAACATCTTTGGAGCTGGACCCAACTCCTTCACATCATCAATATAGCCTGTAATGATGATAATAAGCGAGGATACAATCAAGGGCAAAACATAGTGCAGGTAGGTTCCATGATAATTAACATGGGTGACAATTCTCGGCAAAAAGACCAAGGCAGCCAAGGCAAAAGCTATGAAGATAGCCAAGCCTCCAGCCGATGGCATGGGCACCTTGTTGATTCTACGCGCGTTTGGATTATCCACTGCACCTACTCGGAGAGATAGGAACCTGACCAAAGGGGTCGCAAAAGCAGCTACAACCATGGTCGAAATGATGACCATTATATATTTTAAAGCAAAAGGCATCATAGCAAGGAAACCTTCCTAAGTTCCTCTAGGGCTGCAACTGGCAAGAGGGTCACCCCATGTTCCTGCAGGACAGGTCTAGTTAACTTAGTATCATTGGCAAATTCCAACATACGCGCCAGAAGATAGTCAGGGTAACGCTTAGAACGTTCCTCGATATTGATCAAGACAGTCATATAGTAGCGGCCGTCCATCTTATAGAGCTCTGACTCTTCGATAGGGTAATCTACTGTTCCTACAAAAGCCATCAGTTCATCCATGTTAGGAAAATCAAGGATGTAGTAGATGTAGCCTTCTGACTCACTCTCCTCAGCTTCCTCAGCCTTTTCAACTTCTTCCAAATGACGAACAGCATCCATATCCTTACTGCTTCGCTCTCGAGCAGTCTGCTCCAGATTCTTGAAAAATTCATCCGGGCTCATGCTGGAAATATCACCAAAATCCGACAAGTCTGAAAACTCATCAAAATTCAAATTCTGATCTAAGTCAGACTTGGTTACAAAAATATCCACCCGATCTGGTTTAGGAGTGACACGAAAACTCAACATCCCACTTTCTCGGAAGGTTAAAGGCAATTCTAATTCGTCCAAGACGGTATAGAAAAATTCTTCTGTCTTTTCTTGAGGAATGAGGAAGTCAGCCAGCTCCATCCCTCTTTCTTCTAAATCATCCATTTTTATAGTGATTTTCAAGGTCGAATCACTAATTTGTTTTACTTTCATATTTACCTCATACTATGAATAGGTGCCGAAAAATATAGCATTCATTTTCAATTCTCATACATATCTCTTTCCATTATACTAAATGACTGCTTGAAAGACAAAAGAAAAGCAGGTTGCCCTGCTCTTAAAATAAGAATGTGATAAAAGAATAGACTAACAAAATTGCTCCCAAGATAATCCGGTAATATCCAAAAACTGTAAAATCATTTTTCTTAACAAAGTCGGTCAAGAAGCGTATAACAACTAAGGAAACAAGATAGGCAGTCAAACTAGCAACCAGGAGAATGAGAACTTGCTCAAGATTTAGACTATTTCCGTCCAAGAAGTATTTTACCGCTTTTAAACCACTGTAACCAAACATGGTCGGGATTCCAAGGAAAAAGGTAAAGTCAGCTGCAACCGTTCGACTTGTACCCAAAATGATCGCTCCAAGGATAGTTGCTCCAGAACGACTGGTTCCTGGAACAATACTTAAAACTTGGAAGCAACCGATGAGAAGAGCGGTTTTATAAGACATTTTAGCCAAATCCGTCACCTGTGGTGCCACATCTCTATTTCGATTCTCAATCCAGATAAAGGCAATACCATAGACAATTAAGGCAATCGCAATCGGTACCATAAAGTTAAAATGTGCTTCAAACCAACTGTCCAAAGGTACAGCGATAATAATGGAAGGAATACAAGCGATGACAACCTTTGCCCAGAGTTGCCAAGTTAATTGCACTTCTCTCTTAGTTTTACCAGGCTGAAAGGGATTCAACTTATTGAAATAAATAGTCATAACTGCTAGGATTGCCCCCAATTGAATGACAATATTAAACATTTCAACAAAACTTGCGCTTTGATTGAGTTTTACAAATTCTTGCACTAGAATCAAATGTCCCGTTGAAGAAACCGGCAACCATTCCGTTACCCCCTCAATAATTCCTAAGAATATGGCTTTCAACAATTCTAAAAACATAAAAAGCTCCTTTTTATCAATTCTCACTATTATACCATAAAAAATAACAAAATGATAGTTCAAGGATATTGAAATTTGTCAGAATTTTTAATAAAATGGTGTAATACCATTTAATAAGGAGTCATTATGAAACATAAACTTAGTATCTTTCTGCTAAGTCTTCTTGCCGTCTTTTCCATGGCAACAGGCGTAAAAGCAGATGAATACCTCCGGGTTGGTATGGAGGCTGCTTACGCACCTTTCAACTGGACCCAGGAGGATGACAGCAACGGTGCTGTTCCTATTGAAGGAACCAACCAGTACGCCAACGGTTATGACGTTCAAGTTGCTAAGAAAATTGCTGAAGCATTGGACAAAGAACTACTGGTTGTCAAAACCAAATGGGAAGGTCTGGTTCCTGCCCTTACTTCTGGCAAGATTGATATGATCATCGCCGGCATGAGCCCAACTGAAGAACGTAAGAAAGAAATTGCTTTCTCAGACAGCTACTATACATCTATTCCAACCTTGGTCGTGCGTTCAGACAGCCAGTATGCTAAGGCGACTAGCTTGGCTGAATTTGCTGGGGCAAAAATCACTGCCCAGCAAGGTGTCTACCTCTACGATTTGATTGACCAAATCCAAGGTGCTGACAAACAAACAGCTATGGGAGATTTCTCTCAAATCCGTCAAGCCCTAGAAGCTGGCATCATTGACGCCTATGTTTCTGAGCGTCCAGAAGGTCGTACAGCCGAAGCAGCCAACAAGGCATTCAAGATGGTCGAATTATCAGATAATTTTGAAACCAATGCTGAAGACGTGACTATTGCTGTCGGTATGCGTAAAGACGATGCTCGCATCAGCCAGGTCAATGAAGTACTAGCTACTCTTTCGGAGAACAACCAAATTGCACTTATGGACAATATGATTGAAAACCAGCCTGTTGAAGAAGCCAGCGAAGGCGAAACTCCTAGCTTCTTTGCTCAAGTGTGGAATATCATTGTCAACAACTGGCAGCAATTGCTTCGTGGTACTGGAATGACCTTGCTCATTTCCATCCTTGGAACCATTATCGGTACCCTTATCGGTCTTTTGATTGGTGTTTTCCGTACTGCTCCAAAAGCAGCTAACAAGGCTCTTGCTATTGGTCAAAAAATTCTCGGTTGGTTTATCAATATCTACATCGAAGTTTTCCGCGGTACGCCAATGATTGTACAATCTATGGTTATCTACTACGGTACTGCCCAAGCCTTCGGTCTTAACCTTGACCGTACCCTCGCCGCCATTTTCATCGTATCCATCAATACCGGTGCCTACATGAGTGAGATTGTCCGCGGTGGTATTTTCGCAGTAGACAAGGGGCAATTCGAAGCCGCTACGGCTCTTGGCTTTACCCACAACCAGACCATGCGCAAGATTGTTCTGCCACAGGTTATCCGCAATATCCTACCAGCGACTGGTAACGAGTTCGTTATCAACATCAAGGATACTTCTGTATTGAACGTTATCTCAGTTGTTGAATTGTACTTCTCAGGAAATACCGTGGCGACACAAACCTACCAGTACTTCCAAACCTTTACCGTCATTGCCATCATTTACTTTATCTTGACCTTTACTGTGACCCGCATCTTGCGAGCAGTTGAAAAACGCTTTGACACAGACACCTATACAACTGGTGCCAACCAAATGCAAATCGAGGTGCCTCATGACTAATAATGTAATTCTTGAAATTAAAAATCTAAAGAAATCCTACGGACAAAACCAGGTCCTCAAGGACATTTCTGTAACAGTTGAAAAAGGAGAAGTGATTTCCATCATTGGTTCATCTGGTTCTGGAAAATCAACCTTCCTCCGTTCCATCAACCTCTTGGAAACACCCACCGAGGGACAAATCCTCTACCACGGTCAAGATGTCTTGGCCAAGGGCTATGATTTGACCACCTATCGTGAAAAACTAGGCATGGTATTCCAGTCTTTCAACCTCTTTAACAACCTCAATGTCTTGGAAAATGCCATCGTAGCACAAACCACTGTATTGAAACGCGATCGCGCAGAAGCTGAGAAAATCGCCAAAGAAAATCTCAATAAGGTCGGTATGACTGAGCAATACTGGCAGGCAAAACCAAGCCAACTCTCTGGTGGCCAAAAACAGCGTGTTGCCATTGCCCGTGCTCTGTCTGTAGATCCAGAAGTTATTCTCTTTGATGAACCAACTTCCGCTCTAGACCCAGAAATGGTCGGTGAAGTACTCAAAACCATGCAGGATTTGGCCAAGTCAGGTCTAACCATGGTGATTGTTACTCACGAAATGGAATTTGCCCGTGATGTTTCTGATCGTGTTATCTTCATGGATAAGGGTATCATCGCTGAAGAAGGTACTCCTCAACAAATCTTTGAAAATCCACAAGAAGAGCGGACCCGCGAATTCCTACAGCGTTTTTTAGGATAAGCCTTCTCACCTATAGATAGTAACCTTACCAGTTTCATACTCTTCGAAAATCAAAATTATCCGTTGTCAACTTGCCTAGATGAACTTCAGTTCTATCGTCGGCTTCGTTTCCTAGGCTACTTTTGATTTTCATTGAGTATCAAAAGCTGGTAAGTTTTTTTGAAATAAAAAAAGAAGACCAAACGGTCTTCTCGGTAAATATTCTAAATAAAATGATTATTTAGATTAGTTTTCAAATTTCTTGTGGTTTTTATCGTAAAAGTCAATCAACCCCAAGGCAGTCGCAAATGAAATGTTATCAATTTTAGCGCGTCCTTGTGCAAGAGCGATAACTGACATCTCACGAGCATTAGTTTCTTTAGAGATACGGTAGCCTGTGATTTTCTTTTCGCGTACCCAACCGACAACAGCGGCAACTTTTTCGTAACTAGTCATAATGAGCCCCTTTCCTTTTTATTCGTGCAATTTAGTATAGTATAAATCGCTTTGACTTGTCAAGTAAAATGTTCGGATTTTACTTATTTTTTTACCTGGAGAGCAGACAATATCTGTGTACGAACATCTTCTACTCCGCCAGCATTAGCTGGTAAAAAGATTGTTTGATTACCTCCTTGCGCAAAATTATTTAATGTATCCAAGTATTGGTTGGTCAACAAGATAGACATAATCTGCTCTTCTGTCATGCTGATGTTAGACTCTTTCAGTTCACGAATAGAATCTGCTAGTCCGTCTACAATTGCCTTCCTTTGTTGGGCAATCCCCACACCATGTAGGCGGTCTTTTTCAGCTTCTGCTTCAGCAGCAGTGACTATTTTAATCTTATCGGCTTCTGCCAATTCTTGGGCCGCAACCCGTTTCCGCTGAGCTGCGTTGATTTCATTCATTGATTGCTTAACCTCGGCATCTGGCTCAACCTTGGTAATCAAGGTCTTGACAATAACATAACCGTAGGTCGACATCTCTTCCGCCACCTGTTTTTGTACTTCAAGGGCGATTTCATCTTTTTTCTCGAAGAGTTCATCTAAGGTCAACTTAGGCACCGAAGAGCGCAGGGCATCTTCAATATAGGATTTAATCTGTGCCTCTGGGTGCATGAGTTTGTAGTAGGCATCTGTGACATTATTTTCATTGACACGATACTGAGTAGCTACATTCATGGTCACGAAGACATTATCCTGGGTCTTAGTTTCCACCACAATTTCACTTTGCAACATCCGCAATTGGATACGAGCCGCGATGACATCTACCCCAAAAGGTATTTTAAAGTTAATACCAGAGGTAGAAGTCTTTTGGTACTTCCCAAACCGCTCTACAATGGCAACTGTCTGTTGCTTGACCACATAGAGACCAGAAACGATCAAAATCAATAACAGAAATACCATAAAGAGTAAGCTAACTAGAAAAATGACTGGACCTGTTGACATAAAAACCTCCCATTTACACTAACATTTTATACAGCGAATCATTCTCATGAAGATTGATATACTGTGGATCGAAATCTTCTAGGCGAGAAAGGAATTGGACGTAGTCTTCCTTATTGCCCAGGGCAATCCCGATCAAGACTGGACCAGTACCCTTATTGGCACGTTTGATGTACTCAAAGCGAGTAATATCATCATTTGGACCTAAAATATCATTTACAAATTCACGCAAGGCACCCGGACGTTGTGGGAAATTCACAACAAAGTAATGTTTAATTCCCTCATAAATAAGAGCTCTTTCTTCCATTTCCGGCATACGGTTGATGTCATTATTACCACCTGAAATGATACAACAGATAGTCTGTCCCTTAATCTTATCCTTAACGACTTCTAGTGCTGCCACAGTCGCTGCTCCTGCTGGCTCAGCCACAATCCCTAGTTTTGAATAGAGGTCCAAAATGGTGCCTGAAATCCACCCCTCATCAACACCAATCAACTTATCCACATGTTTGCGAGCTACTTCATAGGTTGAAGCCCCAACCTTTTGAACAGCAATACCGTCCGCAAACTTATCAATCGATGCTAGTTTTACTGGACGTCCCTTATCAAATGCAGCCTTCATGGAACGGGCTCCGTTTGCCTCAACCCCGATAATCTTAATTTCAGGAGCATTTTCTTTCAAGAACGCAGAGACTCCGGCAACCAATCCACCTCCGCCTACTGGCACAAGGATTTGATCAAAACTAATGGACTGTTCCTCAGCTTCTTCTAATATTTCGTAAGCTACTGTACCCTGACCAGCCTGCACATTGGCATCATCGAATGGATCAATAAAAGTTTTTCCACTCTCTTTTGTAAATTCTTGTGCTGCTTGGGCAGATTCGTCAAAAGTATCTCCTACCAAACGAATATCAACAAAATCTCCACCGAAGAAACGAACCTGTCCAATCTTTTGCTGGGGGGTCGTAATAGGCATAAAGATTGTCGCAGGAATCTGCATTTCTTGACATGTATAGGCAACACCTTGGGCATGGTTACCCGCCGAGGCACAGACTACCCCTAGTGATTTTTCTTCATCAGACAATTGTGAAATCGCATAGTATGCTCCACGAATCTTAAAAGAGCGAACCCGCTGCTCATTCTCACGCTTGATATAGATGGTGGCTCCGTACTTTTCTGATAAGTAGCGACTGTAATCTAATGGCGTCCGAACGACAACTCTTTTTAAGACTTCGTAGGCCTGCTCTACATTTTTTGCTGTAATCATATTTGCACTAATTTCTTTCTATAATCATATTGTACCAGTATTTTCAAAATAATACTAACAATTATACGCATGTTTAAAATAATATTATACATTTCATTCAAATACCGAACTTTTTAGCTATAGTATTCTTCCTTTGACTATTCACTTTAAAAACAAGAAGGAATTTTATAGACTAAAAATAGGATAGACCTAGTTTGCTTTTGCACAGAATCTTCCTTGAGTGGGTCAAAGCAACCTCTCTAATGATGGAATGAGTTACACTTAGACATAGGGAGCCGAAGAAAGCAAATATTATCTATTGAAGGACTATAACATAAATAGACGGTCAAAAGAGCTGGCCCCACCAGCTCTTTAATATGTCTTGTCTACTAAACTTTTCCAAAACTCCCTAACTTCAAAATAGGATAGGGAAGCAAAAGCTTTTCCAACTGTCTATTCGTAACCAAAATTCCGCTTTCCAATCTTTAAGCGTATGCTTGAATTTCTGGACGGCCAGCTGAAAGAGTCTATCCTCAGACTCTTTCACTCCACTTCAACTTCCTCGCTCTCTTGTTTTCAAGCGAGGGCGTATGGTCGCTCTCACATTTCTAGGCGACCAGCTGAAAGAGTCTATCCCCAGACTCTTTCACTCCCCCGGACTGCCTTGCTTTCGTGTTTCTGGGTAAAGGCTAGAATAGCCTATCCGCAGGCCGCCTCGCTCTCTTATTGTCAAGCTCGGGTTAAAATAGTCCCCCGGACTATTTTAATTATAAATCTTAAACGAATCGTCGTCGTTGCGGCTGACGAATGGCATTGCTTTGCGGAGTTCTGCTCCGACTTTTTCGATTTCGAGTCCTTCTGCTTCTTTGCGGTAGGCTTCCATGCGTGGACGGCCTGCTTTGTAGTCGTTGACGAAGTCGTTGGCGAATTTACCAGACTGGATATCCGCAAGGACTGCTTTCATGTTTTCTTTAACTTGGTCTGTAATCACGCGTGGGCCTGATACATAGTCACCGAATTCAGCAGTGTTTGAGATCGATTGACGCATCTTCTTGAAGCCACCTTCGTAAACAAGGTCAACGATGAGTTTCATTTCATGGAGCACTTCAAAGTAAGCCAATTCTGGTGCATAGCCTGCTTCTGTCAAGACTTCAAATCCAGCCTGCATCAGAGCTGTCAAGCCACCACAGAGAACCGCTTGCTCACCAAACAAATCTTCTTCTGTTTCTTCCTTGAAGGTTGTTTCCAAGAGACCTACACGAGCTGAGCCAACACCTTTTGCCCAGTCCATAGCAATGTGCTTAGCGATTCCAGTTGCATCTTGGTAAACTGCGTAAAGGGCTGGTACACCAAATCCTTCTTCAAAGGTACGGCGTACCAAGTGACCTGGACCTTTCGGTGCACACATGAAGACATCCACATCTGCTGGTACCTTAATAAATTCAAAGTGAACGTTGAAACCATGAGCGAAACCAAGAGCATTTCCTGCTTCCAAGTTTGGAGCGATTTCGTCATTGTAAAGGTCAGCCTGGATTTCATCTGGAGCCAAAATCATGATAACATCTGCTTGTTTTGCTGCTTCTGCTACTTCAAAAGTTTCAAAACCGTCTTCTTTAGCCTTGTCAAATGACTTACCAGCACGCACACCGATGATAACATCGTGTCCTGTATCACGCAAGTTTTGGGCATGGGCATGGCCTTGTGAACCATAACCGATAACAGCGATACGCTTGCCGTCAAGTGCTGCTACTGTTACATCTTTTTCATATTGCATTGCTACTGCCATAATTTTTTCTCTTTTCTATTTTTTTATTATTCTATAAGGGTTTAAGACTAATCTCGACTAAAGCCAGTTGCTCCCGTCCTAGCGATATTCTTAATGCCATATGGCTGAATCACACGCAGGAGGGCGTCAATCTTATCTCCGTCGCCAGTCATTTGAATGGTAATGGAGTGCGGTGCCACATCAACAACGCTAGCACGGAAAGGTTGGATAATGGCTAAAATTTCTGCCCGCTTAGCTGGTGGAGCAACGATTTTAACCAGAATCACCTCCCGTTCCAAGTGTGGAATATCCGTCAAATCGCGGACACGGACCACATCAATCAAGCGATTAAGTTGCTTGATGATTTGTTCTACTTCGTCCATGGTTGCCACATCGACAATCACTGTAACTCGGGAAATGCCATCTACTTCGGTCGGACCGACCGAGATGGACTCAATATTGATTTGCCGGCGAGATAATACACCTGTAAAGCGGTTGAGGACGCCCGATGAATTTCGTAATTTTGCTGTTAACATTCTACGCATTGAACTTCACCCCCAACATCTCTGCATTGCTCTTGCCAGCTGGCACCATTGGTTGAACGTGCTCTGCTTTGGAAATATGCACTTCAATCAACATAGGTTTGTCTTCCAGAATGACCTTCATATCTTCGGACAGGGTTGCTGGATTGTCAAAACTGTAATGGGCAATGCCATAAGCCTCAGCTAGCAGCTGGAAATTTGGCTCCGCATCAAAGACAGACTGACTACGGCGTTTGTCATAGAAAGACTCCTGCCACTGACGGACCATGCCGAGCGAGTGGTTGTTAATCAGAACCACCTTAATCGGGACGCCATAGCCGTTGAGAATGGCCAATTCTTGGTTGGTCATCTGGAAACCACCGTCCCCAACAAATAGAACAACTTCCCTATCAGGGTTGGCTAACTTGGCACCAATGGCTGCTGGAATCCCAAAGCCCATGGTTCCCATGCCACCTGATGTCACCAACTGGCGGGCATGTTTGTAAGGATAGAACTGGGCAGTCCACATCTGGTGTTGACCAACATCCGTTACGACGATGGCGTCACCCTTTGTCAACTGACCAATTATCTCAATCGCTTGTTGCGGCTTGATAACTGTCGGGTCTTCCTCATACCAGAATGGTGCTCTGCGTTTATTTTCTAAGACCTGAGCAGTCCAGTCGGCATAGTCTGTTTCTACTGGGTCCAGCTTGAGAAGAGCTTGCAGAGTTGCCTTAGCATCTCCCACGACTGGTATGGCTGTTTTCTTAACCTTACCGATTTCAGCTGGGTCGATATCAATATGGGCAACGGTTGCGTTCGGTGCATAGGTGAGAGGATTACCTGTCAATCGGTCGTCAAAACGAGCGCCAATATTGATAATGTAATCCGCATCATTCATGGCCATATTGGCTGCATAGGAACCGTGCATGCCACCCATACCGAGTGCCAACTCATGCTCAATTGGCATGGCACCTAAACCTAGCAAGGTAGAAACAACTGGAATCCTGTAACGTTCCGCAAAGGCAATCAGTTCCTGATTGGCATCAGCGTAGTTGACACCACCCCCAGCAAGGATAACTGGTTGCTTAGCCTGACTAAGCTGTTTCAATACTTTCTTGACCTGTAAACCATTTGGCTCAACTGTTGGTTGGTAACTTGGGAGTTGAACGGTTGGATCGTGATAAAAATCAACTACTCTCTCTTGAATATCTTTTGGAACATCAATGACAACCGGACCTGGACGACCAGTTGTTGCAATATGAAGCGCCTCTGTAATCACACGAGGAATATCTGCGGTATCTCGAATCTGATAATTATATTTAGTAATCGGCATAGTCATACCCAAGACATCGGCCTCTTGAAAGGCATCCTTACCGATTCCCCGTGTAGCTACTTGACCTGTAAAGACCAACAAGGGTACGCTATCTCCCATAGCATCCGCAATGCCTGTGATGGCATTTGTTGCTCCTGGACCAGAGGTCACAATGGCTACACCCACCTTTCCTGATGATTTAGCGTAACCTTCTGCCTCGTGAACTGCTCCTTGCTCATGACGAGCCAAGATATGTTGAATACCCTCATATTGGTAAATTGCATCATATAGTGGTAAGACTGCTCCACCTGGATAACCAAATACTAAGTCAACTCCTAATTGATGCAAGGTATCCAAAATTAGATAAGACCCCGAACGTGGTTGGTCTAGTTGAATTTCTTGCACGAATGTTCCTCCTCTCTGCAAATGTGTTATCTACTATAATATCACAAGGAATTGGAATGTCAAGAAAACTTTCTGAAAATTCCTACATTTGTTCGGATTCTTAAAAATTCCCAAAGAAATTCTTAAAGCAAACTTAAGCTAATCGCAAGCCTCATCTAGTTTTAGCTTGCTTTTAGGAAAGTCCCGTATAGTAAACTCATCAAGAAAAACATACGAGGTTTATGATATGTATTATGTAGTGATACCGGCTTATCAGCCAGATGAAAAATTGATCCAACTCTTAGAAGTTATAAAGAATAGACTAAACTGCCAGGTCATTGTTGTAGATGATGGAAGTACAGGGCAAGCCAAAAATATTATTGAAATCGCCAAAACCTATGCCATTGTTCTCCACCACGATGTCAATAAAGGAAAAGGCCAAGCCTTACGGACTGCCTTTAGCTTTATCCAAGATTTGAGAAAGCCTGGTGTCGTTGTTACCGCTGATGCAGATGGCCAACATGCTGTGAATGATATGGACCGTGTCGCACGCGCAGCCATGAACCTACCCAGCCGCCTCATCCTTGGCGTTCGTCAATTTACTAAGGACATCCCGCTCCGTAGCCGATTTGGTAACAAACTAACTAGAGTCTTGTTCCGACTACAAACCGGTGTCAATGTATCCGATACACAAACTGGCTTACGTGGTTTCCACACCGACATGATTCCATTTATGTTGGACATTGAGGGTGACCGCTACGAATATGAAATGAATATGCTGACCCAAGCAAGTCAAGCCTATAAAATCACGGAAGTTCCAATCCAAACCATTTATATCGATGATAATGCCAGTTCGCATTTTCGTCCCATAAAAGATGGACTGCTCATTTACAAGAATCTCTTCAAATTTGCCCTGGCATCTTTTGGTGGATTCCTAGTCGACTATGGTATCTATGCCTTAGCTTTATTGGTGCTGACCGGACTGCCAACTGCTGCACGTTTGTTAGTTGCTAACACCATTGCTCGCATCTGCAGTGCTAGCTGTAATTTTGTCCTCAATAAGAAATTAGTCTTTAAAAACAAAGAAAGCGTCGCACGAACAGGTGCTGGCTACTTTACTCTAGCTCTCATTCTCTTCCTAGCTGATACAGCTCTTCTTTATCTTTTCCATCAAATTCTTGGACTTAACCTCTACCTTGTCAAACTTGTGGTCGGAGTCTTCCTCTTCCTAGCCTCTTGGCTCATTCAAAAAAATATCATCTTTAAAGAAAGGAAATCATATTCCCATGAAATTGCTTAAAAAACCCTTTGCCTACGCCACCATCTTTGGAATGCTGCTAACGAGTGGATTTTCCTACTCTATGTTGAAAACTTTCATCCTGTCTGAAGCTATTTCCACCGTCGCGGCAAACAGCACTACTACAAGTAGTCAACCGACAGCAGAAACGACCGCTTCATCAGCCACTACTGCCTCAACAGCTACCAACGTGACGACAACAGATACATCTTACTCTGATGATAATATCCAAGTTAACTTAGAAACCATCACTACCAACAACACAACTGTCTATGTGGCTGATATCCAGGTCAGCTCTCCAGAGTATCTAAAGACAGCTCTAGCCCAAAATACCTACGGTACCAACGTAACGGCCAAAACTTCTGAAACCGCTGCCGCAAACAATGCTATCCTAGCTGTCAACGGTGACTATTACGGCGCCAACTCAACTGGTTATGTCATTAAAAACGGCGTCCTCTACCGTGACACTGTCCGTGACAATGCAGCTTACGGCGACTTGGCAATCTACGCCGACGGCTCATTTGAAATCATCTATGAAAATGAAATCACTGCTCAAGAATTGATTGACAAGGGGGTCGTCAACCTCTTAGCATTCGGTCCATCATTGGTAGAGAATGGCGAAATTGTCGTTGATACATCAACAGAAGTTGGACGTGCCAAGTCATCCAATCCTCGTTCTGCTATCGGAATTATCGATGAAAACCATTATATTATCGTCGTAGCCGATGGGCGAACATCTGAAAGTCAAGGACTTTCTCTCTATCAAATGGCCGAGGTTATGAAGCAGTATGGTGTCCAAACAGCCTATAACCTTGACGGTGGTGGTTCGTCAACCCTCTACTTCAACGGCCAAGTCATCAACAATCCAACAACAAACGGAAATACTATCTCAGAAAGGGCGGTAAGTGACATTGTCTACATCGGTTACTAATCAAACATCTACGCGTACTGCGCGTACCTTCATTACCTACTTGGCTACAACAGCCTTCCTCTTTATCTTCAGCCGTATCTACGAAAGCCTTAGTTATGGCGAGGTTTCATTCTTCATGCATTATATGTTCTGTGTGACCCTGATTGGCGGAGCTTTACTCCTTGGTATGCTCACTCTAAAGCCAAACTTATCACGAATGACTTTTAATCTCTGGAATTCAGGTGTTGCCACCATTACAGCAGGCTTCCTGCTCCGTGGTATCATCAACCTGTCTGGTCGTTCAACCACCTTGGACCAACCCTATTGGTTTATCGGTGCAGGGTTCTTAGTTCTTGCCTTGATTAGCCTCTTCTTTACCGGAAACAAGAAAGTACAGCTCCGAGCAACTGCTCAGTAACAAGAACAAACTAGAACAGCCTTTAGAACATCCAAGGCTGTTTTGTTTTATTTTTTGAAATATTCAGAAATTTCACATCATTTAACAAATCCTTTTTCATTTCCCTCATAACTATGGTATAATAAGGGAACTAATCACCAGAAAGATAGGGAGAAGAGAAATGACAGATAAAGATACACTCAAAAACCTCCGTCATCGTAGCTCTGTTTACGATTCGATGGTCAAATCGCCCAACCGTGCTATGTTGCGTGCCACAGGCATGACCGATGATAGTTTTGAAAAACCAATCGTCGGAGTGATTTCAACCTGGGCAGAAAATACACCTTGTAATATACACTTGCATGACTTTGGAAAATTAGCCAAAGAAGGCGTCAAAGAGGCAGGGGGCTGGCCTGTTCAGTACGGTACCATTACCGTTGCAGACGGGATTGCCATGGGAACTCCTGGCATGCGTTTCTCCTTGACTTCCCGTGATATCATCGCTGACTCTATTGAAGCAGCTATGGGAGGTCATAACGTAGATGCCTTTGTCGCTATCGGAGGGTGTGATAAAAACATGCCTGGTTCCATGATTGCCATCGCAAACATGGATATTCCTGCTGTATTTGCCTATGGCGGAACCATTGCGCCAGGTAATCTCAACGGTAAAGACATCGACTTGGTATCCGTTTTTGAAGGAATCGGAAAATGGAACAATGGCGACTTAACTGCTGAAGAAGTTCGTCAAATCGAGTGTAACGCTTGCCCTGGACCTGGTGGTTGCGGTGGCATGTATACTGCCAATACCATGGCTACTGCCATTGAGGTTATGGGCATGTCCATTCCAGGCTCTTCTTCTCACCCTGCTGAATCTCCTGAGAAAAAAGCGGATATTGAAGAAGCAGGTCGTGCCGTTGTCCGCATGTTAGAACTGGGCATCAAACCATCTGACATTATGACTCGTGAAGCCTTTGAAGATGCCATTACAGTCACAATGGCACTCGGTGGTTCCACCAACGCTACTCTTCACTTGCTGGCCATTGCTCACGCTGCCAACGTTGACTTGACCTTGGAAGATTTCAATGATTTCCAAGAACGGGTACCTCACTTGGCAGACCTGAAACCATCAGGAAAATATGTCTTCCAAGACCTCTACAATGTCGGTGGCGTCCCAGCTGTCATGAAATACTTGCTCAAAAACGGCTTCCTTCATGGTGATCGCATCACATGTACAGGTAAAACCGTTGCTGAAAACCTTGAAGCTTTTGCAGACTTGACTCCAGGTCAAGATGTCATCATGCCACTTGAAAATCCAAAACGAGCGGATGGACCTCTGATTATCTTGAAAGGTAACCTTGCGCCTGAAGGTGCCGTTGCCAAGGTTTCAGGCGTGAAAGTCCGCAATCATACTGGACCAGCTAAGGTCTTTGATTCGGAAGAAGAAGCTATCGAAGCAGTCTTGACTGACGAAATCGTAGATGGCGATGTAGTCGTTGTCCGCTATGTTGGACCAAAAGGCGGTCCTGGTATGCCTGAAATGCTGTCCCTTTCTTCTATTATTGTCGGCAAGGGGCAGGGGGATAAGGTGGCCCTTCTGACAGACGGTCGTTTCTCTGGCGGAACTTATGGTCTGGTTGTTGGTCACATTGCTCCTGAAGCCCAGGATGGTGGTCCAATCGCCTACCTCCGCACAGGAGATTTGGTGACGGTGGACCAAGATACCAAGGAAATCACCATGCATGTTTCTGACCAAGAAATCGAAGAACGCAAGAAAACAACTGTTATTCCACCACTCTACTCTCGTGGTGTTCTCGGAAAATACGCCCACACCGTATCCTCTGCCTCTAAAGGAGCTGTTACGGACTTCTGGAGACCAGAACGCAGTGGGAAAAACTAAATAATTTCAAAAAACCCTGTCACTGCGACAGGGTTTTCACAAGGAGAAAATCAAATGAAACTAAACGTCGAACTCTCCCGTTTTCGTGTTATAGTAAAATGAAACAAAAATAGTACATTTATGGTATAATGTACTTATGGCATATTCATTAGATTTTCGTAAAAAA
>NZ_JBPPVC010000011.1:0-63775 GCF_053545015.1 Streptococcus sp. 32226D021BW | reverse complement strand
TCATATTTACGACTCGTTAGCTCAGTTGGTAGAGCAATTGACTTTTAATCAATGGGTCGCTGGTTCGAGCCCAGCACGAGTCATATGCGGGTTTGGCGGAATTGGCAGACGCACCAGATTTAGGATCTGGCGCTTTCGGGCGTGGGGGTTCAAGTCCCTTAACCCGCATAAGAAAATAATAATAGGCCGGCTTAGCTCAGTTGGTAGAGCATCTGATTTGTAATCAGAGGGTCGCGTGTTCAAGTCATGTAGCCGGCATTTGAAGAGATTGCGAACGTAGTTCAGTGGTAGAACACCACCTTGCCAAGGTGGGGGTCGCGGGTTCGAATCCCGTCGTTCGCTTTGAGAGGCCGGGGTGGCGGAACTGGCAGACGCACAGGACTTAAAATCCTGCGATGGCAACATCGTACCGGTTCGATTCCGGTCCTCGGCATGGACTTTATAGAAGCACCCTTAGCTCAACTGGATAGAGTACCTGACTACGAATCAGGCGGTTAGAGGTTCGAATCCTCTAGGGTGCATGACTCGCTTAATGATGTCATTAGGGGAGCTTTATTTTTAATAACAGCGGGAAGTAGCTCAGCTTGGTAGAGTACTTGGTTTGGGACCAAGGTGTCGCAGGTTCGAATCCTGTCTTCCCGATTTATATTTGGCGGTGTAGCTCAGCTGGCTAGAGCGTCCGGTTCATACCCGGGAGGTCGGGGGTTCGATCCCCTTCGCCGCTATTTACTCTTGTTTGCTGGACCTTTAGCTCAGCTGGTTAGAGCTCTCGGCTCATAACCGAGCGGTCGTAGGTTCAAGTCCTACAAGGTCCATAATTGGAGGATTACCCAAGTCCGGCTGAAGGGAACGGTCTTGAAAACCGTCAGGCGTGTAAAAGCGTGCGTGGGTTCGAATCCCACATCCTCCTTTCACTACCGTGGGATGGAGTTCTTTGACTTGTGGTCGTAGGTTCCAATTCAGGTCCACAATAATCTTATGGCTCGGTAGCTCAGTTGGTAGAGCAATGGATTGAAGCTCCATGTGTCGGCGGTTCGATTCCGTCTCGCGCCATTATTTACTTGTCCAAGTATATATTCTTGGGCGCGTAGCTCAGATGGTTAGAGCGCACGCCTGATAAGCGTGAGGTCGGTGGTTCGATTCCACTCGTGCCCATTATATTGTATAAATGGAGAATTACTCAAGAGGCTGAAGAGGACGGTTTGCTAAATCGTTAGGTCGGGTAACTGGCGCAAGGGTTCGAATCCCTTATTCTCCGTAATGAACGAGATTATCATTTGATATTCTCGTTTTATTGTATCTTATTGGAGGAGCCATGAATAAATTTTCTAAGTTGTTGATTGCAATTTCCGTTTTTCTGTTGCTGTCATTTTCATCATTGTTTTTAACTTTTTCAAAGGGAGCAGAGTTACCCTTTGTCAATTCTTCTATAAATTTACTCGTTAGACCAATTCAATCTTTTTTATCAGTTCCTACTAGGTTTTTCTCTGACCAACAGTCCTCTCTTTCGCATTTGTTTGCTACCTACGAGGAAAATAAGGAATTAAAGAAGTCATTGCTATCAGTACAAGATTTCGCAAATGAGAATGCTAGTTTAAAAGCTGAAAATGAGACATTGCGAAAAAGTTTAGAAATGGCTTCGTCTTTCTCAGAGAAAGGGTATATTGCAGGTTCAGTTTTGGTTAGAACACCTGCTTCATGGTCGGAGCAGGTGACGATAGATGTTGGTCAGAATATGGGGATTTCTGAAAATGCTCTGGTAGTTGCAAATGGTGGCTTAGTTGGTGTAGTTAGCTCCATTGAGGAGAACTCATCAGTGGTAAAATTGTTTACTAATGCTGATGATTTTACCAAACTTCCAGTAAAAATAAGTATCGATTCCAAGGATATATACGGTATTTTAGCTGGTTTTGATTTGGATTCCAATAGTTTTATTATCAATCAGTTAAATGCTACGGATGATATTGCGGTTGGTAGTAACGTTGTGACGAGTGATTTGGCTGGTGCGACACCTGCTAATGTTCAAATTGGAAAAGTTCGTTCGGTTAAGGCTAGCAGCAATAACTTAAATCGTGAACTATATGTAGAGCCTTCAGCTAGTTTTTCATCAATATATTCAGTATTAGTAGTGGGTCAATCAGATGCGCAATAGAGTTTTAGAATTTTCCATGTTTCCTGTTCTGTTTTTAGTTTTGTTGATTGATGGGCAGGTATCGACTCTTTTATCCAATATGTCAGCTAGCTTATTTGCTATATCTTGCCATATCTTACTCATGCTTGCTATTTTTTATGCAAACTATGTTTCTCTTCCTATTTCTTTAGTCATTTTTGCTCTGTTGGGATTGATTTATGACATATCTTATCTTTCCTTAGTAGGAATTGCAACGACCACTTTTCCTCTTGTTATTTTTTGTATTTATTTCTATTTTAAAGGTGTCGGAAATAAGAGTTCGATCAATCTATTGATTTTGCTAGTTTCTATTTTTCAATTTGAGTTTATTAGTTATTTATTTGCTAGAGTATTTCAGATGACAAATTTGTCTGTTTTCATCTTTGTTTTTAATAAATTACTACCGAGTTTATTATTTAATCTTATTTTGTTTTTACTTATCCAACCTGTCTTAGAACGGATTTTTGGAATTACGAATAAGACATAGAAATGTAATAATTGCGTAATATACTTACGCAATTTTTTTGTTAAAATGGTATAGTCAGAAAGTATAGAGGAGTTAGTATTAGTTTATGAAGAAAAAAA
The DNA here is from genome assembly GCF_053545015.1 of Streptococcus sp. 32226D021BW. Taxonomy (NCBI): domain Bacteria; kingdom Bacillati; phylum Bacillota; class Bacilli; order Lactobacillales; family Streptococcaceae; genus Streptococcus; species Streptococcus sp. 32226D021BW. Next base: position 61,020 of record NZ_JBPPVC010000011.1, on the reverse strand, counting down.
TCTTAGCTACATTATTGTTAAGCACAGTCGTTCTTACAAGTTTGAATGATGTGGCTGTGATTGTTGCAAATGATATTGATAGTCAGATTGCAGCTAAAAATCAACAAATCAATGAACTTGCGGCTCAACAAGCAAATGCTCAACAACAGGTCTATGTTATCCAAGGACAAGTTGATGAAATTGTTGCTGAACAAGCGAAATTGACAGAAGAAAATACCCGTTTGGAAGCTGAATCACAGGCTTTGGCAGCAGATATTGAGCGTTTATCAGCTGATATCGTATCACGTGATGGTGCTTTGAAAGAACAAGCTCGTAGTGCGCAAACTGATGCTTCTGCTTCTAGTTATATCAATACAATTTTGGATTCAAAATCAATTGTTGATGCTGTATCACGTGTTAATGCAATGCGTGAGATTGTTGCGGCCAACAATCGTATGTTGGAACAACAAAAAACGGATAAAGAAGTTATTGTAGAAAAACAGAAAGCTAACCAAGAAGCTATCAATACTTTAGCAGCTAACCGTCAGAAATTGGAAGACGATGCACAGGTATTACAGGTTCGTCAGGCAGAGTTACAAGTTGCTCAATTAAATCTTGCTGCTCAAAAAGCAACTGCTGAAGATGAGAAAAACTCTTTGCTTGAACAAAAGGCGGCTGCTGAAGAGGCAGCACGTCAGGCAGCGGCACGTCAGGCAGAATATGAAGCGCAACAACGTGCCTTAGCAGCACAACAGGCTGCATCGGTTGCAGCTCCAGTCGCTGCAGTACCAGCGGCTACTGAAACTGCGGAAGCTCCTGCTACTGAACCTGCACAAACTGCAGTCGCAGAAACAGCTCAGACAGTTGCAGCTAGTCAACCTGTTGTTACACAAACTGTTTCTACTCCAGCTGTGTCATCTTCAACTGGTTCTGGTAGTTCAGCAGCAGCGCGTAATGCGACTTTTGATGCTTCATCTTATCCAGTTGGTGAATGTACTTGGGGTGTTAAATCACAACTTTCATGGGTTGGTCCGTACTGGGGGGATGCGAAACATTGGTTGGCTTCAGCAGCAGCAGAAGGTTTCCGTACGGGTTCAACTCCACAAGTTGGAGCAATTGCAGTATGGACTGGTGGATACTATGGTCACGTTGCCGTTGTTACTGCAGTGGAATCTTCTACAAGTATCCAAGTTGTAGAATCTAACTACATGGGTCGTCGTTATATTGGCAACCACCGTGGTGGCTACTTCAATCCAACAACAACTTCAGAGGGTGCTGTTTATTATATTTATCCTCCATATTAAGAATTTTAATAGAGCGTAGTAGAACTACGTTCTATTTTTGTTTGAAAAATGAAAGAAAAAGCGTTAGAATAGTAAAGGTAGAAATAAAGAGGAGGCTGTCATGGCGTTTACTGACTTAAAATTGTTCGCTCTTTCGTCAAATCAGAAGTTAGCTGAACAGGTGTCGAAAAAAATAGGAATTCCTTTGGGGAAATCAAGTGTTCGTCAGTTTTCAGATGGTGAAATTCAAGTGAATATTGAAGAATCAATTCGTGGGACTCATGTCTTCATTCTTCAATCAACAAGTTCACCTGTTAATGATAATTTAATGGAAATTTTGATTATGGTAGATGCCTTGAAACGTGCATCTGCTGAATCAGTAAACGTAGTAATGCCTTATTATGGCTATGCACGTCAGGATCGGAAAGCTCGTGCTCGTGAGCCAATCACATCAAAATTAGTTGCCAATATGTTACAAATTGCTGGTGTAAACCGTTTGTTGACGATTGATTTACACGCGGCACAGATTCAAGGTTTCTTTGATATTCCTGTGGATCATTTAATGGGTGCACCACTTATCGCTGACTACTTCGAACGTCGTGGTATGGTCGGTGAAGGCTATGTAGTTGTATCTCCGGACCATGGTGGTGTGACGCGTGCACGTAAATTAGCTCAGTTCTTGAAGACACCGATTGCAATTATAGACAAGCGTCGTAGTGTTGATAAGATGAATACGTCTGAGGTCATGAATATTATCGGTGACATTGAAGGTAAAACTTGTATCTTGATTGATGATATGATTGACACCGCTGGAACCATTTGTCATGCGGCAGATGCTTTAGCAGAAGCGGGTGCAACAGCTGTTTACGCATCTTGTACTCACCCTGTTTTGTCAGGTCCTGCTATGGATAATATTAGTAAGTCTGCTATTAAGCAGTTGGTTGTTTTGGATACTATTGAAATCCCTGAGGACCGTTTGATTGACAAGATTGAACATATCTCGACAGCGGATTTGTTGGCGGATGCCATTATTCGTATCCATGAAAAACGTCCACTTTCACCTTTATTTGAAACTAGAATTGCTAAATAGTGAGTTAGAAGAGTCGGAAGGCTCTTCTTTTTGGTATAATGTTCTTATATAAGTAATGAGAACGTTAAGAAAATCGTATGATTTTAGGAAATCTGCGTGGAAGTCGGTAGGACTTCAAATGGATTTATAGTCGAATGAATTAGCTTTCAGACAAGGAACTGAGGTGCAGGCAGCTAGAACAGCCTAGAGGCTGTTCTAGGTTGGAGATAAGACTTGCGAAGCTAGTTACTTTCGTAGAGTACAGCAAGCCGAAAGTGACGATGTATCAAAGTTAATTCAAATGACTATATCTAAATCACTAGCTTTTTAGTTCACATACAATTATGATTTTTAGGAGGTGTGGTTATGGATCTGCGTCATCGTTTTAATAAGAATTTGGATCGAATTGAGGTTTCAATGATTCGTCAGTTTGATCAGTCCATTTCGGATGTTCCAGGGATTTTGAAACTGACCTTGGGTGAGCCTGATTTTACAACGCCTGACCATGTAAAAGAAGCGGCCAAGGCCGCCATTGATGCCAACAAGAGCTATTATACGGGTATGGCTGGACTTTTGGAGTTGCGTCAGGCTGCAGCTGAGTTTGTGGCAGAAAAATATAATTTGCACTACAATCCAGAAAATGAAATTCTCTCTACGATTGGCGCGACAGAGGCCTTATCAGCAAGTCTAGTTGCTATTTTGGAGCCCGGGGATACAGTTCTTTTACCTGCCCCTGCCTATCCTGGCTATGAACCGATTGTCAATATGGTGGGAGCAGACATCGTTGAAATCGATACGACGGCAAATGATTTTGTGTTGACACCTGAGATGTTGGAAGAGGCGATTATTGAGCAGGGGGATAAGCTAAAAGCGGTTATTCTCAACTATCCTGCCAATCCAACGGGTGTGACCTACTCACGTGAGCAGATTCAGGCCTTTGCGGATGTCTTGCGTAAGTATCCTGTCTTTGTCCTATCAGATGAGGTCTATGCGGAATTGACTTATACTGGTCAGCCTCATACTTCGATTGCGGAGTTTTTGCCAGAACAGACCATTTTGATTCAGGGATTGTCCAAGTCCCATGCCATGACAGGTTGGCGGATTGGCTTGATTATGAGTCAGGCTCCCATCATCGCTCAAATTATCAAGAGCCATCAGTATCTTGTGACAGCGGCATCAACTGCTATGCAGTATGGTGCGGTTGAGGCCTTGAAAAATGGCAAGGATGATGCTCTTCCTATGCGGGCGGAATATGTCAAGCGTCGGGATTACATTATCGAGAAGATGACGGATTTGGGCTTTAAAATTATCAAGCCTGATGGAGCATTTTATATATTTGCAAAAATCCCTGCGGGTTACAATCAAGATTCCTTTAGCTTCTTGCAGGACTTTGCGAGAAAGAAAGCAGTGGCCTATATTCCAGGAGCGGCCTTCGGTCAATATGGTGAGGGCTATGTGCGGATTTCCTATGCAGCAAGTATGGAGAAAATTCAGACAGCTATGGCTCGTTTGAAGGAATATCTAGAAGAAAATGGAACGAATTGAAACTAGAGGCTTAGTCCTTTACAATCGGAATTTTCGGGAAGATGATAAGCTGGTCAAGATTTTTACGGAGAAGGTTGGCAAGCGGATGTTTTTCGTGAAACATGCTTCTAAGTCCAAGCTGGTAGCTTCTATCCAGCCTTTGACCTATGCGGATTTTATCGTTAAAATCAATGATGATGGTCTGTCTTATATCGAAGATTTTCATCAGGTACAGCCATTTAAGAATATTAACGGTGATATTTTCAAGCTTAGCTATGCTACCTATATCTTGGCCTTGGCAGATGCGGCCTTGCAGGACAAGGTTTATGACCCAGCTCTTTTTGCATTTTTGGTCAAGACCTTGGACTTGATGGAGTCAGGTTTGGACTACGAAGTTCTGACCAATATCTTTGAGATTCAGCTCTTGGGACGTTTTGGTGTCAGTCTGAATTTTCATGAGTGTGTTTTTTGTCATCGGGTTGGTTTGCCTTTTGATTATTCCTACAAGTATAGCGGGGTCTTGTGTCCGCAACACTATCAGGAAGATGGCAGGCGGGCCTATCTGGATCCCAATGTTCCTTATTTGCTTAATCAATTTCAGGCTATTTCGTTTGATGAGCTGGAAACCATCTCCATCAAGCCTGAGATGAAGCGAAAATTACGGCTTTTTATTGACCGGCTGTACGAGGAATATGTGGGGATTCACTTGAAATCCAAGAAATTTATAGATGATTTGTCTTCTTGGGGGCAGATTATGAAACCAAGAACAGAAAATGAGGAAACAGAATGAAACGTATCGCAGTAGATGCTATGGGTGGGGACCACGCCCCTCAGGCAGTGGTAGAAGGTGTCAATCAGGCCTTGGCTGCCTTTCCAGACATCGAAATTCAACTTTATGGTGATGAAGCTAAAATCAAGCAGTATTTGACCGCAACAGAGCGTGTCAGCCTTGTTCATACCACGGAGAAAATCAATTCAGATGATGAGCCTGTCAAGGCTATTCGTCGTAAGAAAGAGGCTTCGATGGTCCTAGCGACCAAGGCTGTCAAGGATGGTCAGGCAGATGCGGTCTTGTCAGCTGGAAATACGGGTGCTCTGTTGGCGGCAGGAGTCTTTGTCGTCGGTCGCATCAAGCATATCGATCGTCCTGGTCTTATGTCTACTTTGCCGACTATGGACGGTAAGGGATTTGATATGATGGACCTGGGGGCAAATGCTGAAAATACAGCTCATCACCTCTATCAGTATGGTGTTCTTGGTTCATTTTATGCGGAGCACGTGCGTGGTGTCAAACAACCTCGTGTGGGACTTTTGAACAACGGTACGGAAGATAGCAAGGGCACACCAGTTCACCAAGAGGCTTATAAACTCTTGGCGGAAGACAAGTCGATTAACTTTATTGGGAATGTGGAGGCGCGTGAGTTGCTCAACAGCGTGGCGGATGTGGTCGTGACGGATGGTTTCACGGGAAACGCTGTGCTGAAAACAGTTGAAGGGACTGCAAAATCCATCGTTGGTCAGTTGACGGGCTCTATCAAAAATGGCGGTCTGCGTGCTAAATTGGGTGGTCTTTTGGTCAAGCCGACTCTTAAAAAGGCACTGGGGGCTATGGATTATAAGAAGGCTGGTGGAGCTGTCTTGCTTGGTCTGAAGGCACCTGTCATCAAGGCGCACGGGTCCAGCAATGCCCAGTCGATTTTCTATACCATCAAGCAGACGCGTTCCATTTTGGAGGCTGGTATTGTCGAAAAATCGGTGGAGAAATTTTCAGTAGTGGAGGAAAGTCATGACTAGAGAGCAGGTCTATCAGCGGGTTGTTGAATTGATTCAAGATGAAAAGGGAGAAGATTTTCAAGTACAGGCAGAATCTTCTTTGGCAGATAATATAGCTGCGGATTCAGTGGAAATTATGGAATTCGTTTTAACTTTGGAAGATGAGTTTGGTATCGATGTTCCAGATGCGGCCATTGAACGCTTTGAAACCTTGTCTGATATTGTGGATTTTATTTATGAAGAATTACAGAAACGTTCGTAGATTACGGGCGTTTTTCTTTTTATTCGATAGTATTTTAGATTTTTGTTTGTTAACGCGAATATTATGTGATAGAATAAACGAAAAGACTAGAATATTTTATGAAAGGCGAACGTTTTAATGAAAACAGACCTTCTCTATTCCGGAAAAGCTAAAGATATCTACGCTACAGTTGATAGTGAGCAGATTGTTGCAGTTTACAAGGACCAGGCAACGGCTTTTAATGGCGGCAAGAAAGAGCAGATTGTGGGTAAAGGCCGGCTCAATAATCTGATTTCATCGCTTATTTTTGAAAAGTTGAATGCTGCAGGTGTAAAGACACATTTTATCAAGCGACTGTCTGACACGGAGCAGTTAAATAGAAAAGTGGAGATTATTCCGCTGGAGGTGGTTTTGCGAAATGTGACAGCTGGGTCTTTCTCAAAACGTTTTGGGGTAGAAGAAGGGATTGTATTAGCTACTCCAATCGTGGAATTTTACTATAAAAAAGATGAGTTAGATGATCCCTTTATCAATGAGGAGCACATTGCCTTTCTAGAACTGGCTAGTCAGGATCAGATCGCCTATATCAAGGAAGAAACAAGACGAATCAATGAATTCTTGAAGGACTTGTTTGCTCAGATTGGGCTGACTTTGGTGGATTTCAAGCTAGAATTTGGGATTGACTCTTCTGGTCAGATATTATTGGCGGATGAATTTTCTCCTGATAATTGTCGTTTGTGGGATGCGGATGGAAACCATCTGGACAAGGATGTTTTTCGTCGGGGTCTCGGGGAATTGACCGAGGTTTACGAGGTCGTATTGGCAAAGTTAAAAGAAGTGAAATAAGGATTGGAAAAAATGGCGAAGCGGATTTTTGTTGAGAAGAAGACGGATTTTCAGATTAAGGCGGAGGCTCTTCGCAAGGAGTTGACCCATAATTTGCAGCTGACGAGTTTGACGAGTGTACGTCTGGTGCAGGTGTATGATGTCTTTCATTTGGAGGAGGGCTTGCTGGAGCAGGCCATCAAGCACATCTTTACAGAGCAGGTGACAGACAAGGTCTTGTCGGAAGCTGAGCTAGGCTTGGAAGGTGCTGTATATTTTGCAATTGAGGCTCTTCCTGGGCAATTTGACCAGCGGGCTGCCAGTAGTCAGGAGGCCCTTCTCTTGTTGGGCAGTCGCCAGGAGGTGCGTGTCAATACAGGGCAACTTTACATCTTGAACGGTGGTGTGCAGGAAGAAGAGTTGGCAGCTATCAAGAATTATTTGCTCAATCCTGTGGATTCGCTTTTCAAGGATATGGCTGCTCCTTTGGTGGCTCAGGAGTTTTCAGTTTCGGATGCTACGATTCCGACCTTGGAATTTTTTGTAGGCTATGGGGCGGAGGAGTTTGCGACTTACAAGCGTGAGGCTGGTTTGGCCATGGAAGTGGAAGACCTGCTCTTTATTCAGGACTATTTCAAGTCAATCGGTCGTGTGCCAACGGAAACAGAGCTTAAGGTATTGGATACTTACTGGAGTGACCACTGCCGTCATACGACATTTGAAACGGAGCTCAAGTCTATTGATTTTTCAGCTTCAAAATTCCACAAGCAATTGCAGGCGACTTATGACAAGTACCTTGCTATGCGGACAGAATTAGGACGAACAGACAAGCCTCAGACATTGATGGATATGGCGACGATTTTTGGTCGCTATGAGCGGGCCAATGGCCGTCTGGATGACATGGAAGTGTCGGATGAAATCAATGCTTGCTCGGTGGAAATTGAAGTGGATGTGGATGGCGTGAAAGAGCCATGGCTCCTCATGTTCAAGAATGAAACCCATAATCACCCAACAGAAATCGAGCCTTTCGGTGGTGCCGCAACCTGTATCGGTGGAGCCATTCGTGATCCTTTGTCAGGTCGTTCCTATGTTTATCAGGCCATGCGAATTTCAGGTGCGGGCGATATTACCCAACCGCTGACAGCGACACGTCCAGGGAAATTGCCACAGCAGATCATTTCGAAAACAGCGGCACATGGCTATTCTTCTTACGGAAACCAAATCGGTCTGGCAACCACTTATGTGCGTGAATATTTCCACCCAGGCTTTATCGCTAAACGCATGGAGCTTGGTGCCGTTGTCGGTGCAGCTCCAAAGGAAAATGTGGTCCGTGAAAAACCAGTCGCAGGCGATGTGGTCATCTTGTTAGGAGGCAAAACCGGTCGAGATGGTATCGGTGGGGCAACAGGCTCGTCCAAGGTACAGACAGTCGAGTCTGTCGAAACAGCTGGTGCGGAAGTCCAAAAAGGAAATGCTATCGAAGAACGCAAAATTCAGCGTTTATTCCGCAATGGTGCCGTGACTCGTCTCATTAAAAAATCCAATGACTTCGGTGCTGGTGGTGTCTGCGTTGCCATTGGTGAGCTGGCAGACGGTCTTGAAATTGATTTGGATAAGGTTCCACTCAAGTATGCTGGCTTGAATGGTACGGAGATTGCCATTTCTGAATCACAAGAGCGAATGAGCGTGGTTGTCCGTCCGGAAGACGTAGATGCCTTTATCGCAGCCTGCCGTCAGGAAAATATCCATGCGGTTGTTGTAGCCAAAGTCACTGAAAAGCCAAACTTAGTCATGACCTGGAATGGACAAACCATTGTCGATTTGGAACGTTCCTTCCTTAATACCAACGGTGTGCGTGTGGTGGTGGATGCTAAGGTGGTTGATAGTGCTGTCAAGCTACCAGAAACACGTACAACATCTGCTGATACACTGCAAGAGGACTTGAAAGTTCTTCTGTCAGACCTCAACCATGCTAGTCAAAAAGGTTTGCAGACTATCTTTGACTCATCTGTTGGTCGCTCAACGGTCAACCACCCACTCGGAGGTCGCTACCAGTTGACTCCGACAGAAAGTTCGGTACAGAAGTTGCCTGTCCAACATGGGATGACGACGACGGCTTCTGTTATGGCTCAGGGCTATCATCCTTACCTAGCAGACTGGTCACCTTACCACGGAGCAGCCTATGCGGTCATTGAAGCGACTGCTCGCTTGGTGGCAACAGGTGCCAACTGGTCCAAGGCTCGTTTCTCTTATCAGGAGTATTTCCAACGTATGGACAAGCAGGCTGAACGTTTCGGTCAGCCAGTAGCAGCTCTGCTTGGTTCTATCGAGGCTCAGATTCAGCTTGGCTTGCCGTCTATTGGTGGCAAGGACTCCATGTCTGGTACCTTTGAGGACTTGACAGTTCCGCCGACCCTGGTTGCCTTTGGTGTTACAACGGCAGACAGCCGCAAGATCCTCTCACCTGAGTTCAAGGTGGCTGGCGAGTACATCTACTATCTACCAGGTCAAGTCTTGTCAGAAGACATTGATTTTGCCTCGATCAAGTCAAATTTTGAGGCTTTTGAAAAATGGCAGAGCGATTATGCGATTACGGCTGCTAGTGCAGTCAAGTATGGCGGTGTCTTAGAAAGTCTAGCCCTCATGTCCTTTGGTAACCAAATCGGTGCAGAAATCGAGTTGGCAGATCTTGAAACGAGCCTGACAGGTCAGCTCGGTGGCTTTGTCTTCACATCCAAAGAAGACATTCCAGCTGCTGTGAAAATCGGTCAAACGACAACAGATTTTACACTGCTTATCAACGGTGTCAGCCTAGCTGGACAGGACCTACAAGCTGCCTTTGAAGGTAAGTTGGAAGAAGTCTATCCAACAGAATTTGAACAGGCGATAGACTTACAGGATGTTCCAGCAGTCACCAATTTAGCAGTTATACAAGCTAAAGAAAGTGTTGATGTTCCGCTTGTTTACATTCCAGTCTTCCCAGGGACCAACTCAGAATACGACTCAGCCAAGGCCTTTGAACAGGCTGGTGCTAAGGTTAATCTTGTTCCATTTGTGACTTTGGATGCGGAAAGTATTGAACAGTCTGTTGACACCATGGTTGACAACATTGACAAGGCCAATATTCTTTTCTTTGCAGGTGGATTCTCCGCTGCAGATGAACCAGATGGGTCTGCTAAGTTTATCGTGAACATCTTACGAAACGCCAAGGTCCGCTCTGCTATTGACCAATTTATCGAAAAAGGTGGCCTCATCATCGGTATCTGCAATGGCTTCCAGGCCCTTGTCAAATCGGGCTTGTTGCCGTATGGAAACTTTGAGGAGGCCGGTGAAAGCAGTCCGACCCTCTTCTACAACGATGCCAACCAGCACGTTGCCAAAATGGTGGAAACGCGGATTGCCAATGTCAACTCACCGTGGTTGGCAGGTGTCCAGGTCGGTGACATTCATGCTATTCCAGTTTCTCACGGGGAAGGAAAGTTTGTGGTGACGGACGAGGAATTTGCTATCTTGCGGGATAATGGTCAAATTTTCAGCCAATACGTTGACTTTACTGGTCAGCCAAGCATGGATTCTAAGTACAATCCAAACGGTTCTAGCCATGCCATTGAAGGTATTACCAGCCGCAATGGTCAGATTATCGGGAAAATGGGGCATTCCGAGCGTTACGAGGACGGTCTTTTCCAAAACATTCCAGGTAAGAAAGACCAAGGTCTCTTTGTTTCAGCAGTTCGCTATTTTACAGGAAAATAAATATGACATATGAAGTTAAATCACTTAACGAAGAATGCGGTGTTTTCGGCATTTGGGGACATCCGCAGGCTGCTCAGGTGACCTATTTTGGTCTGCATAGCTTGCAGCACCGTGGACAAGAAGGGGCAGGGATTTTAGCCAATGATGGTGGGCATTTGCGTCGCCATCGCGGAACGGGCCTGATTGCAGAAGTCTTCAAAAATCCAGCAGATTTAGAAGCCTTGACTGGAAGGGCTGCCATTGGTCATGTCCGCTATGCGACTTCTGGTTCTGCTTCTATCAATAATATTCAGCCCTTCCTCTTTGATTTTGCAGATATGCAGGTGGGCTTGGCACACAATGGGAATTTGACCAACGCGGTCAGTTTGAAGGCTGAATTGGAAAAAAATGGTTCCATTTTCTCTTCTTCTTCCGATACGGAAATTCTCATGCACTTGATTCGTCGCAGTCACAATCCAGGCTTTATGGGCAAAATCAAGGAAGCCCTCAATACTGTTAAAGGTGGCTTTGCATACTTGATTATGTTGGAAGACAAATTAGTTGCAGCTCTGGATCCAAATGGCTTCCGTCCACTTTCAATAGGCAAAATGAAAAATGGTGCCTGGGTAGTTGCCAGCGAAACTTGTGCTTTTGAAGTAGTAGGTGCTGAGTGGGTTCGTGATGTGGAGCCTGGTGAGATTCTTATCATCGATGATAGCGGTGTTCACTATGACCGTTATACGGCCGACACCCAGCTAGCAGTTTGTTCTATGGAATATGTCTATTTTGCTCGACCAGATTCGGTTATCCATGGTGTCAATGTCCATACGGCCAGAAAAAACATGGGCCGTCGTTTGGCACAGGAGTTCAAACATGAAGCAGACATTGTGGTCGGTGTGCCAAACTCCTCTCTCTCCGCAGCCAGCGGATTCTCTGAGGAGTCTGGCCTGCCCAATGAAATGGGGCTGATAAAAAATCAGTATACCCAGCGGACCTTTATCCAACCGACTCAGGAGCTCCGCGAACAAGGCGTTCGCATGAAGTTGTCAGCCGTTTCAAGTGTTGTCAAAGGCAAGCGCGTGGTCATGATTGACGACTCTATTGTTCGCGGGACAACTAGCCGTCGCATTGTCCAGCTTCTTCGTGATGCTGGGGCAAAAGAAGTCCATGTAGCTATTGGTAGCCCAGAACTCAAGTATCCATGTTTTTACGGGATTGACATTCAGACTCGTCGGGAATTGATTTCAGCCAATCATACGGTTGAGGAAGTCTGCGAGATCATCGGGGCAGACAGTCTGACCTACCTTTCTCTTGAAGGGATGATTGAGGCCATTGGTATCGAAACCGATGCTCCAAAAGGTGGACTTTGTGTGGCCTACTTTGACGGCGAATTTCCAACCCCTCTTTACGACTACGAGGAAGAGTACCTCCGTAGCCTAGAAGAGAAAACGAGTTTCTACATTGAAAATGTCAAGTAAGTTATGTAACATTTCACGAAGAAAGGACCCAAGATGACAAATAAAAATGCATATGCCCAATCGGGTGTTGACGTCGAAGCTGGCTATGAAGTGGTTGAGCGGATTAAGAAACACGTTGCTCGGACAGAACGTTTGGGCGTTATGGGAGCTCTCGGTGGCTTTGGTGGTATGTTTGATCTGACGAAGCTGGATGTCAAAGAGCCAGTCTTGGTATCTGGGACAGACGGCGTGGGAACCAAGCTCATGCTAGCTATCCAGTACGACAAGCACGACACCATTGGTCAGGACTGCGTGGCTATGTGTGTCAACGACATTATCGCTGCAGGTGCGGAGCCACTTTACTTCCTCGACTACATCGCGACTGGAAAAAATGAGCCAGCCAAGCTGGAGCAGGTGGTTGCAGGTGTTGCGGAAGGTTGTGTCCAGGCTGGTTGCGGCTTGATTGGTGGTGAAACAGCCGAAATGCCTGGCATGTACGGCGAGGATGACTATGATCTGGCTGGCTTTGCTGTCGGTATTGCGGAGAAGTCCCAGATTATTGACGGCAGTAAGGTCCAGGAGGGCGACATTCTCCTCGGCCTAGCTTCCAGCGGCATCCACTCCAACGGTTATTCCCTAGTCCGTCGTGTGTTTGCGGATCTTGCTGGCGACGCTCTGTTGCCAGAGCTCAATGGCAGAGCTCTGAAGGATGTCCTCCTAGAGCCTACCCGTATCTATGTCCAGCAGGTGTTGCCTCTGGTAAAAGCAGGGCTGGTCAACGGCATTGCCCATATCACAGGCGGTGGCTTTATCGAAAATATTCCCCGTATGTTTGCTAATAATCTTGCAGCTGAGATTGAAGAAGATAAGATTCCAGTCCTTCCAATCTTCACAGCCCTTGAAACATATGGCAACATCAAACATGAAGAAATGTTTGAAATCTTCAATATGGGTATCGGTCTGGTACTAGCTGTCAGTCCAGAGCAGGTGGAGAAAGTCCGTGAATTGGTAGATGAAGAAGTCTATGAAATCGGCCGCATTATCACTAAGGAAGACAAGAGCGTGGTCATCAAATGAAACGAATAGCTGTTTTTGCCAGCGGGTCTGGTTCTAATTTTCAAGTCATCGCAGAGCAGTTTGAAGTAACCTTTGTCTTTTCAGACCACAGAAACGCCTATGTCCTGGAACGGGCTGAAAAACTTAGTGTGCCAGCCTTTACTTTTGAATTAAAAGAGTTCGCCGATAAGCAGGCTTACGAAAAAGCCCTCATCCAACTCTTAGATAAGCACCAGATTGACTTGGTGGTCTTGGCAGGCTATATGAAGATTGTGGGTCCGACCTTGTTAGCTCAATATGAAGGTCGTATCATCAATATCCACCCGGCTTATCTGCCTGAATTTCCAGGAGCCCATGGAATTGAAGACGCTTGGAATGCAGGTGTGGCAGAAAGTGGCGTGACAGTCCATTGGGTTGACAGCGGTATTGACACAGGACGAATCATCAAACAAGTCCGAGTGCCAAGATTGGCCGATGACACCTTGGGAGCCTTTGAAGCCAGAATACATGAAGCGGAGTACCAACTCTATCCAGCAGTTTTGGAGGAGTTGGGGGCAGTGAAAAAATAAGGAGAAATCATGACAAAACGTGCGTTAATTAGCGTATCAGATAAAAATGGTATTGTAGAATTTGCCCAAGAATTGACCAAGTTTGGTTGGGAAATTATCTCGACCGGTGGTACCAAGGTTGCCTTGGATCAGGCTGGAGTGACTACTATTGCCATTGATGATGTGACCGGTTTTCCTGAGATGATGGACGGTCGCGTCAAGACACTTCACCCCAAAATCCACGGGGGCTTGCTGGCTCGTCGGGATTTGGACAGCCACCTGCAAGCAGCCAAGGACCATGAAATTGGCCTGATTGACTTGGTGGTGGTTAACCTTTATCCATTCAAAGAAACAATTCTTCGCCCGGATGTAACCTATGATTTGGCAGTGGAGAACATTGACATTGGTGGTCCATCTATGTTGCGCTCAGCGGCCAAGAACCATGCCAGTGTGACAGTTGTGGTAGACCCGGCAGATTATCCAACAGTTTTAGGAGAAATAGCAGAGCAGGGGGAAACGAGCTATGCAACACGTCAGCGACTGGCTGCAAAGGTATTCCGCCATACCGCAGCTTACGATGCTCTTATTGCAGACTACTTTACCAAGCAAGTCGGTGAAGAGAAGCCTGAAAAACTCACCATTACCTACGACCTTAATCAGCCTATGCGTTACGGAGAAAATCCTCAGCAACATGCGGATTTCTACCAAAATGCCATTCCGACAGCTTACTCGATTGCAGCTGCTAAACAGCTAAACGGTAAGGAGCTGTCTTTCAACAACATTCGTGATGCGGATGCGGCTATCCGTATTATCCGTGATTTCAAAGACCGTCCGACTGTTGTGGCTCTCAAACACATGAACCCTTGTGGTATCGGTCAGGCAGAGACTATTGAGCAGGCTTGGGATTATGCTTATGAGGCTGACCCAGTATCAATTTTCGGAGGCATCGTCGTGCTGAACAGGGAAGTGGATGCTGCGACGGCTGAAAAGATGCACCCGATTTTCTTAGAAATCATCATCGCACCGAGTTACTCGGCAGAAGCGTTAGCTATTTTGACCAATAAAAAGAAAAATCTTCGGATTTTGGAGTTGGCCTTTGACGCACAGGATGCAAGCGAAGTGGAAAAAGAGTTTACAGGCGTTGTCGGCGGGCTTTTGGTGCAGGATCAGGACGTGGTGGTGGAAAGCCCAGCGGACTGGCAGGTGGTGACCGAGCGTCAACCGTCCGAGCAAGAGTGGGTAGCCATGGAGTTCGCCTGGAAGTCCTCTAAGTATGTCAAGTCCAACGGCATCATCATCACCAATGACAAGATGACCTTGGGCGTGGGGCCGGGACAAACCAACCGCGTGGCGTCCGTCCGTATCGCTATCGAGCAAGCCAAAGATCGTTTGGAGGGAGCCGTTTTGGCGTCGGACGCCTTCTTCCCATTTGCTGATAATGTGGAAGAAATCGCAGCGTCAGGCATCAAGGCTATCATTCAACCAGGTGGCTCCGTCCGTGACCAAGACTCCATTGACATGGCTAACAAATACGGCTTGACCATGGTCTTTACAGGCGTAAGACATTTTAGACATTGAGAATTTTGAAGCAAGAAGGACACCCCAGCTGGAGAAGTTGGGGTGGTTTTTGGTATAATAGTTCTATGATTTTAAAACCTTTTACGAAATGGACAGGTGGGAAGCGGAAGTTATTAACGCAGCTACATGAACACTTGCCATTAGAATACAATAGATATTTTGAACCGTTTGTTGGGGGAGGAGCACTATTCTTTGATTTAGCTCCCGAAAATGCTGTAATAAACGATTTTAATGAGGAATTGATAAATACTTATTTACAGATACGGGATAATCCAGAAGCATTGCTTGATTTATTACATATCCATCAAGAGCACAATTCCAAGGAATATTATTTGGATGTTCGTTCGGTTGATAGAGATGGTAGAATAGAAACTATGTCCGATGTGGAGCGAGCAGCACGCATACTGTATATGCTACGAGTAGATTTTAATGGTCTATATAGGGTGAACTCTAAAAATCAGTTTAATGTTCCTTACGGTAGGTACAAAAATCCAAAGATAGTAGACTCGGAACTTATTCTTAGTGTATCAAGATACTTAAATGATAACAATATTTTAATTATGCAAGGTGATTTTGTTACGGCAGTTGAAGAAGCTGTTGCAGGAGATTTTGTATATTTTGATCCTCCATATGTTCCTATAACGGCTACTAGCTCTTTTACTTCCTATACGCATGAAGGTTTTTCGGATGAGGATCAGCGTCGATTAAGAGATACTTTCATAGATTTAGACCGAAGAGGAGTTAATGTAATGCTTTCTAACTCTTCAAGCCCAGTAGTTGAAGAATTGTACGCTGGTTTTAATATTTCCCGAGTAGATGTATCGAGAACGAATGGAGCAAGTAATTCCAGTCGTGGAAAAATTCAAGAAATTATTGTAAGAAATTATGGCGAATAACGAATATAAGTATGGAGGGGTCTTAATGAACAAACCATACTATCATAAAAATAAAGCTATTTTGGTACACGCAGATACATTTGAATTTTTGAATAAAATGAAACCAGAGAGCATGGATATGATTTTTGCAGATCCTCCATATTTTTTAAGTAATGGGGGAATTTCTAACTCTGGAGGTCAAGTTGTTTCCGTAGATAAGGGGGATTGGGATAAGGTTAATTCTTTAGAAGAAAAACATAAATTTAATAGGGAGTGGATTCGCTTAGCCAAAAATGTGTTGAAACCAAATGGGACCATTTGGATTTCAGGGAGCTTTCACAATATTTATTCAGTGGGGATGGCCTTAGAACAAGAAGGTT
Organism: Streptococcus sp. 32226D021BW; assembly: GCF_053545015.1. NCBI lineage: Bacteria > Bacillati > Bacillota > Bacilli > Lactobacillales > Streptococcaceae > Streptococcus > Streptococcus sp. 32226D021BW. The sequence goes on along the minus strand of NZ_JBPPVC010000011.1, from coordinate 44,700 downwards.
TTAAAATACTAAATAATATTACTTGGCAGAAGACAAATCCTGCCCCAAATCTTTCCTGTCGTTACTTTACTCATTCAACGGAAACTATTTTATGGGCTCGAAAAGATGATAAAAAAGCTCGTCATTATTATAATTACGAACTTATGAAAGAACTCAATGATGGCAAACAAATGAAAGATGTTTGGGTTGGAGGACTAACAAAAAAATCTGAAAAATGGGCAGGTAAGCATCCGACTCAGAAACCAGAATATCTTTTAGAACGTATTATTTTAGCTTCAACTCAAGAAGGAGATTACATACTTGATCCATTTGTAGGAAGCGGGACGACAGGAGTGGTTGCCAAACGTTTAGGAAGAAAATTTATTGGGATTGATGCTGAACGGGATTATTTAAAAATCGCGAGAACTAGATTGGATAAGGAAGATGGCAAGAAGAATTTTTCATAGTTGGTTTGAAACTTTTACAGATACGGTTGCTGATTGGAACTACTATGTTGACTTTACAAAAGTTTTTAATAATATGAACGACCTGTATTTGAGAACTAATTTGAATATCTTGAATACGTTGGTAGGGAGTAAACAAATTCGAGAAGATTTTATCGCAATCTGTGAAAAGTATCCAGATGTGTTAACTATCATACCAATTCTTTTGGCTATACGTTTGGAATCTAAAGGCCGAGGAAAAAATCGTAAACCAATTGCTTTACCTATTCGCGAGTATGGGGACGATGCTATAATAAGCTACGATTTTGATTTTTATTCTCCTAACTATACCATAGAGAATTATGCAGATTTGCTAGAGAATACAGGTGTTTTTGAACTACTGCAATCACATCTAGTTAAAAACTTACAGGACTATGTTTACGGTGTAGAAGTCGGGTTAGATTCAAATGGTCGTAAAAATAGAATGGGTAAGATAATGGAAGCTTTGGTTGAAAGAGAACTTTGGAATGCAGGACTAAAAGAAAAAACGGACTACTATAAACAAATAAGTACTAAGCAAATTGAAGCACTATTTCATATTGATTTAAGTGCCATAACGAATAATGGTAAAAATCATAAGAAATTCGATTTTGCAATTCACGTAAATGGTCAATTGTATTTAACGGAAGTAAATTTCTATTCTAAATCAGGGTCAAAACCAAATGAAACCACACGTTCATATGAAAATTTAGCAGAAAAACTTACTGAAATTTCGAATGTTCATTTTGTTTGGATAACAGATGGTGAAGGTTGGCAAAGGTCTAAATCTAATTTAGAGGAGGCATTTGAAAGAATACCAAGATTGTACAATCTCCATGATATTCGGAATAAAAATATTAAAGAGTTATTAGAAATGGAGATGGACTAATGAATTTGCAAGCTTATATAAATTTATCTTCTGAAGAACGCTTAAAAATATTTTTAAGTACTTTATCAGTTACTAATCGAACGCCAGATTACTATGTCAATTGGTCCAAGGTTGAACGAGAAACAAAAAAATATGAGTTAGAATTAAATACTTTGAATTATTTAATTGGTAAAGATGATATATACAACGAAGCGTTGCAACTTTTTAATAAACAACCAAATTTATTAAAAGCTATACCAAGTTTGATTGCAAGTCGTGATAAAACACTGGATATTTTATCAATTGATGCCGATGATAATATGAGTTTTGATAACTTAGATTTTGCAAAAATTGATGAGGATAGAATTGTAGATTATACTAACTTTGTAGAAGCAACAGGATTATTAGATTTTTTGCAAAAGAAAGCCAATCGCTCTTTAGTGGACTACGTTTATGGAGTAGAGGCGGGACTTGACAGTAATGCTCGTAAGAATAGAAGCGGAACTACCATGGAGGGGATTTTAGAGCGAACAGTAGCACATGTCTGTAAAGAATATGGATTGGAGTTTAAGGCACAAGCAACAGCTCCATTTATAAAGGATAATTGGGGGATTGAGGTCCCTGTTGATAAGTCGGAACGCCGATTTGATGTTGCTGTATTTTCAAAAGATAAACATAAAGTATGGTTAATTGAAACGAATTATTATGGTGGAGGCGGTAGTAAGTTAAAGGCTGTAGCTGGAGAATTTACAGAATTAAGCCAATTTGTAACAAAATCGGTAGATGATGTGAATTTTGTTTGGATAACGGATGGTCAGGGATGGAAGACTGCCCATCTTCCTTTAGCAGAAGCATTTGGTCATATAACCCATGTCTTCAATCTTGACATGCTAAAACAAGGTTACTTATATGATTTGTTTAGATAATCAAATTTGCTCACCTCGTGTGAGCTTTTTCCATTCCCGAACGTTACCCTGCTTTTTCTATCAAAATCCGTCTGTTTTTGCTATACTGTTTATATAAAATCCGTTTTTGAGGTATAAAAAATGAAACTTTTGGTCGTTGGGTCTGGTGGTCGTGAACATGCGATTGCAAAGAAGTTGTTAGATTCTGAGCAGGTAGAACAGGTCTTTGTTGCTCCTGGGAATGACGGAATGACCTTGGATGGTATAGAGTTAGTAAATATCGGGATTTCCGAACATTCTGCCCTGATAAACTTTGCTAAGGAAAATGACATTGCATGGACTTTTGTTGGTCCAGACGATGCTCTGGCAGCAGGTATCGTTGATGATTTTGAACAGGCGGGACTTAAGGCTTTTGGTCCCAGTCGTCTAGCCGCGGAGTTGGAGTGGTCAAAAGACTTTGCCAAACAAATCATGGTCAAATACGGCATTCCAACAGCAGCCTTTGGCACATTTTCCAACTTCGAAGAAGCCAAAGCCTACATCGAAGAGCAGGGCGCACCAATCGTGGTCAAGGCGGACGGCTTGGCACTGGGCAAGGGTGTGGTCGTGGCGGAAACCGTCGAGCAGGCGGTCGAAGCGGCACGGGAGATGCTCTTGGACAACAAGTTCGGCGATTCGGGTGCCCGCGTGGTCATCGAGGAGTTCTTGGCGGGCGAGGAGTTTTCCCTCTTTGCTCTGGTCAATGGCGACCAGTTTTACATTCTGCCGACAGCCCAGGACCACAAGCGTGCCTTTGACGGTGACCAAGGTCCCAACACGGGCGGTATGGGGGCTTACGCTCCTGTTCCCCACCTGCCTCAAAACGTGGTGGACACAGCGGTTGACACCATTGTCAAGCCTATTCTTGAGGGCATGATTGCGGAAGGGCGGTCTTATCTGGGCGTGCTCTATGCTGGTTTGATTCTGACCGACCAAGGTCCCAAGGTCATCGAGTTTAACGCCCGTTTTGGCGACCCAGAAACCCAGATTATCCTGCCTCGCCTGACCTCTGACTTTGCCCAGAACATCGACGACATCCTCCACAAACGCCCGACACAGCTGACTTGGCTGGATAGCGGCGTGACGCTGGGTGTAGTCGTGGCATCAAACGGCTACCCTCTGGACTACGAAAAAAGTGTGACCTTGCCAGCGAAGACCGAGGGTGACATCACGACCTACTATGCAGGGGCTCGTTTTGCGGAAAATAGCAGAGCACTGCTCTCAAACGGCGGTCGGGTTTATATGCTAGTCACCACAGCAGATACCGTCCAAGAAGCCCAGGAAAAAATTTACTCGGAGTTGAAAAATCAGGATACGACAGGCCTCTTTTATCGGACAGATATTGGAGGAAAAGCAATTGGAAAATAAGCAAACCTGTGTCTTAGTCAGTGCCTGCTTGCTTGGAGAAAATTGCAAGTACAACGGCGGAAATAATTACAATCAAGCAGTTGTTGATGCTGTATCGGATAAGCAAGTTCTATCGGTTTGTCCAGAGGTTGCAGGCGGCCTTCCCACTCCAAGAGAGCCAGTCGAAATTGTGGACGGAAGTGTACGAGATGTGAGCGGAACATCTTATGACAAAGCATTTCAACAAGGCATTGCTAGAACGCTTGAAAGACTAGAAGGACAAGAGATAGAAATGGCCATTCTACAATCTAGAAGTCCGTCCTGTGGTGTCAAGCAGGTTTACGACGGGACCTTTTCAGGACAAAAAGTTGCAGGTAGCGGTTTATTTGCCCAAGCCTTGAAAGAAAGAGGCTATCAGGTAGTAGATGCAGAAGATATAAACGAGGTAACATCATGAAACCAATCATTTCCATCATCATGGGTTCTAGTTCCGACTGGAAAACCATGAAAAAAGCAGCCGAAGTGCTGGACAAATTTGGCGTAGCCTATGAAAAGAAAGTGGTCTCTGCCCACCGCACACCAGACCTCATGTTCCGTCATGCCGAAGAGGCGCGTGGTCGTGGTATTAAGGTCATCATCGCAGGAGCGGGGGGTGCGGCTCATTTGCCAGGTATGGTAGCGGCCAAGACAACCCTGCCTGTCATCGGCGTCCCTGTCCAATCCCGTGCCCTTAGCGGTGTGGATTCCCTCTATTCTATCGTGCAAATGCCAGGCGGCGTACCTGTTGCGACCATGGCGATTGGTGAAGCAGGTGCCACCAACGCAGCCCTGACAGCTCTCCGCATTCTCTCCATTGAAGACCAAACTATTGCGGCCCCGCTGGCAGACTTTGCCAAGGAACAGGAAAAAATTGCGGAGGCGATGACAGATGACCTCATCTAAGACAATCGGAATTATCGGCGGCGGTCAGCTGGGGCAGATGATGGCTATTTCTGCTATTTACATGGGCCACAAGGTGATCACGCTGGATCCTGCGGCGGACTGCCCAGCCTCCAAGGTCAGCGAGGTCATCGTTGCTCCCTATCACGATGTGGCGGCCCTCAAACAGTTGGCGAAGCGGTGCCATGTCCTGACCTACGAGTTTGAAAATGTCGATGCTGACGGACTGGACGCGGTCATCAAGGACGGTCAGCTCCCTCAGGGGACAGACCTCCTTCGCATTTCCCAGAACCGTATTTTTGAGAAGGATTTTTTGGCCAAAAAAGCTGGCGTGCAAGTCGCCCCCTACAAGGTCGTCACATCTAGCCTAGACCTAGAAGGACTGGACCTTAGTAAAAACTATGTCTTAAAGACAGCCACTGGGGGCTATGATGGACATGGTCAGAAGGTTATTCGAGAAGAGGCGGACTTGGTAGAGGCTAGTCAGTTAGCCAACTCTGCCGAGTGTGTCTTGGAAGAGTTTGTGAATTTCGACCTGGAAATCTCCGTCCTTGTGTCTGGCAATGGTTCCGACTACACCGTCTTTCCTGTACAGGAAAATATTCACCGCAATAATATTCTTTACAAGACCATTGTGCCTGCCCGTATTTCAGATGAACTTGCTGAAAAAGCCAAAACCATGGCCCTACAAATCGCAGACAAGCTTCATTTGGCAGGCACCCTCTGTGTTGAAATGTTTGTGGCAGGGCAGGACATTCTGGTTAACGAAATTGCCCCTCGCCCACATAATTCAGGACATTATTCTATTGAAGCCTGTAATTTTTCACAGTTTGATACCCATATCCGAGGCATTCTAGGGGAGCCTCTGCCCCCTATCTGCCTGCTTTCTCCAGCCGTCATGATCAACGTTCTCGGACAAGATATGGAAGCCGTTCAAACCTTTCTTCAAGAAAATCCTACCGCCCATCCCCACTTTTATGGTAAACTAGAAGCGAAGCACAATCGCAAAATGGGACATGTGACGGTGTTGGGGGAGATTTGAAGGAAGTAGATTATTGAAAAAATGTCAAGAAAAACAAAGAGGTTTCAAAGATAAGTATTGTACAGATTTTCGTTAGTTAATGAACTAAACATTTTGTTAGCTAAAATAGTAAAGGAAGAATCGTGTGCTCTAATTAATTTTTGTGAAAAACATAAAAAGCTATTATTTTTAAGATTATTGGTGAAATGTTGGGGCAATTGAACATCAGATAATGAGTAGCGATAAAATGATTGCTAATATTGTCTTGCAAAAATTCAATGAAACAATTGTTGTAATTGAAATAGAGTAAGTGATTATAGAATAGATTCTTTATTACGGATTTCTTAAAGATTCTAATAAAATAAGTATTCTTGATACTTGTGAACGGATACTATCACGCATTTGTTTTAGTAGAAAAGGAACTATATTAAATCGTTGTGAGGAGGAGGCAGTGAAGAAGTTATATACAATAGGTCACTCAAATTTTGAATTCTCATATTTAGTAGAACGCTTAAAAAAATATGAAGTTGATTGGGTCTTTGATGTCCGAAGTACCCCACATTCAGCATATGCTCCTCAGTATAACTCAGAGAATTTATGCGAGATGCTACCTAAGTATGGAATTGAATATTTTGAAATGGGGGAATATTTTGGAGCTAGACAAATAGGTGAACAGTATAGATATTGCTACCCTAATGGTTATTTGGATTTTGAACTTTGGTGCAAAACAATTCCGTATTTAAAGGCCAAAAAAGGATTATTAACTAGAGGAATTACAAAACATAATATAGCTTTGATGTGCACAGAAAAGAATCCTATAGATTGTCATAGAACAATTATGATTACTAGAGATTTTGAGTTAGATGGGATAGAAACATATCATATTTTGGGTAATGGAAATTTAAAAACGCAAAAACAATTGACAGAAGATATACTCAATTCTTATCTAGTTAATCAAAAGTATATTCCTTCCAAATTAGAACGTATAAAAGGACAAGGAGCTTTTGATTTATTCGGTTTAGGTAATGATGATATATTTTTTGAAGATATTGCAGAAGAACCTGAGGAAATATGGACAGAAATAGATAGAGCCGAACAAATAGCAGAAGCGTATCGTCAAAGAAATAAAAAAATAGGGTATCGAATATTTAATAACGAAGGCAGAGTAACAGATTGATTATATATACAATAGGATTTACAAAGAAATCAGCAGAAGAATTTTTTGAAAAAATTTCTCAAAATAACATAGAAATTTTAATTGATACACGATTAAACAATCAGTCGCAATTGGCTGGTTTCTCTAAAGGGAGGGACTTACCATACTTCCTTAAAAAAATATCTAGTTGTAATTATAGTTATCAAAAGGACTATGCACCAACTAAAGATATTTTGGACGTCTATAAAAAAGGAAAAATTGACTGGAAAGAATATGAAGAGAAATATTTAATGCTAATTAGAGAAAGGAATGTTGTAAAACATTTTTCCAACAATTTCAGTGAATATTCAAACATACTATTGCTTTGTTCTGAACATACTGCTGAATGTTGTCACAGAAGATTATTAGCGGAAGAAATTTCAAAAGATTTGGGTTACAGAATTGTTCACTTATAAATAAAGGTAGACTATTATGAAAAAAAGAATGGTAATTTTAACTAAGTCAGATAAACATTGTGCATACTGTGTTGCAGGTAGAGACATTGACACTGGTGAATGGCTACGCTTGGTAAATGGACAAGGTGTCATAACATCAAAGGATTTAATGACTAAAGAGAATTATGAGTGTAAGGAGTTGGACATTGTTGAAGTAGAGTGTTTTGACTTAGAGTCAGAAATTGAACATCAGCCAGAAAATGTTTTAATTCATCCCGATTGTTATCTTAAAAAAATCGAACAAATGACTTGGGATGAAGTAATTTTGAAATGGGGTCTTGAGAAAAGAAATACTGTTCTCGGAATTAGACAGCCAGAGGACGGATCTCCCTCAATTGAAATTTCTAAAAGATTAGACTACTATGAAAAGCACAATATTAAACATAAGTCTCTTGCTATGATTAAAGCTAAGAATCTGACTTTTAAATTTAATGAATATAATGGTGAGCCAAAGCATCATTCTAAAGTTTATTTTGAGTACCACAACAATTCAGGTGAAACGTTGTGCTATAACTTGACAGTAACGGATCCTAATTTTCCAAATGATTATTCAATTGATGGTTTGCATCTAGATAATGCGTATATCATTGTAAGTCTTGGAGAGATATTTAAAGAGAATGGTAGAGTTTATCTACTTGCAGCTAAAATTATTACAACAGAATAAGTAAAAGGAGCAAAAATGATCAATCGTTATTCGCGCCCAGAGATGGCGGCTATTTGGAGTGAAGAGAACAAGTACAAGGCTTGGTTGGAGGTGGAAATCCTCGCTGATGAGGCCTGGGCTGAGTTGGGTGAGATTCCCAAGGAAGATGTGGCCTTGATTCGTGAGAAGGCGACTTTTGACATCGACCGCATTTTAGAGATTGAAGAGGAAACCCGTCACGATGTGGTGGCTTTCACGCGTGCGGTTTCGGAAAGTCTTGGTGAGGAACGCAAGTGGGTCCACTACGGTCTGACCTCGACCGACGTGGTGGATACGGCTTACGGCTACCTCTACAAGCAGGCAAACGACATTATCCGTCGTGACCTTGAAGACTTTACAAATATCATCGCCGACAAGGCGCGTGAGCACAAGTACACTATCATGATGGGCCGGACCCACGGTGTCCATGCGGAGCCAACGACCTTCGGTTTGAAACTCGCGACTTGGTACAGCGAAATGAAACGCAACATGGAGCGTTTTGATGTGGCAGCCAAGGGCGTTGAGGCTGGTAAAATTTCAGGTGCGGTTGGAAACTTTGCCAACATTCCTCCATTTGTGGAAGAGTATGTTTGTGGCAAATTGGGCATTCGTCCGCAGGAAATTTCGACCCAGGTCCTACCTCGTGACCTCCACGCAGAATATTTCTCAGCTCTAGCCTTGATTGCAACGTCTATCGAGCGTATGGCGACAGAAATCCGTGGGCTACAAAAATCTGAACAACGTGAAGTCGAAGAGTATTTCGCCAAAGGCCAAAAGGGCAGCTCTGCTATGCCCCATAAACGCAACCCTATCGGCTCTGAAAATATGACCGGTCTGGCTCGTGTGGTGCGCGGTCACTTGGTGACGGCTTTTGAGAATGTGGCTCTCTGGCACGAACGCGATATTTCCCACTCGTCAGCGGAGCGGATTATCACGCCGGATACGACCATTCTCATCAACTATATGCTCAACCGTTTTGGCAATATCGTCAAGAACTTGACGGTCTTCCCTGAAAATATGAAACGCAATATGGAATCAACCTTTGGCTTGATTTACAGCCAGCGTGTCATGCTTAGTTTGATTGAAAAAGGCATGACACGTGAGGAAGCCTATGATTTGGTGCAACCAAAAACTGCGCAGTCATGGGATAATCAAGTGGACTTCAAGCCGCTTCTCGAAGCGGATGAGCGTGTGACTGCCAAACTTAGCCAGGACGAAATCGATGAACTCTTCAACCCAGACTACTATGCTAAGCGGGTGGATGACATCTTTGAACGACTTGGATTATAAAAAAATCAAAATTCTTTGGATTTTCCAGAGAATTTTTTTGTTTACTTGCGAATAAATAGTTGAAGGGGAAAACATGCTCACAACTTATTCAAAAAAATAAGATTTTTTCAAATTATAAAACTAAAAGGAATATAGAATGAAAAAAGCAACTTATACATTATCTTGTGATAAAGCTGATATAGGAAATAAAAATATTTCAAAGATCGAAGAAAAATTTGAAAGATATATGGAGGGAGTAGCTGAAAAGTTAATCAAATCAGATAAAAAACATATTGATAAATGGTTTTTTTCATGTAAGAATTGAGGAGTAAAGTAGCTGTGAGCAAAAATCACAGATGTTTTTATAAATAGTGGAAAATCAATAAAATGAATGTTGTTTTAGTTTCCCTTAAGCTTGACGAATTATACTTTATCCAAGCTAGAAATAGCCCATTCTTTTTCATATAATCTCCTGAGAGCAGTCGGCAAGAGCCGGCTGTTTTCGTTACTATCAAAATAAAAAGGTGCACCTCTGCACCTTCGCTATAATTTACTACTATTCTACAACCCCACCTTCAACGACTAGGTCGTCAGCTTGAGCAGCATCACCGTATACTGGTTGAAGAGTTTCTTGGTAGGCTTTGTGGAAGAATTCTTCTTCACCAAGTTTTTCAATTGTTTGGTTGATGAAATCAAGTAATTCGGTGTTTCCTTTTTGGACGGCAGGAGCGATAGTGTCTACATCCCCTAGCGCTTTTACACCAACCTCGAAACCTTTATTTTCCAAGGCCCATGCGAGAACTTCAGTATTGTCTGTACTCATGGCATCACCACGTCCGTCTAAGAGGGCAGCATAGGCTTCGCTGTATTGGTTGTATTTTTGAAGTTTGACTTCTGGGTAATTCTCTTCGAAATAAAGTTCAGCTGTGGTACCCTTGCTGACGATGAGGGTTTTACCATTGAGTTGTTCTGGGGCAGTGATGACAGCAGAGCTTGGAGACACGATACCGAGGGATACTTTCATGTAAGGAAGGGCGAAATCTACCTGTTCTTTTCGCTCATCTGTTACGGTGAAATTGGCTAGGATGATGTCAACCTTGGCAGAAGTGAGATACTCCACACGGTTTGCAGCTTCGACAGGGACGTATTCTACCGCAACGCCCAATTCTTTTGCCAAGCGGTTGCCTAGATAGACGTCATATCCTTGGTATTCACCATTTGCATCCACATAGCCAAATGGTTTCTTGTCACTGAAAACACCGATTTTGACCGTTCCACTTTCTTTGATTTCTTCAAGAGTACGTGCGGTTGCCCCGCTTGTGGAACTGCTGGAACTAGTTGAAGAACTGCTTGCGTTACTGCAGGCAACTAAAATAACTGCAGCTAAGACACTAAAAATAGCAAAAATAGGTTTAAAGATTTTCATAAAATTCTCCTTTTAAAAATGATTAAAGTCAAAAGTTGTTAGAAAGGCTTGAGCCCGTTGCGTTTGTGGATGTTGGAAGAAATTCTGAGCGGTATTTTCTTCGATAATTTCTCCTTTGTCCATGAAAATGATGCGGTCAGCAATGGCGCGTGCGAATTCCATTTCATGCGTCACAATCAGCATGGTCCGTCCTTCTTTTGCCAAATCATTGATGAGAACCAAGACTTCCCGAACCATTTCTGGGTCAAGAGATGCAGTGACCTCATCAAATAATATAATTTCAGGATGAATCAGGAGGGAACGAATGATAGCTACCCGTTGCTTTTGCCCGCCAGATAATTCTCTGGCATAGCTATGTTTTTTATGCTCTAGTCCTACCCGTTTTAGCAAGGTCTCGGCTTCTACTGCAACCTCTTCTTTTTTTCGTTTTAAGGCTTTGACAGGAGCAAGGGTCAGATTTTGTAGGACATTCATATGGGGAAATAACTCGTAATCTTGAAAGACCATGCCAATTTTTTGCCGAATATCTTGTAGAGAAAGTGTTCCAGACAGAATGGATTGGCCATCCAGTAAAATATCTCCCTCTTGAATGCTTTCAAGTTTGTTAATACAGCGTAGTAGCGTACTCTTCCCACAACCAGAAGGACCTAAGATGACGACTACCTCTCCTTCCTTGACCGATAAGGAAAGATGATTGAGAATGGTTTGTTGACCAAAGTTCTTGGTAATATTTTGTAATTCTAAGACAGGTTGACTCACGACTTCACTCCTTCCAAATAGTTTCGAGATAGCGAGAAAATGCAGATATTGGGAAACAAATTATAAAGTAAATACAGAAAATCACTCCGTAAATCCATAAGGACACACTTGGAGAGCTAGTCCTGTAAAAATCAATAATCTGTTGCCCGATTTTATTGACCTCAACCACGCCGATGAGGATAACCAAGGAGCTGGTCTTAATCATGCGAGTGACCAAGTTAATTGCCTGTGGGAGTAGCCTTCGTAGAACTTGAGGAATGATGACATAGCGATAGAGACTTCGTTTGCTTAACCCCAATGCTAATCCGCTATCGAATTGGTGTTTAGGTAGAGAAGTGATGGCTCCTCGAACTAAATCTCCCATTTCAGCTGTTCCCCAAAGTGAGAATACTATAATCGCGGCCAATTCACCGGAAATATTGATATTGAATCCCCGTGCTAATCCAAAGTAGAAAAGGAAGAGCAGAACCAGCTGGGGTACAATGCGAATGGTTTCTAAATAGATTCTTGAAAACCAAATAATTAGCTTGTTTTTTGAAGTCATGATGATGCCAAATACTAGACCTGCAAGGGTGGAAATACCGATAGAGAGAAAGGAAATCCAGAGTGTGACACTCAGTCCGACTAATAGTCGTTGCAAATTATTCCCCTCTAGTAAGACTTTAATGCCCATATCCTGCATGGCGAATCCTCCTTTCAAGATAATAGAAGAAGAGCGAAAGCGGTAGCAAGATGATTAAATAGGAACTCACTAGGAGAAAGAGTGCTTCGTCTGTTTCGTATTGCAGTCCTATCAAATCTTGAGCAACATACATAAGGTCGGCCAAGGCAATGATGGAAAAAACCGAGGTTTCCTTTATTAGAAAGATGACATTGGCACTAAAGGAAGGTAGAGCGATAGCAAGCGATTGAGGGAGCAAGATGTATTGGAAAATTTGCCAATTTGTCAGACCCAAACTAGCTCCGATTTCTATCTGGCTTTTCTTGATAGCCTCAAATCCACTACGGAAAGATTCTGCCATATAGGAACCACCTAGAAAAATCAAACCAGCAATGGCACAGACTTCAGCATCCAGCACAATTCCCAATCTCGGCAAACCATAGTAGAGGAAGAAAAGTTGAATGACCAAGGGAGTATTTCGAGACAGTTCGATATAGGCTGTGGAGAGTTGCTGGAGAAGAGGGATGTGGTAGTAACGAATGAGACTAATAAGAAAACCTAGTCCGAAAGCTCCCGAAATTCCCAAGAATGCCAGTCGAACAGTAAGAATTAGTGATTCTTGATAAAGTGGTATGGATTCTTGAATAAAGTTCCAATCCAGAAGGTTCACCTCCTTTGTGATGTATTGAACTAATAGTAACATAGATACTTCTGCTTGAAAATTTTATTTTTTAAATGGGTGACATAAGTTTTTTCTATAGGACAGTTGGCTATGCTATAATAGAAACATGACAAATCGAATTTTAGATATGGAACAAATGCAGGATGAGGAGTACGTAGAACGCACCCTGCGTCCGCAGAAATTAAATGAATACATCGGTCAGGACAAGGTCAAGGACCAGCTGAAAATCTTTATAGAGGCGGCCAAGCTCCGTGATGAAGCCTTGGACCATACGCTTCTGTTTGGCCCTCCGGGTCTGGGGAAGACCACCATGGCCTTTGTCATTGCTAACGAACTGGGTGTCAATATCAAGCAGACCAGTGGTCCTGTTATTGAAAAAGCAGGTGACTTGGTAGCCCTTCTCAACGACTTAGAGCCTGGCGATGTCCTCTTTATCGATGAAATCCACCGTATGCCCATGGCGGTTGAGGAAATTCTCTACTCTGCTATGGAGGATTTTTACATCGACATTATGATTGGAGCAGGGGAAGCCAGTCGCTCCGTGCATTTGGAGTTGCCGCCTTTTACCCTGATTGGAGCGACCACTCGTGCGGGTATGCTATCCAATCCCCTGCGGGCCCGTTTTGGGATTACCGGTCACATGGAATACTACGAATTGGCTGATTTGACGGAGATTGTCGAGCGGACGGCGGACATCTTTGATATGGAGATTACCCATGAAGCTGCTATTGAGCTGGCTCGTCGGTCTCGTGGAACTCCCCGTATCGCCAACCGTCTGCTAAAGCGGGTGCGGGATTTCGCACAGATTATGGGCGACGGCCTGATTGACGACACCATTACAGACAAGGCCTTGACTATGCTGGATGTGGACCGTGAGGGGCTGGACTATGTGGACCAGAAGATTCTCCGCACCATGATTGAGATGTATGGCGGCGGTCCCGTCGGCCTCAACACCCTGTCGGTCAATATTGCCGAGGAGCGTGAAACGGTGGAGGACATGTACGAACCCTACCTGATTCAGCAGGGCTTCCTCATGCGGACACGGACAGGGCGAGTTGCGACAGCCAAGGCCTACGAGCACTTGGGTTATCCCTATACGGAAAAATAATGGCAGAGCAGATGAGACGAGTAACGACCTTGTTTCAAGTTCGGTCTAAACTAGGAATGGAGATAAGATGAAACCGATATTTATTTGGGATTTGGATGGGACGCTCTTGGATTCTTACGAGGCGATATTGGCTGGTATTCAAGAAACCTATGAACAATATAATCTTCCTTTTGACCGTGAGGAAGTCAAACAATTTATACTGCGCTATTCTGTCAAGGATTTGCTGGTGCGTGATGCGGATAAGTACGGTCTGGATAGCGATGAACTTAATCGTGTGCGTGCGACTTCCTTGAAGGAGAAAAATACGCAGATTCCCTTGATGGCTGGTGCGCGTGAAATTCTGGACTGGACAGCAGAGAAAGGAATTCAAAATTTCGTTTATACACACAAGAGTGACAATGCTTTTCAGGTTTTGGAGGATTTGGGTGTCCGTCACCATTTCACAGAAATATTGACCAGCGATTCTGGTTTTGCCCGCAAGTCAAGTCCAGAAGCTCTGCTATTTCTCATCGAAAAATATGGACTGGACAAGGAAAATACCTACTATATCGGCGACCGTCTGCTTGATGCGGAAACGGCTGTCAACGCAGGGATACACAGTATCAATTTGCAAATTGATGGTTTGGAGAAAAATTGGAAGATTGAACATTTGGTGGATATTAAGAAAAAGTTCGAAGTATAGATATAGTTTAAAACTATTGCAAGTCATGAAAATATTCAATTAGTCATCTATAGCTAATTTTGATACACTAGGGATGTGAAATAAAAATAGCGAGGTGAGTTATGAACGATAAGGAATTTGGACAACGTGTACGTCAACTTCGAGAAACCGCTAGTCTGACACGTGAACAGTTTTGCGATGACGAACTTGAGCTTTCCGTACGCCAATTAACCCGTATCGAAGCAGGCACTTCCAAGCCGACTTTTTCAAAAATCCAATATATCGCAACCCGCTTAGGCATGGGGCTTTACGAGCTTATGCCTGATTATGTATCCTTGCCAGAAAGATACTCCAAGCTGAAATTTGATGTGCTTCGCACACCGACTTACGGAAACGAAGAGTTGGTTGAAAAACGAGATGCTACCATGACGGAAATCTATGATGACTATTATGATGACTTGCCTGAGGAGGAGAAAATAGCGATTGATGCCATTCAATCCCGAATTGATACCTTAGAGTCAGGGACAGCAGGCTTTGGAAAAGAGATACTGGAAGATTACTTTGAACAAATTTTCCGAAAACAAAAGTACGAAGTGAATGATTTACTGATTATTAGGCTCCAGCTTGAATACGTTAGATTGTCCAGTAGTGACTCAGAAATATTTAAACAGTTTTTGAAAATTATAGACTATTTACATGGACAAATCGATGTTATCAATTCCAGTGATTTATTTGTTCTAAGAGATACATTGTTATCTTGTGTAAACATTTTGGGAAGTAAAAAATATTATGAACCAATACCAAAGATATTCGACACTGTAGATAAAATTATACAGTCAACTCAAGATTTTCAGAAAAAGCCTATTGTTAGTGTATTGAAGTGGAAGTATGCACTTTTTGTAAATAAGGATAGAGGTGAGGCTGAAAAGCATTATCTAGATGCGATTCTATTTGCAAAATTGATAGAAAATAGAGAGTTAGAACAGAAGATTGAAGAAGATTGGAAAGTTGACAATCAATAAAGTGACATTTTTGTCCTGTTGAAGAACTGTAAAAAGTATTATACTAAACTCATAAAGATTAAAGGAGATTAGTAATATGTTTAACTTTTTGAAATTTTTGGGTCGTCTTGGTGGTAACTGGGGAACATGGATTGAAGAATAATATTCATAAAAAGCCAACATCTGTTAGGCTTTTTTGCTATACTAGACAATATATAGGAGGTGGCTATGTTAGAAAATTGGTTAAACACCAAACAAGGTCAGGTATTTCATTACAAGATGGAAAAGATTGAGTATGCCCTGGAACTGTTGGGAAATCCTCAATTTACAGTGCCAGTCATTCATGTCGCTGGAACCAACGGCAAGGGATCGACTATTGCTTTTCTGCGCCAGCTCTTTCAGACTCACGGCTTGCGTGTCGGTAGTTTTGTGTCGCCTCATATGGTGAGCGTGCACGACAGGATTTGTATTGACAGTCAGCCCATCTCTGACCACGATTTTCAGCACTATTTACAGAAAGTCTACGACTTGGAGCAGGAAGTTGCCACACGCTATGAGCCCTTCCGCTATTTTGAGGTCATGGTACTTATTATGTTCGTCTATTTCAAGGATCAACAACCTGATTTGGCGTTAGTAGAGGTGGGGATTGGTGGACTTTTGGATACGACCAACGTCGTGGCACCAGCCCTAAGCCTTATTACCTCCATCGGCATGGACCATCAGGATTTACTAGGATCGACTTTAGGGGAAATAGCAGAGCAGAAAGCAGGGATTATCAAGCAAAACGTGCCTGTTGTCCTAGGACCACTTTGTCCAGAAACCACTGCCATCTGTCGCCACATTGCCCAAGACAAACAAGCCTCTGTCTACCAATTTGGTCAGGAATTCACCTATAAAGCAGGACCGTTCAGCAATGCGGACATAGAGCTGTCAGAATTGGTTTTAGGTCTGGCTGGTCAGCACCAAGAAGAAAATGCGGCCGTTGCCTTGCAAACTTTTTTGCTTTATATGGAAAGTATTCAAAAAACTGTTTCTCCTCAGTTAATAAAAAATGCCCTTGCCCAAACCAGCTGGGCCGGTCGTTTGGAATTGGTCGTTCAAGAGCCAAAAGTCTATTTGGACGGTGCCCACAATGTTCCTGCCATTGAACGCTTGATTGACTTTATTCAGGGGCAAGACGAACCTGTCACTATTCTCTTTTCTGCCCTTCGACGCAAGGATTTTCAAGAAATGCTTGAATTATTGGAAGAAAAGTTACCACATACTCCCCTTGTATTAACCAGCTTCGCCTATGATGGTGCTTTGTCGGAGGAAAATCGTCAAGGTCGAGAATATGTTGAAAATTACCAGCAATTTATAGAAGACTGGCAGTCGGATGGCCAGGGGACGTTGATTATTACAGGTTCTCTCTACTTTATCTCAGAAGTACGTCAGATTTTTAAAAAATAAGTAGCTTTTTTCGAATAAATAGGTATGACACATGCGGAGAAAGTAGCCTTTTTAAAAGAATTTCAAGAGAACAAGCACCATACCTTTCGACAGTTGGAACTGTTTGCAAAAATTTCCAGAACTCCCGATAGGAAATGACATCGGGAGTGCTTTTTGATATAATAAAAAAAGTACATTCAAGGAGGAGAACATGACAGAATTAGATGCAGTTGCTCGTGAAGTATCTCATCAACCTCGGCGCCGTCGAAGAGCGAGGCGTTCGCAGGGTTATCAGCTGAGTGAAGATTTTAAGGCCAGGATGCCCAAAACAAAGATTTGGCCGGCTCTCGTTTGGAGTTTAGTACTGAGCCTTGTGAGCGTAGCCAATCCTTTTCTAACCTTTTTAGCGACGAATGAGCAGACACAGCATTTGTATGCCGGAATGGCTATGATGGCTGGTCAGCATCCCTACGGAGATTTCTTTGCAACAAACGGCGTTTTATATTACTTACTAGCCTGGTTAGGTCATATTGATGGAGGATTTATTGTATTTGGTTTTCTCCAAATGATTGCGCTGTTTATCGCAGGAGTTTATTTCTATAAAATCATGGTCTATTTTAGTCAGTCGGAACGGTTGGCGACCAGTTCAAGTCATTGGTTTTATATTTTTATTGCTTCTTTAGGATTTGGCGGCTTATATGCAGAAATCTTTGCGCTTCCCTTTGTTTTGGCAAGCCTTTGGTTCCTAGTCCGCTATTTTGCAAATGCTGTGGGTGATGAGGCCTTTATCCTGTATGGAATTGAGGCAGCCTTGGCCTTTCTGATTTATCCAGAGAGCCTCTTATTATGGTTGCTAGCTGGTTTCATATTGTTTGTTTTTAACACGCAACAACGGCAAATGGCTCGAGGGTTCTATCAATTATTGGCAAGCATATTTGGTCTTCTTTTGGTCTTGTATCTAGTTGGCTACTATGCCTTTGAAGCACAGATACTTGGTACAGCTATTCAGCAAACCTTTCTTTACAATTTGAGCTTGGATTTCCAGTATGCAGGATTGTATGTGACACTGGCAGTTGTAGCTGGATTCTTATTGCTATCTGGTTTTTTCAAGGGGCTTATTCAGACGGTATCTTCCTTCGGTCAAGGTCGGCATACTCATATCAAGGTTCTAATCCTGCTCGTTTTTATAGCTCAGTTAGTGTTTATCATTGGAACTCCAAATGGTCATTATAGCCAACTGCTCAGTCTATTGCCTTATGGTTTTGTAATGACTGTTCTCCATTTGGGAGCTGACTCAGAAGGTGAGGAACGGGGCTATCTTAGTCGCCAGTTTTTCCTGCCTCTTGTCATGGCTTTTGGAATGGTTGCACAACCAGCCTATACTTATTTTGTAGAGGGAGATTTGGTCACGGATCGTGCAAGCATTGCTAGTTATGTTGGGCAGGAAACGACTAAGACGGATAAGATTTACGTTTGGGATAATAGCGCTAGTATCTATCTGGATAGTCAGCGTCTGTCATCCGCCACCATTATCTCAGCGGAGCCTTATCTGACTACGACTGGTAATAAAAATAGCTTGCTATATGACCTCAATAAAAATGAGGAAAGTCTGGTGATTGTTAATAAGAACATCCCGCTCTTAGATGATGTAAAAGCAAATTTAGAGCTGCAGTATAAACCTGTCAAAACTACCGATTACTTTACTGTCTATCAAAAGAATGAATGATTGCTCAGGCAGTCATTTTTTCATGGACTTAGAAACAAAGGGATGTGTGGTATAATGGAGGAATAAGTAAACGGGAAAAGAATGTCTAAAGGAATGTAGGAAAAGATATGTCACAAATTATCGAATTACCAGAAATTTTAGCCAACCAGATTGCAGCAGGTGAGGTGATTGAGCGACCGGCCAGTGTGGTTAAGGAGTTGGTGGAGAACTCGATTGATGCAGGCGCCAGCCAGATAGAAATTCGTATCGAAGAAGCTGGGCTAAAAACTATTCAAATTACAGACAACGGCGAAGGTATTGCCCCTGACCAAGTAGCTTTGGCTTTACGCCGTCATGCCACCAGTAAGATCAAAAATCAGGCGGACCTTTTTCGAATTCGGACCTTGGGTTTCCGTGGTGAAGCCCTGCCCTCCATCGCCTCTGTCAGTCAAATGGTTATTGAAACGGCTACAGCCAACCATGCCCACGGTTTGCGTTTGATTTCCAAGGGTGGTATCGTTGAGTTAGAGGAGCCAATCAGTCGCCCAGTCGGCACCCAGATAACCGTTTCGGATTTGTTTTACAATACCCCTGCCCGTCTTAAGTATGTCCGTAGTCAGCAGGCCGAGTTATCGCATATCGCTGATATTTTCAACAGGCTGAGCCTGGCCCATCCTGAAATCGCCTTTACCCTGGTCAATGAAGGACGGGAATTGATGCGGACAGCTGGAACGGGTAAGCTCCGTCAAGCTATTTCGGGTATCTACGGTATTGCTTCTGCTAAAAAAATGGTGGAGATTGAGGCTGAGGACTTGGATTTTCACGTTTCGGGCTATGTTTCCCTGCCAGAATTGACCCGTGCCAACCGCAATTACATTTCCATTTTCATCAATGGACGTTATATCAAGAACTTCCTACTCAACCGTGCTATTTTAGAAGGTTACGGCAGCAAGCTCATGGTGGGGCGTTTTCCACTGGCTGTGATTTCTATTGAGATTGACCCTTATCTGGCCGATGTCAATGTCCATCCGACCAAGCAAGAAGTCCGCATTTCCAAGGAAAAGGAACTCATGACCCTGATTCGCGAGGCCATTATCAAGGCCCTCAAGGAACAGGATCTTATTCCTGATGCCCTGGAAAATCTGGCCCAGTCTAGTACGCGTACCAAGGTCAAAGCAGAGCAGGTCACCTTGCCACTCAAGGAAAGCAAGCTTTACTATGATACCGTCAAGCAGGACTTCTTCCTCAAACCAGAGGTGGTTTCAGAAGACATCAAGCCTTTGGAAGAAGACAAACAGGCTCCTCAAGAAGTACCCGAGGAAAATGTGGTCAAGTCTGTCCAATTTGCAGAACGCCAGACAGCTGAAAGTACAGACCCAGAACACCCTAACTTGAGTACTAAAGAGTTGGCCAAATTAGCAGACAAACTAGACCAAGAAGAAACCTCAACCTTCCCAGAATTGGAATATTTTGGTCAAATGCACGGCACCTATCTCTTTGCACAAGGAAAAACAGGTTTGTACATAATCGACCAGCACGCTGCACAGGAGCGGGTCAAATACGAATACTATCGTGAGAAAATTGGTCAGGTAGATAACTCCGCCCAGCAGTTGCTAGTACCTTATATTTTTGAATTCCCTCAGAACGATGCCCTCAATCTTGCACATAAAATGGATGCCCTCCGTCAAGTTGGTGTCAACTTGGAAGAGTACGGTGTCAACCAATTCATCTTACGTGAGCACCCTATCTGGATGAAGGAAGAGGAGATTGAGGCTGGTATTTACGAGATGTGCGATATGCTACTTCTAACAGACCAGGTGTCCATCAAGCAGTATCGGGCAGAGTTGGCTATTATGATGTCCTGCAAGCGTTCTATCAAAGCCAACCATGCTTTGGATGATTACTCGGCGCGTGATTTGTTGCGACAATTATCCCATTGTCAAAATCCTTATAACTGCCCGCACGGCCGACCAGTCTTGGTGCATTTCAGCAAGTCGGACATGGAAAAAATGTTTAGACGCATTCAGGAAAATCACACGAGTTTGCGTGAGTTGGGGAAGTATTAAACAGTTGACAAGAGCTGACACACTAGTAAAGGAAAAATATGTACGACTATATCAAAGGAATGTTAACAAAAATCACTGCAAAGTATATTGTGGTAGAAACGCATGGAGTTGGTTATCTCTTGCAGGTGGCTAACCCCTATGCTTACTCTGGACAGGTCCAGCAAGAAGTAACGGTCTATACCCATCAAGTTATTCGTGAAGACGCTCATCTGCTCTACGGATTTGCGACAGAGGCTGAAAAATCTGTATTCCTCAGTCTGATTTCAGTATCAGGTATTGGACCAACAACGGCTCTAGCAATTATCGCCGTTGACGATAACGATGGTCTGGTACGCGCTATTGAGCAGAAAAATATCACCTACTTGACTAAGTTTCCAAAGATTGGCAAGAAAACAGCCCAGCAGATGATTCTGGACTTGGAAGGTAAGTTTGTCATGAGTGAAGAAGCAGGTCCTGTCCAACCAGAAGCACCTGCTAGTGAAAATGTCGCCCTCGACGAAGCTATGGAAGCCATGGAAGCCCTTGGTTACCGCCCAGCCGAACTCAAGAAAATCAAGAAATTCTTTGACGGCACGACCGACACCGCAGAAAATTACATCAAGTCCGCCCTTAAAATGCTGATGAAGTAATAAGATACAAAGGACGTAAAGGACAAAGAGAAAATAGGAAACCTAACGCAGAGCTTTTAAGCTCTAGGCAGGTTTATCTTTTTCTCACAGTCCTTAGTCCGTGTTCAATTGCTGCATACTACGGCAATCGCTATTTGCGACTTGCCTAGGTCCCTTACTAATTCTCCACAAAAATAATATCGATTTTTGTGGCTCATGTCGTGTCCAGATACAAAGGCGTTAAGCGATACAAAGCAAAATAGACGGCCGAACAGAAATTTTGCTAGAAATTTCGTTGTGAGACCTCCGCAATGACAACTAGGTAAAAGGCGAGTTTTGACGAAGTCTCTTGCCAGATGTCAATTGCGTCATTTTGTGAAGTTTAGAAATCTGATAATTTTTTTCTCACAGTTCTTAGTCTGTGTTTAGCTATTTTTTCAAAAATGTATCTAGATATGCGTTCTAAAAAGGAGTTTCTATGTCCCGTTGTGCTTGGGTTAATCTAAATAATCCACTTTATATTGCTTACCATGATGAAGAATGGGGCAAGCCGCTTCACGATGAGCAGGCTCTGTTTGAGTTGCTTTGCTTGGAATCCTACCAAGCTGGACTTTCCTGGGAGATTGTTCTCAACAAACGCCAGGCTTTTCGCTCTGCCTTTTTTGACTACGATATTAAAAAGGTCGCAACCATGACGGACAGTCAGCTAGATAGTCTACTAGCAAATCCAACCATCATTCGTCACAAGGCCAAGCTATGCGCCACCCGTACCAATGCTCAGGCTTTTCTTCGAGTACAGGAGGAGTTTGGTAGTTTTGACCATTACCTTTGGTCTTGGGTTGACTTTTCACCTCTTGACAACCCTATTAAGTCCTTTCGAGAACTACCGAACAAAAGTGAATTATCAGAAAAATTGTCCAAAGATCTGAAGAACCGAGGTTTCAAATTTGTAGGTCCTGTCTGTGTCTATTCTTATCTACAGGCAGCAGGTCTGTTGAATGAACATGAAGAAACTTGCGAGATTGGAAAGAAATTACGAACTAATTAGATGAGCGAGCAATCGCACCCTAGACAGAGGAGGAATATGAAAGCAGAACTAATTGCCGTTGGGACGGAGATTTTGACAGGCCAAATCATTAATACCAATGCCCAGTTCCTTTCGGAGAAATGTGCAGAGCTGGGAATTGATGTTTATTTCCACACAGCTGTTGGAGATAATGAAAACAGGCTTCTGTCTGTACTGGAGGTAGCCAGGAAGCGTAGTGAGCTAGTCATTCTCTGTGGAGGTCTTGGACCAACAGAAGATGACTTGACCAAGCAGACCTTGGCGGCCTTCTTAGGTAGAAAATTGGTCTTTGATGAAAAAGCCATGGCAAAATTAGACCGCTTCTTTGCCAGCCGACCAGGTCGTGTCCGCACGCCCAATAATGAACGCCAGGCACAAATTGTTGAGGGCAGTCAAGCGCTACAAAATCCAGCAGGATTGGCAGTGGGAGGCATGATTGAGCAAGATGGGGTAACCTATATTGTTTTGCCTGGCCCACCAAGTGAGCTCAAGGCTATGTTTACAGAAAGTTTGCAGCCCTTGTTTGACCAGTCAAGTCAACAACTCTACTCTCGAGTCCTGCGCTTTTTTGGCATTGGTGAAAGTCAGTTGGTGACTGTTTTGGCGGACTTGATCGACAAGCAGACAGACCCAACTCTTGCTCCTTATGCAAAAGTTGGAGAGG
The DNA here is from genome assembly GCF_053545015.1 of Streptococcus sp. 32226D021BW. Classification (NCBI taxonomy): domain Bacteria; kingdom Bacillati; phylum Bacillota; class Bacilli; order Lactobacillales; family Streptococcaceae; genus Streptococcus; species Streptococcus sp. 32226D021BW. Next base: position 21,684 of record NZ_JBPPVC010000011.1, on the reverse strand, counting down.
TAACTTTACGCTTGTCCACCAAAGCGACCAGCCAAGAAGAAGCAAATCTACGTTTGAATCAGTTGGAAGAAGACATCTTACAACGTGATAAACTGGTCGACTATTTCTATGCCTATGGTGAGGACAATAGTTTGGTCAAAACGGTAGCGACTCGTTTGGTGGAGAAAAGACAAACCATCGCTATCGTCGAACAAGGGACAGGTGGTCTCTTGCAAGCTGAATTGAGCCTGGCTTTGGCTGAACAGCCGTATTTTAGCGGAGGAAAAGTCATCGGTCAGCTAGGGACAGAATCGGGCTGGCTATCAGAGGAAGCTGACTGCATTCGGCAGGAGCTGCAAGCTGATTTGGGTTTGGCTGTGTCTGTGCTTATCAAACCGGAATCAACAGAGGACAACGTACTTGCAAAAGTATATCTCACTTTGGCTACGACCTCGGGTATTTCCCAAAAAGAGACAGATTTAGGTGGTTATTCGTGGCAATACCTTCGCCAGCTTGCTTGTCTGCAGGCCTGGGATTTTGTACGAAACACTTTGTGAAATAGCAGATATTTGCTATAATAGTTTGACTAAGAAAAGAGGAGAAAATCATTGGCTAAGAAACCAGGAAAAAAATTAGAAGATATTACAAAGAAATTTGGCGATGAGCGTAAAAAAGCGCTGGATGATGCTCTAAAATCAATTGAAAAAGATTTTGGTAAGGGTGCTGTTATGCGTCTTGGGGAGCGTGCTGAACAAAAAGTTCAAGTCATGAGCTCAGGTAGCTTATCAATCGACATTGCGCTTGGAGCGGGTGGCTATCCGAAAGGTCGTATCATTGAGATTTACGGTCCAGAGAGCTCAGGTAAGACAACTGTTGCTCTACACGCAGTAGCTCAAGCCCAGAAAGATGGTGGTATTGCTGCCTTTATCGATGCGGAGCATGCCTTGGATCCAGCCTATGCAGCAGCTCTTGGTGTCAATATTGATGAGTTACTCTTGTCCCAGCCAGACTCAGGGGAACAAGGTCTTGAAATTGCAGGCAAGCTGATAGACTCTGGTGCGGTTGACTTGGTTGTTGTGGACTCTGTTGCTGCCCTAGTACCACGTGCAGAAATCGACGGTGATATCGGTGATAGCCATGTTGGTTTACAGGCTCGTATGATGAGTCAGGCCATGCGCAAACTCGGTGCATCCATCAACAAAACCAAGACAGTAGCTATTTTCATCAACCAATTACGTGAAAAAGTCGGTGTCATGTTTGGTAACCCTGAAACAACACCTGGTGGACGTGCGCTTAAATTCTATGCATCTGTCCGTATGGATGTTCGTGGAAACACACAAATCAAAGGGACAGGCGACAAGAAAGATCAAAACGTTGGTAAGGAAACCAAGGTGAAGATTGTGAAGAACAAGGTGGCTCCACCATTTAAAGAAGCTGTTGTTGAAATCATGTACGGTGAAGGAATTTCTCGCACAGGTGAATTGATTGAGATTGGTAGCAACCTCGGCATCATCCAAAAAGCAGGTGCTTGGTATTCATATAATGGAGAAAAAATTGGCCAAGGTTCTGAAAATGCTAAGAAATTCTTAGCAGATAATCCAGCAATCTTTGATGAAATTGACCGCAAAATCCGTGTTCACTACGGCCTGATTGAAGCTGATGAAACGCAAGAAGCTGTGACAGAAGAGGCTTCTGTTGCTATCGAAGAGGTTCAAGATGTTGTCCTAGATCTTGATGGCGGTATTGAATTAGAAGAATAAAAACGAAAAAGTTTGGGTTATCCAGACTTTTTTTGATTGAAAAACGAATATTCGCCCAAAAATTTAAAGTTTTTTAAAAATAGGTCTACAGACGGATGGAATTTGTGGTATAATGTTTTATAATGTGCTTACTAAGATGTAGCAAAGGAGTGACTACATGATTAAAATTTATACAGTATCTAGTTGTACTTCTTGTAAGAAAGCAAAGAACTGGTTGAATGCCCATCAATTGTCCTATAATGAACATAACCTAGCTAAAGAGGCAATCACCAAGGAAGAAATTTTAAATATCTTGACCAAGACGGAAAACGGCATTGCAAGTATTGTATCGTCAAAAAATCGCTATGCTAAGAGTTTGGATTTTGATATCGAAGATTTGAGTGTCAATGAAGTGATTGACTTGATTACTTCTAATCCACGTATTTTGAAAAGCCCAATTCTGATTGACGAGAAACGATTGCAGGTTGGATATAAAGAAGATGACATTCGCGCCTTCTTACCACGAGCGGTTCGCAATGTAGAGAACGCTCAAGCTCGTATGCGAGCAGCTTTATAAGAGTAGGAAAGAACTCTGATGATAGAGTTCTTTTTGCTCTTTCTTTGAGATTATGTAGATAGTGTGTTATAATGGGAGTAAGACATAATGAAAGAAGGTGTAAGTATGGGATTCACAGAAGAAACAGTCCGATTTCGTCTGGATGATACAGATAAGCAAGAAATTAGCCAAACGCTGACCAGTGTTTATCGTTCATTGGATGAGAAGGGGTATAATCCAATTAACCAAATCATAGGCTACGTATTAAGTGGGGACCCTGCTTATATTCCGCGCTATAATGATGCCCGCAACCAAATTCGTAAACATGAACGCGATGAAATTATCGAAGAATTGGTGCGCTACTATTTGAAAGGAAATGGGATTGACCTCTAATGAGAATAATGGGATTAGACGTCGGTTCTAAGACAGTTGGCATAGCCATTTCAGACCCCTTGGGCTTCACAGCTCAAGGATTGGAAATCATCCCAATTGACGAAGAAAAGGGTGAATTTGGTTTAGAGCGTTTAACTGAGTTAGTAGAGCAGTATAAGGTTGATAAGTTTGTTGTAGGCCTACCTAAGAACATGAACAATACTAGCGGACCTCGTGTTGAAGCTAGTCAAGCTTATGGAAATTTATTGATTGAACAATACAAACTACCAGTTGATTATCAGGATGAACGGTTAACAACCGTAGCGGCAGAGCGCATGCTGATTGAGCAGGCAGATATCAGTCGCGGAAAACGCAAGAAAGTTATTGACAAATTAGCAGCTCAGCTGATTTTGCAAAATTATTTAGATAGAACATTTTAAAGGAGATACTAATGGCACATCATCATGACCATGAACACGACCACAATCACGACGAACGTGAATTGATTACTTTGGTAGACGACCAAGGTAATGAAACACTTTTTGAAATTTTATTGACAATTGATGGTCAAGAAGAATTTGGTAAAAACTACGTTCTTTTAATTCCTGCAAGCGCAGAAGAAGATGAGAACGGAGAAGTTGAAATCCAAGCTTACTCATATATTGAAAATGAGAACGGTACAGAAGGCGACCTACAACCAATCCCAGAAGACGCGACAGCAGAGTGGGATATGATTGAAGAAGTCTTCAACAGCTTTATGGAGGAATAAAAAGGTCCGGGTGGACCTTTTTATCTTTTGCTTGAAAACAGGAGAGCAAAACTAGGTCCGGGTGGACCTTTTTATCTTTTGCTTGAAAACAGGAGAGCAAAACTAGGTCCAGTGGACCTTTTTATCATGAGCCTGAAAACAAGAAAGCGAATTAAGGTCCGTGTGGACCTTTTTATCTTTTGCTTGAAAACAGGAGAGCAAAACTAGGTCTGGCTGGACCTTTTTATCAGGAGCTGAAAATCGAAGAGCTAATCAAGGTCCTGTGGACATCGAATCATGAGTCCATAAATTAGAAATCGAATAAAGGTCTGGTGAATGTTTTAATCTGTTCCCTGTCGTTAGAATGATAATTCTAACGATTTTTTTAAGGAAGCTAGAAAAAAATAACACTAAAATCAATGAACAACTTGAAGGTAGAAGATTGTATGAAAGAAGAGTTAGAAAGATATTTGTTAAAAGACCCTGATATCATTAGGATTTTGGGGATTGTAAAGGATTTAGACTTAGCTGATTCATGGATTTGTGCGGGAACAATTCGTAATTTTATCTGGAATCACTACCGTTTTGATAAAAATACGGATGTTGATCTTATCTTTTACGATGACCAAGTGTCGTATCAAGCAACAAAAGAATTAGAAGTAAATTTGCGTCAAAGATATCCGGAATATCAGTGGGAAGTTAAGAATCAAGTATTTATGCACATTCATAGCCCGGATACCTCTCCTTATCAATCGTCAAAAGATGCAATAGAAAAATTTCCTGAAAGGTGTACCGCAATTGGTGTTCGGCAAGCAGAGAAAGGGAATATAGAACTATTTGCGCCTTATGGATTAACTGATATTTATAATTATTTGGTACGACCAACTCCTCATTTTATTGGTAATTCTAAACGAATGGATTTATATGAGAAAAGAATAAAAAAGAAGAATTGGAAAAAACAATGGTCTAAAATAACCATAAAATATGAAGAATAAAACGAAATATAATCCGATAGACAAAAATGTCCTGTAGAAAGTTAGCTCTTTTCGATAAACTTAAACCATCAAACAAAGGAGATAGGATGATGGAATTTGAAAAGGTCTATGATTGCGTAAAAGGAATTGTTAACAAGGCTCGTAAAGAGTTTTATATCAAACTGTGGGACAGAGATGACTGGGAGCAGGAAGGCATGATAACCTTGTTTGAATTATTGGAGGATCAACCATGGTTGATTGGGGAAAGAGCTCAGTTGTATTGTTATTTCAAGGTTAAATTTAGAAATCGGATTAAGGACTATGTTCGCAGACAGGAAAGTAAAAAGCGAAAGTTTGACCGAATGCCTCATGAAGACATACATGAACTATCACAAGTAATACAATCGCCAGGTTTAGTCAATGACGAGCTATTGTTGTTGAGAGGTGCCTTGAGAGATTATCGGAAAAATTTGTCCATGGACCAATTGGAAAATTATGAAAAACTAATTAGTGGTCAGAGTTTCAATGGTCGTAAGAATATGCTTAGGGATTTACAAGAACATTTAAAGGATTTTCGATGATTGTTTTCTACTAATTATTATAAGAATAATGGCGATAGAATACACGAACCGCCTCCCAAAACAGAAGTTTTGGGATTTTTAAATTTTTAAGTAAAAACTCTTGCAATGCACAATATAATTTGATAGAATGTTCTAGTGCCGTAAAATTACGGCTGTAGCTTTGATGCAAGAGGTTGCGACACGCTCGGTTGCATTGCCACGCAACACGTGTTGGTTTTCTTGTGGAGCTAGCCTATTATCTTAAATAGACGAAAAGGAGAAAAAGATGGCAAACAAAAAAATCCGCATCCGCTTGAAAGCGTACGAACACCGTACACTTGATACAGCAGCTGCAAAAATCGTTGAAACTGCAACTCGTACAGGTGCTCAAGTAGCAGGTCCAGTTCCACTTCCGACAGAACGTAGCCTCTACACAATCATCCGTGCGACTCACAAGTACAAAGATTCTCGTGAGCAGTTCGAAATGCGTACACACAAACGTTTGATCGACATCATCAACCCAACTCAAAAAACAGTTGATGCTTTGATGAAATTGGATCTTCCAAGTGGTGTGAACGTAGAAATCAAATTGTAATCAAGTCGCGAGCAAAACTCAGAAACTTGATTTGAGCATAAAAAACGCTCGTTAAAAACTTTTTAAATACAAAATTAAGAAAAGGAATATTTTTCTCATGACAAAAGGAATCTTAGGGAAAAAAGTGGGAATGACTCAAATCTTCACTGAATCTGGTGAATTTATCCCTGTAACTGTCATCGAAGCAACTCCAAACGTTGTTCTTCAAGTGAAAACAGTTGAAACTGATGGTTATGCAGCAGTTCAAGTTGGTTTTGATGACAAACGTGAAGTATTGAGCAACAAACCTGCCAAAGGCCATGTAGCTAAAGCTAACACAGCTCCTAAGCGCTTCATTCGTGAATTCAAAAACATTGAAGGCTTGGAAGTTGGACAAGAAATTACAGTTGAAACTTTCGCAGCTGGTGATGTTGTTGATGTAACTGGTACATCTAAAGGTAAAGGTTTCCAAGGTGTTATCAAACGCCATGGTCAATCACGTGGTCCTATGGCTCACGGTTCTCGTTACCACCGTCGTCCAGGTTCTATGGGTCCTGTTGCACCTAACCGTGTATTCAAAGGTAAAAACCTTGCAGGTCGCATGGGCGGCAACCGTGTAACAATTCAAAATCTTGAAGTTGTACAAGTTGTTCCAGAAAAGAACGTTATCCTTATCAAAGGTAACGTACCAGGTGCTAAGAAATCTCTTATCACTATCAAGTCAGCAGTTAAAGCTGGTAAATAATAAGGAAAGGGGAAATCAGTCGAAATGGCAAACGTAACATTATTTGACCAAACTGGTAAACAAGCTGGTGAAGTAGTTCTTAACGATGCGATCTTTGGTATCGAGCCAAACCAAGCAGTTGTATTTGATGTGATCATCAGCCAACGTGCTAGCCTTCGTCAAGGTACTCACGCAGTTAAAAACCGTTCAGCAGTCTCAGGTGGCGGACGCAAACCATGGCGTCAAAAAGGAACTGGACGTGCTCGTCAAGGTTCTATCCGCTCACCACAATGGCGTGGCGGTGGCGTAGTCTTCGGACCAACTCCACGTTCATACGCGTACAAACTTCCACAAAAAGTTCGTCGCTTGGCACTTAAATCTGTTTACTCAGAAAAAGTTGCTGAAAACAAATTTGTAGCTGTTAACTCACTTGAATTCACAGCTCCAAAAACTGCTGAATTTGCAAAAGTACTTGCAGCATTGAGCATTGATTCTAAAGTCCTTGTTATTCTTGAAGAAGGCAACGAATTCGCAGCTCTTTCTGCTCGTAACATCCCAGGAGTTAAAGTTGCAACTGCAACAACTGCAAGCGTACTTGACATCGCAAATGCAGACAAACTTCTTGTAACTCAAGCAGCTATCTCTAAAATTGAGGAGGTTCTTGCATAATGAATTTGTATGATGTTATCAAAAAACCTGTCATCACAGAAAGCTCAATGGGCCAACTCGAAGCAGGCAAGTATGTATTTGAAGTTGACACTCGTGCACACAAACTCTTGATCAAGCAAGCTGTTGAAGCTGCATTCGAGGGTGTTAAAGTTGCAAATGTTAACACAATCAACGTGAAACCTAAAACAAAACGCGTAGGTCGTTATGTAGGTCGCACAAACAAAGTGAAAAAAGCAATCATCACATTGGCTGCTGATTCAAAAGCGATCGAATTGTTCGCTACAGCTGACGCTGAATAATCAAAGGAGGAATTAACGTGGGTATTAAAGTTTATAAACCAACGACAAATGGCCGTCGTAACATGACTTCTTTGGACTTCGCTGAAATCACAACAAGCACTCCAGAAAAAAGCTTGCTTGTTGCTTTGAAGAGCAAAGCTGGTCGTAACAACAACGGTCGCATCACTGTTCGTCACCAAGGTGGCGGTCACAAACGTTTCTACCGTTTGGTAGACTTCAAACGTAACAAAGATGGCGTTGAAGCAATCGTTAAAACGATCGAGTACGATCCAAACCGTTCAGCAAACATCGCTCTTGTACACTACACAGACGGTGTTAAAGCATATATCATTGCTCCTAAAGGTCTTGAAGTTGGTCAACGTATCGTTTCAGGTCCAGAAGCAGATATCAAAGTTGGTAACGCACTTCCACTTGCAAACATCCCAGTCGGTACTGTTGTTCACAACATCGAGTTGAAACCAGGTCGCGGTGGTGAGTTGGTTCGTGCTGCTGGTGCATCTGCACAGGTTCTTGGTCAAGAAGGTAAATATGTTCTTGTTCGCCTTCAATCAGGTGAAGTTCGTATGATCCTTGGTACTTGCCGTGCTACTGTTGGTACTGTAGGTAACGAACAACATGGCCTTGTTAACCTTGGTAAAGCAGGACGTAGCCGTTGGAAAGGTATCCGTCCAACAGTTCGCGGTTCTGTAATGAACCCTAACGATCACCCACACGGTGGTGGTGAAGGTAAAGCACCAGTTGGTCGTAAAGCACCATCTACACCATGGGGTAAACCAGCTCTTGGTTTGAAAACTCGTAACAAGAAAGCTAAATCTGACAAACTTATCGTTCGTCGTCGCAACCAAAAATAATCTATTCTTAGTTGCATAGCATTCTATATCATCCGCCAACTCGGTAGGGTTTGTTATGGACTGACTATTCCAGCACCTCAGTTTGATTGAAATGCCAATTTGACGCAGTGGTTGATTGCAGTTTCTAGTAGCTTAGCTACGTCGAAACTTCTAATCAACTGTGCGGGGGCAGGACAACGAACACGGGAACTGGGGTTCTGTCCAGCTCCCAAGCCGCTGTGGTACATATTTTAAAGGAGAAAACACTAAAATGGGACGTAGTCTTAAAAAAGGACCTTTCGTCGATGAGCATTTGATGAAAAAAGTTGAAGCTCAAGCAAACGACGAAAAGAAAAAAGTAATTAAAACTTGGTCACGTCGTTCAACGATCTTCCCAAGTTTCATCGGTTATACAATCGCAGTTTACGATGGACGTAAACACGTACCTGTATACATTCAAGAAGACATGGTAGGTCACAAACTTGGTGAATTTGCACCAACTCGTACTTACAAAGGTCATGCTGCTGACGATAAGAAAACTCGTCGTAAATAATTTAGGAGGAAAACACAATGGCAGAAATTACTTCAGCTAAAGCAACTGCTCGCACAGTACGTGTTTCACCTCGTAAATCACGTCTTGTCTTGGATAACATCCGTGGCAAAAGCGTAGCAGACGCAATCGCAATCTTGAAATTCACACCAAACAAAGCTGCAGGCATTATCGAGGGAGTTTTGAACTCAGCAATCGCTAACGCTGAGAACAACTTTGGTTTGGAAAAAGCTAACTTGGTAGTCAGCGAAGCATTCGCAAACGAAGGACCAACGTTGAAACGTTTCCGTCCACGTGCGAAAGGTTCAGCTTCACCAATTAACAAACGCACAGCTCACATCACTGTAGTTGTGGCAGAGAAATAAGGAGGTAAAAACGTGGGTCAAAAAGTACATCCAATTGGTATGCGTGTTGGCATCATCCGTGATTGGGATGCTAAATGGTATGCTGAAAAAGAATACGCGGATTACCTTCATGAAGATCTTGCAATCCGCAACTTTATCAAAAAAGAATTGGCTGATGCGTCAACATCAACAATCGAAATCGAACGTGCTGTAAACAAAGTTATCGTTTCTATCCACACTGCTAAACCAGGTATGGTTATCGGTAAAGCTGGTAGCAACGTTGATGCACTTCGTGCTCAATTGAACAAATTGACTGGTAAGCAAGTACACATCAACATCATCGAAATCAAACAACCTGATTTGGATGCACACCTTGTTGGTGAGTCAATCGCTCGTCAATTGGAGCAACGTGTGGCATTCCGCCGTGCTCAAAAACAAGCTATCCAACGTGCAATGCGCGCTGGTGCAAAAGGTATCAAAACACAAGTTTCTGGTCGTTTGAATGGTGCGGATATTGCCCGTGCAGAAGGCTACTCAGAAGGAACTGTTCCTCTTCATACACTTCGTGCGGATATCGACTACGCTTGGGAAGAAGCTTTGACAACTTACGGTAAACTTGGTATCAAAGTATGGATCTACCGTGGTGAAGTTCTTCCAGCTCGTAAAAACACTAAAGGAGGTAAATAACAAATGTTAGTACCTAAACGTGTAAAACACCGTCGTGAATTCCGTGGAAAAATGCGCGGTGAAGCTAAAGGTGGAAAACAAGTAGACTTTGGTCAATACGGTCTTCAAGCAACTACTAGCTCATGGATTACAAACCGCCAAATCGAAGCTGCCCGTATCGCTATGACGCGTTACATGAAACGTGGTGGTAAAGTTTGGATTAAAATCTTCCCACACAAATCATACACTGCTAAAGCTATCGGTGTACGTATGGGTTCTGGTAAAGGTGCTCCTGAAGGTTGGGTAGCTCCAGTTAAACGCGGTAAGGTTATGTTTGAAGTAGCTGGCGTTTCTGAAGAAATTGCACGTGAAGCATTCCGCCTTGCTGGTCACAAATTGCCAGTTAAAGTTAAATTCGTAAAACGTGAAGCAGAATAAGGAGAAGACATGAAACTTCAAGAAATTAAAGATTTTGTAAAAGAACTTCGTGGCCTTTCTCAAGAAGAACTTGCTAAGAAAGAAAACGAATTGAAGAAAGAACTCTTCGAACTTCGTTTCCAAGCTGCTGCTGGTCAACTTGAGCAAACTGCTCGTTTGAACGAAGTGAAGAAACAAATTGCACGTATCAAAACTGTGCAATCTGAAACTAAATAATAGATTGGGAAAGGAGAATTTCAATGGAACGCAATAATCGTAAAGTTCTTGTTGGACGCGTAGTATCTGACAAAATGGACAAAACAATCACAGTTGTAGTTGAAACTAAACGTAACCACCCAGTCTATGGTAAACGTATTAACTACTCTAAAAAGTACAAAGCTCATGATGAAAACAATGTTGCTAAAGAAGGCGATATCGTTCGTATCATGGAAACTCGCCCACTTTCAGCTACAAAACGTTTCCGTCTTGTAGAAGTTGTGGAAGAGGCAGTTATCATTTAATCAACCTGAAAGGAGAAAATTGACATGATTCAAACAGAAACTCGTTTGAAAGTTGCTGACAACAGTGGCGCACGTGAAATCTTGACAATCAAAGTTCTTGGTGGTTCAGGACGTAAATTCGCGAACATCGGCGACATCATCGTTGCTTCAGTAAAACAAGCTACTCCTGGTGGTGCGGTTAAAAAAGGTGACGTTGTTAAAGCCGTTATCGTTCGTACTAAGACAGGTGCTCGTCGTGCTGATGGTTCATACATCAAATTCGATGAGAATGCTGCAGTTATCATCCGTGAAGATAAAAACCCTCGCGGAACTCGTATCTTTGGCCCAGTGGCACGCGAATTGCGTGATGGCGGTTTCATGAAAATCGTTTCATTGGCACCAGAAGTACTTTAATTTAAAATCTAACAAACTAAGTCCCCTGGTTAACAAACTAACCAGGGTGCCCATTAGGGCGTAAGAAATTATAGGAGAAATCAAATGTTTGTAAAAAAAGGCGATAAAGTTCGCGTAATCGCTGGTAAAGACAAAGGCGTTGAAGCTCTTGTCGTAACAGCACTTCCAAAAGTAAACAAAGTTATTGTTGAAGGTGTTAACATCGTTAAGAAACACCAAAAACCAAACAGCGAAAACCCTCAAGGCGCTATCGTTGAAAAAGAAGCTCCAATCCATGTGTCAAACGTTCAAGTTCTTGACAAAAATGGTGTTGCAGGACGCGTTGGTTACAAGTTTGTAGACGGCAAAAAAGTTCGCTACAACAAAAAATCAGGCGAAGTGCTTGATTAATCACGAAGGAAAGGAGAAGTATAATGGCAAATCGTTTAAAAGAAAAATATCTTAATGAAGTAGTTCCTGCTTTGACTGAACAATTTAACTATTCTTCAGTTATGGCTGTGCCAAAAGTTGATAAGATCGTTTTGAACATGGGTGTTGGTGACGCTGTTTCTAACGCTAAAAACCTTGAGAAAGCTGCTCAAGAATTGGCTTTGATCTCAGGTCAAAAACCACTTATCACTAAAGCTAAGAAATCAATCGCCGGCTTCCGTCTTCGTGAGGGTGTTGCGATCGGTGCGAAAGTAACTCTTCGTGGCGAACGTATGTATGAATTCTTGGACAAATTGGTTACAGTTTCACTTCCACGTGTACGTGACTTCCACGGTGTACCAACTAAGTCATTTGACGGACGTGGTAACTACACACTTGGTGTGAAAGAGCAATTGATCTTCCCAGAAATCAACTTCGACGATGTTGATAAAACTCGCGGTATGGATATCGTTATCGTTACAACTGCTAACACTGACGAAGAATCACGTGCATTGCTTACTGGCCTTGGTATGCCGTTTGCAAAATAAGAGGGAGAGAATAAATGGCTAAAAAATCAATGATCGCTAAGAACAAACGCCCAGCTAAGTTCTCTACACAAGCTTACACACGCTGTGAAAAATGTGGACGTCCACACTCAGTTTACCGCAAATTCAAATTGTGCCGTGTATGCTTCCGCGACTTGGCTTACCTTGGACAAATTCCTGGCGTAACAAAAGCTTCTTGGTAAGAATAACTTGCTATTCCCTTGCAATTTGTCGTCAGCACTTCTGGTCATATCTTAGTATTGCCTGTCAAGTGCTTCCTAGTATTGCTTAGGACTAGCAACTTATTCTATTTACACTTATCACTTGTCCGCAAGGACATCATTAACTAGCAAGTGATTTAATCAAACTGCTAGTAAGAGGAGAAACAACAAATGGTTATGACTGACCCAATTGCAGATTTTTTGACACGTATTCGTAACGCTAACCAAGCAAAACACGAAGTGCTTGAAGTTCCTGCATCAAACATCAAAAAAGGTATTGCTACAATCCTTAAAAACGAAGGTTTTGTAAAAAACGTTGAATTCATCGAAGATGACAAACAAGGCATCATCCGCGTATTCTTGAAATACGGACCAAACGGTGAAAAAGTTATCACTAACTTGAAACGCGTTTCAAAACCAGGTCTTCGTGTTTACTCAAAACGTGAAGATATTCCAAAAGTTCTTAACGGACTTGGTATCGCAATCATCTCAACATCAGAAGGTCTTTTGACTGACAAACAAGCTCGTCAAAAGAACGTTGGTGGTGAGGTTATCGCATACGTTTGGTAATCTTTTAGCTTCCAATTTCGTCATGTGTCTGTGTTAGAGCGTCTTGGCATACTCGAGTATAGCCTGCGTCGCTCTGCCTTGCCACATTTAGAAATTGAAACCTAAAAGCATGATACAAACGCGAGAGGACCAGCTCTTCGTGCGTGTTCAAATCAGACTTACTGATTATTTAGTATCATGTAACCTGCTCAATCGAACACGGGCTATTGTCCGTGTTTAAATGAGCCCCCGTGAAAACTGGTCGCTTGACGGCTTGATAATTTAACAGGAGAATTAAAAAATATGTCACGTATTGGTAATAAAGTAATTACATTGCCTGCTGGAGTAGAGCTTGCTCAAAACAACGGCGTGGTAACTGTAAAAGGACCTAAAGGGGAATTGACTCGTGAATTCCCAACTGCTATTGAAATCCGTTTGGAAGGTACAGAAGTTACTCTTCACCGTCCAAACGATTCAAAAGAAATGAAGACTATTCACGGTACTAGCCGTGCTAACCTCAACAACATGGTTGTTGGTGTTTCTGAAGGCTTCAAAAAAGAACTTGAAATGCGTGGTGTCGGTTACCGTGCTCAATTGGCTGGTAACAAATTGACACTTGCTGTTGGTAAATCACACCCAGACGAAGTGGTTGCACCAGAAGGTATCACATTTGAAGTTCCAACACCAACACAAATCATCGTGTCTGGTATCAACAAAGAAGTTGTTGGTCAAACAGCAGCTTACATCCGTAGCCTTCGCGCTCCTGAGCCATACAAAGGTAAAGGTATCCGCTACGTTGGTGAATTCGTTCGCCGTAAAGAAGGTAAAACAGGTAAATAATAGCTTGCTGAGGTGGCTGAGCCACCTGGCTGACTATTTCTCAAATTGTTTCGTAAGAAACAGAATCATACATTAAGAGGTGAATATTGTGATTTCAAAACCAGATAAAAACAAAATCCGCCAAAAACGCCACCGTCGCGTTCGCGGTAAAATCTCTGGAACTGCTGCTCGCCCACGTTTGAACATTTTCCGTTCTAATACAGGCATCTACGCTCAAGTGATTGATGACGTAGCGGGTGTAACGCTCGCAAGCGCTTCTACTCTTGATAAAGAAGTTTCAAAAGGTACTAAGACAGAACAAGCTGTTGTTGTAGGTAAACTCGTTGCTGAACGCGCGGTAGCTAAAGGTATTTCTGAAGTGGTCTTTGACCGCGGTGGATATCTCTATCACGGACGTGTGAAAGCTTTGGCTGAATCAGCTCGTGAAAACGGATTGAAATTCTAATAGGGAGGACACTAAGAAATGGCATTCAAAGATAACGCAGTTGAAATTGAAGAACGCGTAGTAGCCATCAACCGTGTTACAAAAGTTGTTAAAGGTGGACGTCGTCTTCGTTTTGCAGCTCTTGTGGTTGTTGGTGACCGTAACGGTCGCGTAGGTTTCGGTACTGGTAAAGCTCAAGAAGTACCAGAAGCTATCCGTAAAGCAGTTGAATCTGCTAAGAAAAACATGATTGAAGTACCAATGGTTGGTACAACAATTCCTCACGAAGTTCGCTCAGAATTTGGCGGCGCTCGTGTATTGTTGAAACCTGCTTCAGAAGGTTCAGGGGTTGCTGCCGGTGGTGCAACTCGTGCCGTAATCGAATTGGCAGGTATCGCAGATGTGACTTCTAAGTCACTTGGTTCAAACACACCAATCAACATCGTTCGCGCAACAGTTGAAGGTTTGAAACAATTGAAACGTGCTGAAGAAGTGGCTGCACTTCGTGGCATCTCAGTTTCTGATTTAGCATAAGAAAGGAGATACTCATGGCTCAAATTAAAATCACTTTGACTAAGTCTCCAATCGGTCGCAAACCAGAACAACGTAAAACAGTTGTTGCACTTGGACTTGGTAAATTGAACTCTTCAGTTGTTAAGGAAGATAATCCAGCTATCCTTGGTATGGTTAACGCTATCTCTCACTTGGTAACTGTAGAAGAAGTTAAGTAAAATAACAAATGGCTAAGTCGCATAGAAAATTCTTTGCGACTTCTAGTCAATTTAATAAAATAAGCGAGTTTGTGGACAAAGACTCTTGTATTCCACAGGCGCTAGCCTATAAAAGAGGAGAAAATAAGTAATGAAACTTCATGAATTGCAACCTGCTACAGGTTCTCGTAAAGTCCGCAACCGTGTAGGTCGTGGTACATCATCAGGTAACGGTAAAACTTCTGGCCGTGGTCAAAAAGGTCAAAAAGCTCGTAGCGGTGGCGGTGTTCGTCCAGGTTTTGAGGGTGGACAAACTCCATTGTTCCGTCGTCTTCCAAAACGTGGATTTACAAACATCAACGCTAAAGAATACGCAATCGTTAACCTTGATCAATTGAACGCTTTTGAAGATGGTGCTGAAGTAACACCAGTTGTACTTATCGAAGCTGGTATTGTTAAAGCTGAAAAATCAGGTATCAAAATCCTTGGTAACGGCGAATTGACGAAGAAATTGACAGTTAAGGCTGCTAAATTCTCTAAATCAGCTGAAGAAGCAATCACTTCTAAAGGTGGCTCAGTAGAAGTCATCTAAGAGGTGACAGCCTATGTTTTTTAAGCTTTTAAAGGATGCCTTGAAAATAAAATTGGTACGTAGTAAAATTCTATTTACCATTTTTATCCTTTTGGTTTTCCGAATCGGTACTCATATTACAGTGCCAGGAGTAAATGCAAAAAGTCTTGAAGCCTTGTCAAATGTCCCATTTTTGAACATGTTGAGTCTGGTTTCTGGTAATGCAATGCGAAATTTTTCGGTCTTTGCGCTAGGGGTTAGCCCATATATCACAGCTTCTATCATTGTTCAACTCTTACAAATGGATATCTTACCCAAATTTGTAGAATGGGGAAAACAGGGTGAAGTTGGTCGACGGAAGTTAAATCAAGCGACCCGATACATCTCTTTGGTGTTGGCGTTTGTTCAGTCTATCGGTATCACAGCAGGTTTCAATGCTCTATCAGGCGCAAAATTAACAAATATGCCACTTAACTGGCAAACTTATTTGTTAATTGGTTCCATTTTAACAACTGGTTCAGTTATTGTTACTTGGTTAGGAGAACAAATTTCTGAAAAAGGCTACGGTAATGGGACATCAATGATTATCTTTGCAGGTATCATTTCTTCCCTACCAGGAACTTTTTATGAGATTTACATCGACCGTTTTGTTAATATTGAATCGAGTCGTCTGGGACAATCTGCGATTTTTGTTGCAGCATTGATTGTCTTAATACTTTTTGTAATTTACTTTACAACATTTGTACAACAAGCTGAGTATAAACTACCAATTCAATACACAAAACGTGCTCAAGGTGCGCCTTCTAGTTCTTACTTGCCCCTAAAATTGAATCCAGCAGGAGTTATTCCCGTTATCTTTGCAGGTTCCATTACTGCAGTTCCAACTTCTTTGATTCAATATTTTGCAAGTCAGAATAGAAGTGCAGGTTGGTTAATGGCAGTTCAAGAATACTTTGATTATTCAACTGTCAAAGGAATGATTGTTTACGCAAGTTTGATTATCTTGTTTACTTTCTTCTATACATTCGTTCAGGTCAATCCTGAAAAAACTGCAGAAAGTTTACAAAAGAGTGCTGCCTACATCCACGGCGTACGGCCTGGAAATGGGACAGAACAATTCTTGTCTAAATTGCTGAAGCGTTTAGCTGCGATTGGCGCACTATTCCTAAGCTTTATTGCCTTGCTACCAATTCTTGCACAAAATCTCTTTGGGCTTTCTTCGAATATTGCTTTCTTGGGTACGAGTTTGATCATCTTGATTTCAACAAGTATCGAAGGTATTAAGCAGTTGGAAGGCTACCTTCTAAAGAGAAAATATGTAGGTTTCTTGGAAATTACAGAATAGAATATAGGTTGACCTCGTCAACCTTCTATTTTGTTTTTAGATAAGTTTGTCAATGTTGGCAAATTTATGTGAAAACAAAATAAGGAGTTTGTCATGAATCTTTTAATTATGGGTTTACCAGGTGCTGGTAAGGGGACACAGGCAGCTAAGATTGTAGAGAAATTTAATGTTGCTCATATTTCTACTGGCGATATGTTCCGCGCAGCGATGGCTAATCAGACTGAGATGGGGGTTTTGGCTAAGTCTTATATTGACAAGGGCGATTTAGTACCAGATGAAGTTACTAATGGCATTGTCAAAGAGCGCTTGGTTCAAGATGATATTAAAGAAAAAGGTTTCTTGTTGGACGGTTACCCACGTACTATCGAACAAGCCCATGCACTAGATGCAAACTTGGCGGATTTGGGTATTGAATTGCAAGGAGTAATCAACATTGATATTGATCCATCAAAATTGATTGAGCGTCTAAGTGGCCGCATCATTCATAAGGAAACAGGTGAAACCTTCCACAAGGTATTCAATCCACCAGTTGGGGATTACAAAGAGGAAGATTTCTACCAACGTGAAGATGATAAGCCAGAATCTGTTAAACGCCGTTTAGAAGTAAACATTGCACAAGGTCAACCGATTATCAAACACTATCGTGCCAAAGGATTGGTGCATGATATTGAAGGAGACCAAGACATCGAACTTGTTTTCAAAGCAATTGATACTGTGCTATCAAAATTGCAATAAACTTAATAGATTTGGCTTGCATTTTTCCACCAAAAGTGATAAAATAGCCTAGTCTGACTTATAATTGTTACCTCTGTGTTCAGAGGGCATCAAATCGATATTTAGAGAGGGGTTACTTTTGCATGGCAAAAGAAGATGTGATTGAAATTGAAGGCAAAGTAGTTGATACAATGCCAAATGCTATGTTTACTGTTGAGTTGGAAAATGGACACCAAGTCCTTGCAACTGTTTCTGGTAAAATCCGTAAGAACTACATTCGTATTTTGGTCGGTGACCGCGTAACTGTTGAGCTTAGTCCATACGACTTGACACGTGGACGTATCACATACCGCTTTAAATAGTCGAAATACTTGGAGGGATTAGACATGAAAGTAAGACCATCGGTCAAACCAATTTGCGAATACTGCAAAGTCATTCGTCGTAATGGTCGTGTTATGGTGATTTGCCCAGCAAACCCTAAACACAAGCAACGTCAAGGTTAAGAAATAGAAAGGAGAAAACATGGCTCGTATTGCTGGAGTTGACATTCCAAATGACAAACGTGTAGTTGTTTCATTGACTTATGTTTACGGTATCGGTCTCGCAACTTCTAAGAAAATTCTTGCTGCTGCAGGTATTTCAGAAGATGTTCGCGTAAAAGACTTGACACCTGATCAAGAAGACGCTATTCGTCGCGAAGTTGATGCAATCAAAGTTGAAGGTGACCTTCGTCGTGAAGTTAACTTGAACATCAAACGTTTGATGGAAATCGGTTCATACCGTGGTATCCGTCACCGTCGTGGACTTCCTGTCCGTGGACAAAACACTAAAAACAATGCCCGCACTCGTAAAGGTAAAGCTGTTGCGATCGCAGGTAAGAAAAAATAAAATAGGAGGTAGAAAAATTGGCTAAACCAACACGTAAACGTCGTGTGAAAAAGAATATCGAATCTGGTATTGCTCATATTCACGCAACATTTAATAACACTATTGTTATGATTACTGATGTGCATGGTAACGCTCTTGCTTGGTCATCAGCTGGCGCTCTTGGTTTCAAAGGTTCTCGTAAATCTACACCATTTGCTGCTCAAATGGCTGCCGAAGCTGCTGCTAAATCTGCACAAGAACACGGTCTTAAAACAGTTGAAGTTACCGTTAAAGGCCCAGGTTCAGGTCGTGAGTCTGCTATCCGCGCTCTTGCTGCCGCTGGTCTTGAAGTAACAGCAATTCGTGATGTGACTCCTGTACCACACAATGGTGCTCGTCCTCCAAAACGTCGCCGTGTATAATCATACATACCATACACAGCTTTTCGTTTAAGAGGGAGTAAGAAATGATTGAGTTTGAAAAACCAACAATAACAAAAATTGATGAAAAAAAAGATTACGGCAGATTTGTCATCGAACCGCTAGAACGTGGTTATGGAACAACTCTTGGTAACTCTCTTCGTCGTGTACTTCTTGCTTCACTTCCAGGTGCTGCAGTAACATCAATTAAAATTGATGGCGTACTCCACGAATTCGACACAGTTCCAGGTGTCCGTGAAGATGTTATGCAAATTATTCTTAGCATCAAAGGCATTGCTGTAAAATCTTATGTCGAAGACGAAAAGACGATTGAACTTGATGTAGTAGGTCCAGCTGAAGTAACAGCAGGGGACATTCTTACTGACAGTGACATTGAAATTATAAACCCAGATCATTATCTTTTCACTATTGCTGAAGACGCAAGCTTTAGAGCTACCTTGACCGTCAATTCAGGTCGTGGTTATGTGCCAGCTGAAGGTAATAAAAAAGATGATGCACCAG
Source organism: Streptococcus sp. 32226D021BW (assembly GCF_053545015.1). Taxonomy (NCBI): domain Bacteria; kingdom Bacillati; phylum Bacillota; class Bacilli; order Lactobacillales; family Streptococcaceae; genus Streptococcus; species Streptococcus sp. 32226D021BW. The sequence continues at coordinate 2,634 of NZ_JBPPVC010000011.1, read as the reverse complement.
TGGGAACACTTGCGGTGGATTCAATCTATACGCCGGTGACAAAAGTCAACTATCAGGTTGAACCAGCTCGCGTTGGTAGCAATGATGGATTTGACAAATTAACACTTGAAATCAATACAAATGGTACAATTATTCCAGAAGATGCTTTAGGTCTTTCAGCTCGTATTTTGATGGAGCACCTTGGTCTATTTACAGATTTGACTGAAGTTGCTAAATCTGCAGAAGTAATGAAGGAAACTGAAGTAACGTCTGACGACCGTATGCTCGATCGTACGATTGAGGAATTGGACCTATCTGTTCGCTCATACAACTGTTTAAAACGTGCAGGCATCAATACTGTATTTGATTTGACAGAAAAAACTGAGCCAGAAATGATGAAAGTGCGCAATCTTGGTCGTAAGAGTCTTGAAGAAGTCAAGGTTAAATTGGCTGACTTAGGTCTGGGATTGAAGAAAGATAAATAATATAGGAGGAAATCATGGCATACCGTAAACTAGGACGCACTAGCTCACAACGTAAAGCAATGTTGCGCGATTTGACAACTGACCTTTTGATCAACGAATCAATCGTTACAACTGAAGCTCGTGCTAAAGAAATCCGTAAAACAGTTGAAAAAATGATCACACTTGGTAAACGTGGTGACTTGCACGCACGTCGTCAAGCTGCTGCATTCGTTCGTAACGAAATCGCATCTGAAAACTATGACGAAGCTACTGACAAGTACACAGCTACTACTGTACTTCAAAAATTGTTCTCAGAAATCGCGCCTCGCTATGCAGAACGCAATGGTGGATATACTCGTATCCTCAAAACTGAACCACGTCGTGGTGATGCTGCCCCAATGGCAATTATCGAACTTGTATAAGATCATCAATTTTGTTGAGTGTTATGATGATGGGATTTGTTTCAAATCCTTAGTCTAGCTCTGGTCTGCCGCTGGGTTCATCCCAGCGGTAACACTCATCATATTGATTGGACGCTTGTTTACGAAATTACTCTAATGTAGAATAATTTCGTAAGCAGGCGTTTTATTTTTGCATAAAATTTGATATACTTTAAAGAACGAATGGAGGATACATGGCTGAAATTACTAACTTCTTTAAAGATTATTATCTTTCGAAAATACAGGATAACCCAGAATTATTTATTGGAATTGAACTTGAATATCCAATAGTGAATAAAAATGGAGGACCCACCTCTATAAAAGTAACCAAAGATTTACTCGTACATCTTGCAAAGAATATGGATTTTTACGTAAGGAAGTTGGATGAAACTGGCAATCCTATAGAGATTGTCAATGATGATGGCGATCTTATCCTATTCGAAGTAACTTATAACACGCTAGAATTGGCGTTTGCAAAGGCAAAATGTATTCACGATGTAGCCAAGCGCTTTGAATTATATCTACAAGAAATACAGGGAGTCTTGGCTTTATATGATCATGAATTGCAGGGAGTGGGAATAAATCCTAGTTGGCAGTTAAATGACCACAGACCAGTAGCTACAGATCGTTATAAGATGCTAATGGCTTATTTAAGATTGGCTGAAAACCAGCCTCATATGCATCCCTATGTGGATTATGCGGGTTTTATTTGCGGCAACCAGGTTCAATTTGATGTATCACGTGAAAACTATCTACGGGTTATAAATGCATTTAATAAGATTGAAGCTGTCAAGGCCTTCCTTTTTGCGAATTCTGAATTTGCCGAGCGTGAAGATTGGACAATAAGTCGAGATTATTTTTGGGAATCCTCTATGCATGGTTTGATAGAGGATAATGTCGGGGTATATCCAGAGGATTTCAATACAGAAACAGATTACCTTGAGTTTCAGAAAAAAACGGCCATCTTCTATATTGAACGTGATGCAAAATGTTATTACTTCCCCCCTATTACTGTAGAAGACTTTCTAAGAATGAAAAAAATAACTGCTATGACTACCTCTGGTCAGTCGCAGGAAATTGTTCCAACTACTAGCGATTTGAAAACACATCGTTCTTATCATTATCAGGAGTTGACCAAAAGAGGCACAATTGAATTTAGAAGTATCTGTACACAACCATTTGATAAGACATTTGCACCGATTGCCTTTCAATTAGGGTTGCTTGTAAATTTAGAAAAATTTGAAAAAATACTAGAAGAAACGGATTTCTTTGACTATTTTGGAAGAGATTACAAGCATCTTCGTAAACAATTCTCAGTAAAACACCTTACGAGAAGAGAACGAGAAATCGTAGGGCAATTATCCAGAGAACTAGTGACTTGTGCGACAGAAGGTCTGAAAGTCAGAGGTATGGGGGAAGAAAAATACTTATTATCTTTACAGGGTAATAACTAATAATCATTTTAGGTTATCAGCTATTTTTATTTCATCAAAAATAGGCATGAAAAAAGTTTCAAAAAAGAGTTGACAAGAGGAAATGAAGATGATAGAATGATTGAGTTGTCTTATAGAGAACCTGTTAACCGTTTGAAAAAAAGTTTCAAAAAGTAGTTGACAAGGTTAAGTGAAGATGATAGAATAATTGAGTTGTCAAATCTGAAGCGACAGAACACAAAAAAGAAATTAAAAAAGTTTCAAAAAAGTGTTGACAATCAGTTGAAGAAATGATAAACTAAGATAGTTGTCGCGAGA
>NZ_JBPPVC010000010.1:0-80329 GCF_053545015.1 Streptococcus sp. 32226D021BW | reverse complement strand
ATGAGAAACGAAAAAGACAATCGCAAACGACTTCTACGAAGCCACACACGATTGCCTCCATACATCGTCTCATTCGGACAATGTATTACCTCATAACGCATAACAAACTTTACGATTACACTTTAACCAAAAATCAGTAAGATTGTTTATGCAATATTATTGTAACACCTTATCAAAAATTTTCAACATAAGGTGTTAATTTCGTATACTCTTTTTACACGAAACTTTAGTTCAAAAGAAAACAATTTCCTTATTTTGACTATTGAACTCAACATATTTTTCATCAAATACCTTGATAGGCTTGACAAATGGTAGAAAAAAGAGTTCGTCAACAAGTCCTTATTTCCAGTTGTTGAGCTGAAACAGTCTATTCCCAGACTGTTTCACTCCCACCCCCGCATAGCTCCAACAGTCAGAGTAGTGACTGTTGGAGGTTGGAAATAGAGCGAACTTTGTTCGCAACAGTCGTAATGGTCAGATTTGGAGTGTAAAACACGAACAAATCTACCAATCAACCACTGCGCTGCGATGTTGACACGAACCCTGAGAAGCGAGGTTGGGCTTTTTGCCCAGTCTCTTTTTTTGAACAAAAGAAGAACGAATCAACTTTAAAACGAGAAAAAGCCTTGATAAATCAAGACTTTCCTCATATCAACCAATCCTCCCTGTAGGGATCGAACCTACGACCCACGGATTAAGAGTCCGCTGCTCTGCCAGCTGAGCTAAGGAAGGGCAAAATAAAAATGCTGTATTGGTACCGGTTATTCAAAGATTGTATTGATCCCGCACGCTAGAAGCAGGTGGGTGACGTGTTTCTGACTTAGTTGCTTCTGGGTGTACCAGCCTGCATACTGCCAAAAGATCTTTGTCTCCCTAGTAATACAAAAATAGTCGGTCAACACATAGGTATGAATTCGTATACCACAGCAGTTCTTATTTATGATTTAATATTACCACATTTAAAAAAAAAATCAAGAGAAAATCGGCAAAAAATGAAAACGTTATCAACTTTTTTTCTTGTTTTGTTTTAGCTGCTTGATTTTTTCTTGGGTCATGCCCAAGGCACGCTCGTATTTGCCGGTGTCGTTGGCGGTGAAGTAGTCCGCATTTAGTAACTTATCGGGCAGATATTGCTGATCAACCCATTTTTCAGGATAGGCATGGGGATACTGGTAACCAATGGCATTTCCCAGCTCCTTACTACCAGCATAATGACCATCCCGCAGGTGATTTGGAATAGGCAGATGACCGTTTTTCCGCAAATCAGCCAGAGCTGCATCCATAGCCAGATAGGCGGAGTTGGACTTGGGAGAAAGGGCCAAATCAATCACCACATTGGCAATCAAAATCCGTGCCTCTGGAAAGCCGATTTTCTGGGCAGCTTCTAGTGCAGTCACCGTATGAATCTGAGCTTCTGGATTGGCCAAGCCGATGTCTTCGTAGGCAATGACCGTCAAGCGGCGGGCCAGACTAGGCAGGTCTTCCGCTTCAATCAAACGAGCGGCGTAGTGGAGGCTGGCATTGACATCGCTACCTCGAATGGATTTTTGCAGGGCCGAGAGGATATCGTAGTGGGCATCGCCGTTCTTGTCCATGCTGATGTAAGATTTCTGTAGGCTATTTTCCACAGCGTCCAGATCAATGTGGCGGCTACCGTCGTCACTTTCCTTGGTCGAAAGCACGGCTAATTCTAACGAATTGTAGGCAGCACGGAGGTCACCGTTTGTCGCATTTGCCAGAAAATCCAGAGCTTGAGGCTCAATGGTGACTGGGAAGTCAAAACCACGTTCGCTGTCTGTTAGAGTCAGTTCCAAGGCCTGTCGGATGTGGCTGGTTTGCAAAGGTTGCAATTCAAAAATCTGCACCCGACTGCGAATGGCGGGCAAAATAGAGAAAAATGGATTTTCTGTCGTCGCTCCAATCATGATGATATTGCCATTTTCCAAGAGAGGAAGCAGGAAGTCCTGCTTGGTCTTGTTGAGGCGGTGAATCTCATCGAGCATGAGGACCAGACCGCCAGAAAATTTAGCCTCTTCAGCAATCTCCTGCAGGCGTTTTTGGTTGTCGGTCGTGGCATTAAAGGTCCGAAAGGCATACTTGGTCGTACCAGCAATTGCGGACGCAATCGAGGTCTTGCCAATCCCTGGCGGACCGTAGAGAATCATGGACGACAGCATATTTGCATCAATCATGCGGCGGATAATCTTTCCAGGACCGACCAGGTGTTCCTGACCGATCACTTCATCAATGGATTTGGGCCGCATACGAAGGGCGAGATTGGCTGGCATAGGCTTCCTTTCGTTTCTTTTGTTAGCTGATTATGGTACACTTATTATAACACAAAATCGAAAGAGGACTGACATGGCAAAACATGGCTTTTTAGATGTGCTAGAAGCAGCACTGGATAAACATTTTACTTATGATTACGAGCTCAACTGGGACAAGAAAAACCACGCAGTTGAGTTGGCTTTCATCTTGGAGGCACAAAATGCGGCTGGGATTGAAACGGTGGACGACGAAGGCAATGCCTCTGCGGAGGATATTTTCCTAGAGGAGTATGTCCTTTTCTACAACCAGGACAAGTCTCGCTTTGACGAGGAAGACTACCTGGTCGCTCTGCCATTTGACGCCAAGAAGGGCTTTTCAGCAGAGTTTCTGACCTACTTCGCAAGCTTTCTCAAGGACACCGCAGACCAAGGCCTAGATGACCTCATGGACTTTTTGGCAGACCCAGAAGCCCAAGAATTTGCGATTGCATGGGATAGCGAGGCCTTTGAAAAAGGCAGAGCAGACTTGGTGGAGGGGGAATTTTACCCATATCCGAGGTATTGAGATGGTTCATGAAATGTTACTGGCTCCAAAACCTTTTGCAATGATGAAGTCTGGTCAGAAGACTATTGAGCTACGACTTTATGACGAGAAACGCAAGCATATACAAATTGGAGATCGCATCCGTTTTTATTGTACAGAAAATCAGATGCAAACGATCGAGGTGCAAGTATTAAATCTTCACATATTTGATAATTTTGCTCAGTTATACAAAGAACTAGATTTATTGTCTTGTGGGTATACGCAAAGCAGTATCAGAGAGGCGAAACCAGAAGATATGGAAGTTTACTATTCGCGAGAACAATTAGAACAATATGGTGCAGTGGGTATAGAATTGAGGGTAATAGATTCTATTTGACATTCCGTTTTCTCTCTTGCTTGACTGCAGGCGAAACTTTTGCTATTATAAAAATAGAAAAGGCGTTGAGTTCCAGCTCAACGCCCTGACAGGACCATAGCGATGGTTCAGCTTTTGGACAAAATAGACCGCCAGCTTGAAATCTTGGGCGGTCTATTTTTTATCTAGCATGGTTACGATGATTGTAATGATCAAATCAAGCATACTTACAAGTAAGCTTGCAAAAGCTATGATGACCATTAGTTCATCTGCTGACAAATCAGGTTCTCCTTTCCGTTGGATTTTGTGTCTATTTGCATAGGCACCACCACCTTTCAGAAATCAGAACCACCGCTCAGATTTTCCTGTCATTTCATTTATTCGAAAATTATTTTGATTTTACTTACCTTATAACATTAACTTGTAAAATGGGCTAGAAATCGGTACAATAATACAGTGATTGACGCATAGAAAAGAAAAGGAAAACAAACATGAACTCATGGCAAGAATTAACGATTCACGTGCATCGTGATGCAGAAGAGGCAGTTTCAAATCTAATGATTGAAACGGGCAGTCAGGGGGTGGCGATTAGCGACTCGGCTGACTATGTGGGACAGGAGGACCGTTTTGGTGAACTCTATCCCGAGGTGGAGCAGTCGGATATGATTGCCATTACGGCCTATTATCCTGATACTGTAGATATTGAGGAAGTTAAGGCAGACTTGGCGACTCAATTGGCGGATTTGACAGGTTTTGGCTTGGAAACCGGTCAGGTCAGCCTAGAAAGTCAGGAACTGGCGGAGGAAGACTGGGCGGACAACTGGAAGAAATACTATGAGCCAGCCCGCATTACCCACGATTTGACCATTGTGCCGTCTTGGACCGACTATGAGGCGACTGCTGGTGAGAAGATTATCCGTCTGGATCCAGGCATGGCTTTCGGTACGGGAACTCACCCGACGACCAAAATGAGCCTCTTTGCCTTGGAGCAGGTCCTTCGTGGTGGCGAAACAGTCATTGACGTCGGCACAGGCTCAGGCGTCCTCTCCATTGCCAGTTCTCTCTTGGGAGCTAAGGAGATTTACGCTTATGACTTGGATGAAGTGGCGGTGCGTGTGGCCCAGGAAAACATTGACCTCAACGCCCACACCAGCAATATTCATGTTGCGGCAGGTGATCTCCTTCGTGGCGTTGACATTGAAGCGGAAGTCATCGTTGCCAACATCTTGGCGGATATTCTCATCCATCTGACCGAGGATGCCTACCGTCTGGTCAAGGACGAGGGCTACCTGATTATGAGCGGCATCATCGCGGACAAGTGGGACATGGTGCGAGCATCTGCGGAGGCGGCTGGCTTCTTCCTTGAGACCCACATGATTCAGGGCGAGTGGAATTGCTGTATCTTCAAGAAAACCGCTGACCGCTCAGGTATGATTGGAGGCTAGGATGCAGCAGTATTTTGTCAATGGCAGAGCACCGCAGGGCATTTTCCAGATTAAGGATAAGGACACTGCCAAGCACATGTTTTCTGTCATGCGCTTGCAGGCAGACGATCAGATTGTCCTGGTCTTTGATGATGGCATCAAACGCTTGGCGCGGGTAGTGGACAGCCAGAGCCAATCTGTTGAAATCATCGAAGAACTAGCAGACAATGTTGAATTACCCGTTTCCGTGACCATTGCCATGGGTTTTCCAAAGGGAGATAAGCTCGAATTTGTCGCTCAAAAGGCAACGGAATTAGGCATGACAGCCCTCTGGGCCTTCCCAGCGGATTGGTCTGTGGTCAAATGGGACGGTAAAAAACTGGCAAAAAAAGCAGAAAAGTTAGAAAAAATTGCCCAAGGCGCAGCCGAGCAAAGCAAACGCAATCGCATTCCAGCTGTTCGTTTATTTGAGAAAAAAGCGGATTTCCTAGCCCAACTAGCAGGATTTGACCAGATTATCTTAGCCTACGAAGAGGCTGCAAAAGAGGGCGAACAAGCCAACCTGGTGAAAATCTTATCTGGCTTAGAAGCAGGCCAATCAGTCCTTGTCATCGTCGGTCCAGAAGGTGGTGTGTCGCCTGAGGAAGTCGCTGCATTTGAAGGAGCAGGAGCGGTCAAGACAGGTCTAGGTCCTCGTATCTTACGAGCGGAGACGGCTCCACTCTACGCCCTTTCTGCCATTAGCTACGCGACAGAATTGTTGAGGTAAGGAGAATCGGAAGATGAGTGAATTAGAACAAAAGGAACATCGAGAATTGATTGTTTCGGATGATTGCTTTGCTATCATTCAGAAAATGAATGAGTTGGATTCAACAGCATATCAGAAAAATGAGATTACAAATCCGAATATTTTGGCTCATGTTGAAAAGATAGTTCAACCAGCATTCAAACATCATCTTAAGAAAGCTGAACAAGCTAATATTCCTAAGGGATTGTTCAAAGTGGATTTGCCGATAGGCGATTTGCACAAAATCAAAGGGGAAACAGATAAATATCGGGCTTTTGTAAAAGGTGCGGATGGAAAATTTAAGGCTCATGCAATACTTACTCCTGCTCAAGTCGATATTGCAAAGGGAGCAAAAGCTGCATCAGCTGTTGCGGGAGTGATGCAAGTGGCTGCCATGGTTGTTGGTCAATATTATATGGCTGAAATCAATGGACAACTTAATTCCATGAAAGAAACTTTGAATGAAATTAAGGATTTTCAAGAAAGAGAATTCAAAGGGACTGTTCGAGCTTTGATTGTTAATATTTCTCAGCTATCAACATTTTCAGCAGATTATGTTGGAAATACTGAATTAGCAAGATTAAAGTTGATGGAGTGTGCTAATTTTCGTGCTGAGGTTACCAAGTTATTGGAACAGGTAAATCTAGCTATCGAAGATATTATTGCTCAGGAAAAAGGATTACCTTTTGAAAAGTATGAAAAACTAATTGAAAAGTTAAGTGCCAATCTGTTCTATCAACACACCTTGCTGAGATTATTAGAGGAACTAAGTAAGCTGGACCTAGTATTTTCAAAAGGAGTGACATCAGAAGATAGTAGCTACTATGTGTATGAGTATTATCTAAAAACCTGTAATGGTCTTGCTGAAAAGATAGCTAGTTGGCATAAAAATAAAATAAAATCTTTCCGTATTGATACCAAGCATAATAGACGTGCGCAGGAAGGCGCTATGAAAGTAGTAGCAGACGTTGCCAAAGAGTTGGATAAGAATGCTCATGTTGCTGCTGGAGTAGGCTTGCTTGGAGGTATCGTAGGTGCTGCTGCAGGTTTTGGAATTGGTAAGGCGGCTGGCGAGCTAAATAAAGCCATTCGTTATATCGATGTTCGAAAACGGACCATTAAGCTAATTTCAGAACAAGAAAGAGTTTCCTATCAATCTAGTAAGCAACTATATATTAACAATTATGATGAGAATGTAGAATTGCTACTTGAAGATGGCAAAGTCTATTATCTATTGCCAAATGATAGAGAATCATAAAGGAGAGCCATGTTTGCCTTAGGAACGATTATCAATACACTGGCAGTCGCACTTGGAGGCCTATTTGGTGCCTGGTTTGGCCACCTTTTAAAACCTCGGCATCAGTCTGGGCTAACCCTGGCTAGCGGTGTTGCCATTCTCTTTTTAGGGATTTCTGGAACTCTGACAGGTCTTTTAAGAGTGGAAAATGGTCAACTGGTCACCCAGAACACCATGCTCTTTGTGCTCAGTCTGGCTTTTGGGACCTTTCTAGGCGAAGTCCTTCATATCGAAGGTTGGTTTGAGCGCTTGGGTATCTGGCTGCGTGAAAAGTCTGGCAATGGTCAGGATTCACAGTTTTTAGATGCTTTTCTAACCGCATCCCTGACGGTCTGTATCGGTGCCATGGCCATTATAGGCTCTATCCAAGACGGCTTGACAGGAGATTATACCCTCCTCGCCATTAAGAGCATTCTGGATTTTATCATCATCTTTATCATGACGGCTAGCTTGGGTAAGGGAGCAGGATTTTCAGCAGTACCGGTCTTGATTTTTCAAGGGTCAGTGACTCTTTTGGCGCGCCTGATTGAGCCTTTGATGACGGATCAGGCCCTTGCCAATCTCTCCTTTATCGGCTCCGCCCTCATCTTCTGTGTCGGTGTCAATATCGTTTGGGATAGGAAAATCCGAGTGGCCAATATGCTGCCGGCTATTCTCATTGCGGTGATTTGGAGCTATTTTGCATAAGAGGGAGTGAGAAAGAACACATCTAACTGAAAAAAGGGTTCACCTCACTTCCAACATGTAGGCTCGGGCTAAAATAGTCCACTGGACTATTTTACTCCCACCCCCGCATAGCTCCGACAGTCAGAGTAGTGACTGTCGGAGGTTGGAAATAAGGTGAACTCTGTTCGCAACAGTCGTAAAGGTCAGAATTGGAGTGTAATACACGAGTTGCTGAGATTTGCTTCGCAAATCTTATCTCTAACCTTTAACAGTCCACTGGACTGTTAAACCCAATCAACCACTGCGCTGAGATGTTGACACGAACTCTGAGAAGCGGTGCTGAGCCCTTACTATTTTCGTTCAAACTGTAAGAGGCTGACCTGCCCCAAGCCCTTCCAGCCCTCCTCGACTTGCCCGACCTGTTGAAAGTCATTTTTCAGGAGCACCTGCTGAGAAGCTTGATTTTCTGGCAGGACAAAGGCGGCGATTGTTTTTATCGGACATGCTTCTAGTAGGAAATGGCAGAGCAGACTGACTGCTTGGCTAGCCAGACCTTGATTCCAGAAGGCATGGTTTATCCGATAGCCAATGGTCACCGACGCAGATCGTTTCTTGTGGTCGAAAGCTTCCAAAACGCCAATCAATCTCCCTTGATGCTCCAAGCCCAAGAATAAGCATTTCTTCTTATTGAAATCCCTCTGGAAATGCCCAATGCGTTTTCGGAGGGTTTCTTTGTTTTGAGTGGAAGTGTTGGGTGTCATCTGAAAGTGAATGGGATTGGAATAGATTTCCCACAGGTCATCGAGGTCTGTTTCCTCGATTTTCCGAAGTTGGAAGGAGGTAGATTTTAGAGTAGGGAAGGTTTGAAACATGGTTTCCTTTTTAAAGAAGAGTTTGGACTAGCCAAACTCTTACACATTTTTACTATTTTTTTTCTTGCGGAAAGCACCGACAAGGCCCATCAAACTGAAACCAATCAGGCTAAGCATAGAACTTGCCTCACCAGTTGCAGGGAGTGTTTTCTGCCCTGTTTGAGTTGTTGCGGAGGAAGTGTTTGTCTTAGCTGTAGTAGCAAGTTTGTGTTTTGGTGCTGGTGTCGCTGGCTTGTCTGCGGGAAGGGTAATGACCTGACCAGATGGCAGTGTGATTTGAACACCAGTTTGACCTGTAGCTGAGTTAGTATTGGTATCTGTTTGACCAGTTGGAGGTGTTACCACTTTTGGCTCAGTGTAGACAAATTTGAATTCGCCAAATCCTTCGTTTTCAGTAGAGGCTTGGAGGTAAACCAGACCTTCTTGATCCGCTAGCAAGTCTTTTGCGCGATCGGCTGTCAAGAAACGGAGGTCTAAGCCCTTGATGCTATTTGTAAAGGTCCAGTTATTATCTGCTGTTGGGTTGATAACCTTCTCTGAGATGATATAGTTGATGATCGCTTGGCGGTTCTCCAAGTTAAGCAAATAGTTGACAGAGGCATCTTTGACACCCGGGAAGGTACCGCTAGCACGATAGTTGTTGGTCACAACGATGAACTCTTGCTCATCTGTGACAGCCTGTCCATTGTACTGAAGGTTGCGGACACGGCTAGCTGCTTCATTAACCACTTTACCGCTACGGTCGTACTTGTTTGGCTGGGTGATGTCGTATTGATAGGTTACGCCATCAATGACATCGAAGTTATAAGTCCGGTAATCTGTATTGACCAGGTTTTGTGGCTCTGTTGAGCTTGGATCTACTTGGTTGAACTGACCTGCTGACATTTCCAACCATTCTCTGAGTTGGGCACCGTTGACTTTCAAGATCGCGACAACGTTGTCATAGAGGTAAAGGTCTGCTACGTTCTTGATAGCAATTGGACCGGTAGGAATATCAGTATAAGCACTTGCATCACCACGAGTACCAGCCTTGAAAGGCGCTGCTGCAGAAAGGATTGGCAGACCAGCTTCAGGCGTTCCTGCTAGTTGCTGTTTAGCATACCAGATTTGAGCATTGTTTACAATCTGTACAGAAGGGTCGTCTTGAACAAGGGCAAAGAAGCTGTTGATTGGTGCCGTTGTTTCACCGACTTGCTGGCGAACATAGTTGATGGTTTCAGTGTGAGCTTCTTTAGCGAGGTCAATGATACGACTGTCTGCCACAGATGACTTGGTGTCAATCTTGCGGATAGCAGCCTTGCTAGAAGTTGTGGTCCATTTACCGTCGGTGTAGGTCAGGTTGAGGTCGATAACGCCGAGGTGGTCACCGTATTTACCAGCCATGGTGACAGGAGTGCCATTGATTTTACCATTTGTGTCGTCCACGCCAGCATATTTAGCATAGAAGCTTGGTTTTTCGGCAGTTCCTGGGAATTCTGCGTGGGAGTGGCCTGTGATGACCGCATCAACTCCAGCTAGGCTGGCGATTTGGTAACCGACATTTTCCTCGCCGACTTCATACTGGTCATCACCGATACCTGAGTGAGAAAGGACTAGAACGATGTCAGCTCCATTTTCGCGAATAACAGGAACGATGTCACGAACTGCTTCAACCGCATCGCGCACGATGACCTTGCCTTCCAAATAAGCCTTGTCCCAGTTGAGGATTTGTGGCGGAACAATTCCTGTGATTCCGACTTTCAGGCTGACAGCCTTGCCAGTCGTATCTGTAAAGGTCTTGTCAATGATGGTATAAGGCTGGTAGAGGAAGTCTTTGGTTGTAGGATGTAAAACGTTGGCATTAAGAAGAGGCATGCCCGCAGTTGAAATCACCTTGCGGAGATAGTCTAGACCATAGTTGAATTCGTGGTTTCCAAGTGTACCAGCATCGAAGCCCAGCGTATCCAAGGCAGCGTACATAGGATGTTGTTCGCCTTCTTCAATTGGATCGATGATGGATTTGTAGTTTCCAAGCGGTGTTCCTTGAATGGTATCACCATTATCTACAAGCACAATGTTTGAATTCTCAGCTTTTGCCTCTTCGATTAGGACAGCAGTTTTGGCCAAACCAAGGGTTTCAACAGGTTTGTCTTGGTAGTAGTCGTAGTTGACCAAGTTAGTATGGAGGTCCGTTGTTGCTAAGATACGGACGTCAACAGACTGGCCTTCGACAGGAGTTGTTGTTTCCGTCGCGGCTGCGCGTGTTGCTGTAACAGGGCTAGCTGTTGTGTCGTTAACTGGAGTATTGCTGGTTTCTACAACAGGAGCAGCTTCTTCTGTTACTGGTGTAACAGACTGGTCGGTGGTTTCTGTAGTTGGCGTGACAGCCTCACCGGCTGTAGTTTCGGTAGTTATCGGTGTGGCAACCTCACCAGTCGTTGCTTCGGCTTGGCTGGTTGCTACAGAGCTACTGGTTTCTGTTTCAGTCTTTAAAACAGGAGTATCTGTGCTGGCTTCTTGGGCAGAGACAAGGGCGGTGTTGGTGCTAGCCAGTAAAGCTAGGCTGAGGGCTAGGGCACACTTACTAAAACGAAATTTCATGAGAACCTCCATTTGATATAATCTCAAGAATATTATACATATTGAAAACGAAAACATCAACAGTTTCTACGAAAAAACAAAAGAAAAATAAAGAAAAATTTTCAGAAAAACAACAAAAAACGAACGATGACTAAAAAATGTTTGATTAGTTTTCTTTGTTTATCGTCATTTTGAATGGTATAGTATGGATGAATTACCGCTTTCCTTTTTCTTTTCCAGTGAAAATGGTAAAATAATAGGAAATAGTTAGGGAGAGAAACAAATGAAGGAAATCAATTTTACAGGAGAAGAGGTTGTTGGGCTGACTGCTACCTACCTTCCAGCCGAAGATGTCGCTTTTGTTCAGAAGGCCTTGGATTTTGCGACGGAAGCACACAAGACACAGTTTCGCAAGTCAGGTGAACCCTATATTGTCCACCCTATCCAAGTAGCAGGGATTTTGGCAGGGCTCAAGCTAGATGCGGTAACCGTAGCCTGTGGTTTCTTACATGATGTGGTTGAAGATACGGATGTAACCTTGGATGATATGGAGGCTGAATTTGGTCCAGAGGTTCGCCATATTGTCGGTGGGGTGACCAAGTTAGGTAAGGTCGAGTACAAATCACACGCGGAGCAACTAGCTGAAAACCACCGCAACATGCTGATAGCCATGTCCCAAGATATGCGGGTGATTCTGGTTAAACTAGCAGATCGACTTCACAACATGCGGACTCTTAAGCACTTGCGCAAGGACAAGCAGGAACGGATTTCACGTGAAACGATGGAAATCTATGCTCCCCTTGCCCACCGCCTGGGTATTTCTTCTATCAAGTGGGAATTGGAAGATATGTCCTTCCGTTACCTCAATGAAGTTGAGTTTTACAAGATTACCCACATGATGAGGGAAAAACGACGTGAACGGGAAGAGTTGGTCAATGAAGTCGTCGACAAGTTGAGAGAATATACAGAGGAACGTCATCTGACTGGTCAAATCTACGGTCGTCCCAAGCATATCTACTCCATCTATCGAAAGATGCATGACAAGAAAAAGCGTTTTGACGAACTATATGATCTGACAGCAATCCGTTGCTTGATGGATACACCAAGCGATGTCTATGCCATGCTGGGCTACATCCATGAACTCTGGAAGCCTATGCCGGGTCGTTTCAAGGACTACATTGCCAGTCCAAAAGCCAATGGCTACCAGTCTATCCATACGACGGTTTATGGACCAAAGGGACCGATTGAGTTTCAAATTCGGACGGTGGAAATGCATCAGGTAGCAGAGTACGGGGTTGCGGCTCACTGGGCCTACAAGCGTGGTGGCAAGGCAACTGCTTCTGAAAAAGAGCTGCGTTGGATCAACAATCTGATTGAACTTCAAGAAGGGGCAGGAGATGCCCAATCCTTCGTTGATTCGGTCAAAGAGGACATCTTCACCGAGCGGATTTACGTCTTTACGCCAGATGGAGCGGTGCGTGAATTGCCAAAGGACTCCGTACCCATTGACTTCGCCTATGAGATTCATACCAAGGTCGGTGAGCGAGCAACAGGTGCCAAGGTTAACGGCCGTATGGTGCCTCTGACGACCAAGCTCAAGACAGGCGATCAGGTGGAAATCATCACCTCTGCTAACTCTTTCGGTCCCAGTCGTGACTGGGTCAATCTTGTAAAGACCCACAAGGCCCGCAATAAAATCAAGCAGTTCTTCAAGAATCAGGACAAGGAACTATCCGTTTCCAAGGGGCGTGAGATGCTCCAGAATCTGCTCCAAGAAAACGGCTACGTTCCCAACCAATACCTGGACCGTCGCCACATGGACGAAGTCCTGCAAAAGACCAGCTACAAAACCGATGAAGCTCTTTATGCAGCGGTTGGTTTTGGGGAAATCTCTGCCGTGTCTGTCTTTAACCGTCTGACAGAGAAAGAACGCCGTGAAGCTGAGCGAGCTAAGGCAAAAGCTGTCGCGGATGAATTGGTCAACGGTGGCGAAGTTAAGCACGACAATAAAGATAGTTTGAAAATCCGTCACGAAGGTGGCGTGGTGATTGAGGGGGCGTCAGGCTTGCTGATCCGGATTGCCAAATGTTGTAATCCAGTACCTGGCGATGAGATTGTTGGTTACATCACCAAGGGACGTGGGGTTGCGGTTCACCGTGTGGACTGTATGAATCTCAAGAGCCAGGAAAACTACGATGTCCGCCTGATTGATGTCGGTTGGGAGGATGAAAACTCTACCAAGGAATATATGGCAAATATTGATATCTACGGTCTTAACCGCTCAGGACTGCTCAATGATGTCCTTAAGGTCTTGACCAATGCTAGCAAGAACATTTCTTCGGTCAATGCCCAGCCAACCAAGGATATGAAGTTTGCGACCATCCATGTTTCCTTTGGCATTTCTAACCTGGCAACCTTGACCAGTCTGGTGGATAAGATCAAGTCTGTGCCAGAAGTTTACTCAGTGAAAAGGACCAACGGATAAAATGAAAATTATACTACAACGTGTGTCGCAGGCCAGTGTGACTATTGAAGGAAGTATCCATGGGCAAATTGATCAAGGGCTCTTGCTCCTAGTCGGTGTGGGACCAGATGACAGCCAGGAAGACCTGGACTATGCTGTTCGGAAAATTGTCAATATGCGGATTTTTTCAGATGAGGCAGGCAAGATGAACAAGTCTGTTCAAGATGTGGCGGGCAAGATTTTATCCATTTCCCAATTTACCCTTTTTGCGGATACAAAAAAAGGTAATCGCCCGGCCTTTACAGGAGCGGCAGCTCCTGCCCTAGCCAGCCAACTCTACGATGCCTTTAACCAGGCCTTGTCGGCCTTTGTGCCCGTTGAAGTGGGCGTGTTTGGGGCGGACATGGCGGTCAGCCTGGTCAATGATGGGCCGGTGACCATTATGTTAGATACCAAAAATCGCTAGACCTCTATACTTTTTGTGTATATTTTGATATACTAAAAATGAATTAGACGTGGAGGTGTGCCATGAAAAACCTACTGACCAATCATTTTTTCTACCTAACGGTGGCTTTCACCTTGATTTTGGTGATTTACTTTAGTGGAATTGACAAACGCTGGATTATTCTGGCAAGTTTTCTCTATTTTATCCCTTCGCAGATTTTATACCGTCGCCGCCTTAAAGAGCGGCTACAAGAAGACCAGCCCAAGTAGGCTGGTTTTTTCGACAGTGTTGGTTTAGTCATTTGAATTAGCTTTGATACATCGTCACTTTCGACTTGCCCTACTCTAGTACAGCCTGCGCCTCAGTTCCTTGTCTGAAAGCCCTTCATTCGACTATTATTTGAAAACAATGTGCTATAATAATCTTATCACAATGTGCTAGTGTATGTTTTGAAGATAGGATGAAGGGAGCAGGAATATGAGAAAATTTTTTCAAGACCTTAATCAAGAGTATCTGGAAACCAGAAGTTCAGTTGGAGAAGATTGGCTGGAATGGTTGATTCAGAGAAAGATGACCTGGGGGATGCGGTGGGGCTTGGTAGGGATTCTCATGTTTGTCCTACAACCTCTAACCTTTCATCCACACTTTCTATTGGGCTGTTTTTATCTAGGTTCTTTTTTGGGTTTAGTATATATCCTAGGGCAAGTGATTTTTGCAACTAGATCCATTTTCCGCAATTGGAAGAAAAAATAATCGCTCAGCTTATTAGGCTGGGCGATTGGTTTTGAAAGAGAATAGAGGAGATTTGATACTCAATGAACAGCAAAAATAGCCCTCTATACCTAATTTTAACTGCATGCTTATTCATTAAATTGTTTGTAGTATTTGTCGTTAAATAGTTTTTGAAGGTTGATTTTTGGTTTGGGTTGTGCTTTTAAGATAGGAGGTAGGATTTTATCGAGGAGTAATTCCGCCTCTTTTTGATATTGCGTGTCAGAATTTGTATTGTCGATATCATCAGTGTAATAATACAAAAAATCACCGTTATCATGGTTAAAGAAGTAGTCTCCGTCTTCATCTGATATAGTCAGTTGAAATTCATCCGACACATCAAAAAGGTAAAAACTATCATCTTTTATGATACCACCATTTCCCCTTAAGTTATAAGTAAGTCCGTTTACTTCTGGTCTTTCAACAGTGTCCAGATGAGTTAAAATGATGACTAATTCTGGATTGGTCCCCTCTTTCCGAGGCATGTGCTGAACATAGTACCCTGCATAGTGAGAGAGATTATATGCGATATACAGCTTTCCAATCCCCCAAAGCAGGAGGCTTATGAAGGTTAGGATAAGGGCAACAAGTAATTTCTTTTTCATCTTCTTTTTCCTTTAGATTTTGATTCGGCATTCCTCTCTTTTTTTACTAAACAAAACCAATCGCTCAGCTTGTTTAGGCTGGGCGATTGGTTTTTTCTACGAATAATTCTTGGGCGATGGCTGTAGGGATTGCCAGTTCTTTGTCCTTGTACTGGATGGTAATGGTCTGGGCAAACTGGTCGAAGGCTGTCACAAGTAGTTGATCGCCGACAGTTAACTCATGTTGTTCGAGGTATTGGAGAAGCTGGTAGAAGTCATGGATACGAACCAGTTGGTAGCTACCGGTTTCGGTCAGTTGGGACAGCCGGGTCTGGTAGCGTTCTACAAGCAACTGGTTTTCTTTAGGAATGCTACCACCGTGTGGGCAGGTTTGGGGATAACCCAGGAGTTTATCCAGTCGGTTAATAAAGTGATCTGAGACGGTGTGTTCTAAAATTTCAGCTTCTTCATGGACTTGCTCAGGGGAATAGCCTAGCTGTTCAACTAAAAAGACTTCTATCAGGCGGTGCTTGCGGTAGAGGTTGGCTACCATTTCCAAGGCGACTTGGCTGAGGAGGTAACCTGCTGTTTTATCTTTTTCAATCAGCTCTTCCGTGACCATTTTTTTCAGCATTTCGGAAACGGCTGGGGCGGAAAAATTCATCTTTTCAGCAATCAGCTTATTGGTGATTTTTTGTTCTGTCTGCCCTAGTTCATAGATGACTTTCAGGTAATCTTCTTTGTTTGGTGTCATATTCTCTCACTTTCTAGTAAGAATAGTATACCAAAATTTTATAAAAATCATTGACAGAAAGAATTTTTTAATATATATTAAAACTAAAGTTAAGCAAGCCTAATAAAATAAAAAGGAGAACCTACTATGAAAAAACTATTTCTCAGTTTGGCTCTGCTATTGTCCCTTATCGGACTAGGAGCTTGTCGTTCAACGCAAAGCCCAGAGGCTTCCAGCAAGCCGCGAGTGGCGGTCACGACCTCTTTCCTCAATGACATGGTCTACCAGCTGGCAGGAGATGAGGTGGAGCGGGATCTACTAATTCCAGCAGGAGAAGACCCGCACCTCTATGTGGCCAAGACCAGCGACCTATCCAAGTTGCAGAAGGCGGATTTAGTTCTCTACCATGGATTGCACTTTGAAGGCAAGATGGTGGAGGCCTTGGAAAAGACGGGAGTGGCGGTTTCTAAAAACTTTAATGCAAAAGACTTGAATACGATGGATGAGGATGGGGAAGAGATTGTCGATCCGCACTTCTGGTTTTCAATTCCCTTGTACAAGTCAGCTGTAGCTGTAGCTTCAGAGGAACTACAAAAACTCTTACCTGCTAAAGCAGAGCTGATTCAGAAAAATACGGAAAATTACCTAGCTCAGTTGGATGACTTACATACTTGGATTGAAAAAGAGTTGAGTGTCTTGCCTGCTGAGAGCCGTTACCTAGTCACCCCTCATGATGCCTTTAACTACTTCGCAGCCAGCTACGACTTTACCCTCTATGCACCGCAGGGCATTAGCACCGAGTCTGAAGTTGCCAATAGCGATATGATTGAAACGGTCAATATGATTTTAGAACATGGTATCAAGGCTATCTTTACCGAGTCAACAACCAGTCCAGAACGCATGGAAAAATTGCAAGAAGCTGTCAAGGCCAAGGGTGGTCAGGTAGCGATTGTAAGCGGTGAAGGCAAGGAGCTATTCTCAGATTCCCTAGCGCCAGAAGGGGAAGAGGGAGCAACATTTATCGATATGTACAAGCACAATGTCCAGTTAATTGTGGAGCATTTGCAGTAAGAAAGGTTGGAAGAATGGAAGAAATACTGAGAGTTGAAGACTTGTCCTTGCACTATGGCGCAGGACAGGTCAAGGCTCTAGATCAGGTCAGTTTTCAGCTACCCAAGGGTTGTCGTGCAGCCTTGGTCGGACCAAATGGTGCAGGGAAATCTAGCTTGTTTAAGGCGATTTTGGGATTGGAGAAGGGGGTAAGTGGCAAGGTTTCCCTACTGGGTCAGTCAGAGAAACTGGACCAAGTCATTCAGAAAAATGTTGCCTATATTCCCCAAGCCAGCCAGGTCAACTGGCAGTTTCCTGCAAGGGTTCTGGATATTGTCCTGATGGGGCGGTTTGCCCATACCAGTGGTTTCTTCCGCCGACCAAGTTCCTTGGATAAGGAAAAGGCAGAGCAGGCTCTGGAAGAGATGAAGATCAGCGATTTACGCAATCGGCAGATTGATCAGCTATCTGGTGGTCAGCGGCAACGAGTCTTTCTAGCTAGGGCCTTGGCTCAGGAAGCCGAACTCTATATGATGGATGAGCCCTTGGCAGGAATTGATCAGGTGACAGAGCAAGTCATCATGGACTGTTTGAAGAAGTTTCAGCAAGAAGGCAAGACCTCCCTGGTCATCCACCATGACCTCTTGACCTTGGAAAAGTATTTTGACTATGTCCTCTGGCTCAATGGTCGTTTGGTGGCAGAGGGGGCTATGGATCAGGTGGATTTGCTGCAAGCCTATCAAACTGCCTTTGGTCAGGAACCTGCCGTATTTCTAAAGGAGGGGCTTGGTCATGTTTGATCTCTTGCAGGACTATTCTTTTTGGACGGTAGCTCTGGGAACCCTTGTTTTAGCCTTGGCGGCTAGTCAAATCGGGACCATTAGCGTCTTGACCAGGCAGAGTTTAATCGGGGATAGCTTGGGGCATGCGGCCTATCCAGGTATCATCCTGTCCTATATGGTCTTTCAATCGCGTCACCCCCTGCTCCTCTTGATTGGAGCGGTGGCTTCGGGTTACCTGTCCTATGGTCTGGTCAGCTGGCTCTGTCGAGGAGGGCGGACCAGTCGGGTCAATGCCTTGGCACTGGTTTCAGCGGCTTTTTTTGGACTGGGCTTGGTTCTCAAGCAGTATGTTCAGGGCAATGAGGCCTTTCAAGGAGCTGCCCAGGCAGGCTTGGAAAACTATGTTTTTGGTCAGGCTGCCTTTATGCAGCTGGATGATGTTGTATTGATTTGCCTAGTAGCCTTGCTAGCCTTGTTCCTATTTGGCTGGCACTACCAGTCGCTCAAGCTCTATTTGTTTGATAAACAATTTGCCAAGCTAGTGGGGATTTCTGTGGAAAAGATTGACCGTATGACCCTGTTTCTGATGATGAGTTTGATTGCGGTTGGTTTGAAGGTGGTTGGGGCTATCCTGATGAGTAGTTTCTTGATAGCTCCAGCCGTCTTTGGCTTGCTTCTAGGAAAGTCCTATGGCCAGACCTTAGTATTAGCAGCAGGAATTGCTGGATTTTCAGCCCTACTTGGAAGTTATGTGAGTTCGGTGGTGACAGGGTTATCGACTGGGCCGGCTATTATCGCTTGCTTGAGTTTGTCCTCTTTAGTGGCTTTTGCTTATGTGACCTATATCAGAAAGGAGAATGCAGGTGCTTGAGGTCTTATTGATTTTACTGGCTGTTGGTTCTTCTTGTGGCTTGATTGGGTCTGTCTTGGTTGTGCGCAATCAAGCTATGCTGGCAGATGCCTTGTCCCACTCGGTCCTCTTGGGTATTGTACTGGGCTTCTTTGTCAGTCACAGCCTTGATTCCCCCCTGCTCTTGTTCGGAGCGGCAGTTTTTGGTCTACTGACAGTTCTAGCGATTGAGGGACTACATACACGTAAATTGGCTCAGGATGCGGCGACGGGCTTGCTCTTTACCTTTTTCTTTGCCCTAGCTGTTATTCTCATCTCCCTCTTTGCCCGTAATGTCCATCTGGACTTGGATATGGTCCTGATGGGCGAGGTGCTCTTTGCCCCACTTAATAAGCTGGACCTCTTTGGTCTGTCGCTACCCTTGGCCTTGGTCAAGTCCGTTGGGCTCTTACTGGTCTTGCTGGTCTTCTTTTTCTTGAATTTTCAAGCTCTGACCCTCTATCTCTTGGACAAGGAACAGGCAAAACTCCAAGGGATTGCCACCAAAAGGCTGGAGTTGGGATTGATTTTTCTGGTTTCCTTGACAACGGTCTTGTCCTTTGAAGCGGTCGGCTCCATGGCGGTCATTGTTTTCTTAGTGGCACCCAGTATGGCGGCCTTATCTTGGTCGAAGCATTTCTGTCAGTTTTTAGTTTTGGGGCTATGCTGCGCCATTCTGATGATTGTTCTAGGCTTTGGTCTTGCCAGTTGGCTTGACCTGACCATGTCTGGAACCTGTTCGGTCATGGGGCTTTTGACAGTCTGCGTCAGCTTTTTCCTAAAAAATGCCCTAAAAATTTAGTTTGGCAAATGAAATTGTCAGACTTTTTTGTTATTATAGTAAGTAATCACACAAGCAAAGGAGAAAATAATGACACGTTTACAAGATGATTTTTACGAATACGTCAATGGTGAATGGGCAAAAACAGCCGTCATTCCAGATGATAAGCCGAGAACTGGAGGATTTTCAGACCTGGCGGACGAGATTGAAAAGCTCATGATTGACACGACAAACGCATGGTTGGCTGGGGAAAATGTTCCAGAAGATAGCGTTTTGCAAAACTTTGTAGCCTTCCACAAGCAAGTGGCTGACTATGAAACCCGTGACCGTTTGGGTGCAGAACCTGCCCAGGCCTTGATTGCAGAGTACAAGGCTCTCAACTCTTTCGAAGAATTTACCAGTAAGCTGGCAGAATATGAGTTGGCAGGTAAGCCAAACCTCATGCCTTTCGGCGTGGCACCTGACTTTATGGACGCGACCACCAATGTCCTCTGGGCAGATTCTCTAGGCATTATCCTGCCAGATACGACCTACTATGAGGAAGGGCATGAAAAAGGAGCAGAGTTGCTCAAAACGTGGAGAGAGAGCCAAGAAGCCCTCTTACCTAAGTTTGGTTTCAGTGATGAGGAAATCAAGGACCTCCTAGATAAGCGTTTGGAACTAGATGCCACGATTGCCAAGTATGTTTTGTCAAATGAAGAGGGTTCTGAGTATGCCAAACTCTATCACCCTTACGAGTGGGCAGATTTTACTGCCTTGACACCAGAGTTGCCTTTGGATGATTTCTTCACAGCGATTTTGGGTCAAACACCAGACAAGATTATCGTGCCAGAGGAACGTTTCTGGCAGGCGGCCAAGGACATTTACAGTGCGGATAATTGGGAGCTTTTGAAGGCGACCTTGATTTTGAAAGCGGCAGGAGCTTATACAGCCTTCCTGTCGGATGAAATTCGTATTCTAGCAGGAGCCTACAGCCGTGCGCTTTCTGGTACACCGCAGGCTCAAAACCAAGAAAAAGCAGCCTACAACTTGGCTCAAGGCTACTTTAACCAAGCCCTCGGTCTTTGGTATGCTGGAGAAAAATTCTCACCAGAAGCAAAAGCTGATGTGGAAGCAAAAGTTGCCAAGATGATTGAGGTCTACAAGTCTCGTTTGGAAACGGCAGACTGGTTGGCTCAGGAAACGCGTGATAAAGCCATTGTCAAACTCAATGTCATCAAGCCTTATATCGGCTATCCAGAAGCCTTGCCAGAGCGTTATTATAAGAAGCTTGTTGACCCAAGTAAGTCCTTGGTGGAAAATGCTATCGAACTAAACAAGATTGACATTGCTCATGGTTGGAGCAAGTGGAACAAGCCTGTGGACATCAAAGAGTGGGGCATGCCAGCCCACATGGTCAACGCCTACTACAATCCACAGAAGAACTTGATTGTCTTCCCAGCGGCCATTTTGCAGGCGCCATTCTACTCTCTGGAGCAGTCTTCATCAGCTAACTACGGCGGTATCGGTGCGGTTATTGCCCACGAGATTTCCCATGCCTTTGACTCAAACGGTGCTTCCTTTGATGAGCATGGTAGCTTGAATAACTGGTGGACAGAAGAAGACTATGCTGCCTTTGAAGCTCGTACTCAGCAGGTTATTGACCAGTTTGAAGGTCAGGATTCCTACGGTGCCAAAATCAATGGTAAGTTGACCGTGTCAGAAAACATTGCCGACCTTGGTGGGATTGCGGCAGCTCTTGAAGCAGCCAAGTCGGAGGACGACTTCTCCGCAGAGGAATTCTTCACTAACTTTGCTCGCATCTGGCGAATGAAGGCCCGTCCTGAGTTCATGCAGATGTTGGCAAGTGTAGATGTTCATGCACCAGGTCACCTACGCACCAACATCCAGTTGCCAAACTTCGATGAATTCCATGAAACATTTGGCGTTCAAGAAGGCGACGGCATGTGGCGTGCAAAAGAAGACCGCGTGATTATTTGGTAAAACAGAGAAATACCTAGTGTTTATTGGCACTAGGTATTTTCACAATCCAAATAAAAATAAATATCCGCTTTCCCTTCCTGCTGTGTCCCCTTATAATCATGGGTATTGAAGCCACCGATTTCAAAGCCCTGACTGAGATAGAAGAGACAGGCATTGAGATTATTATCCTGGGCAATGGTGCGGATGCCTCGGTAACCCTTGGATAAGGCGATTTCTTTAGACTTTTCAATTAATTGACTGGCAATCCCTTGTTTACGGTAATCTTGATTGATTTTCAGGTCATAAAGGTAGATGTAATTGAACATATCTTCCTGCAGGATAGCTAGTTCGACACAGGTGTTGTCATCATAGGCACCGATGAAATGAAATTCTTTCTCCATCTCCTCAAAATTGTAGGGCTCGTCAGGAAAGGTTTGCCATTCAATAGTCTCAGCCAGCTGGACGGAGTGGGACCAAGTCTGATTGTGGTAGTTGACCAACAGCTTTCCTCTAATGGGAAAGGCCTGATTGGGCAGTAAAATGTCTTCTTTGTTTTCTTTGGTAATCATTCGGATGTCCATGTTTGTTCCTCCCTTAGATTAGTATAGCATAGGTAACTGTATGAATAATTAGTGCTCATAAAATTTTTCTTAAATTTTACAATAATAATTAGAAGAGTGAGAAATATATAGGATTTTTTTGTTATAATGGTTGTATTCGAAAAAAGGGGAAGTAAATGAAAATAGTAGAAAAATCTTCTTTCGATAAAGAACAGTTCTTGGAAGATAATGGAGTGGCTTGTATCTATTGTGGTTCTAATAAATCAAATTTTATTGTTGGTGTTGCAGATAAGTCCTTGTCTGATTTTGTACTAAGTAGGTTGGAATCCCTTGATACATCAAACTCTAATGATTTGACAATGCTTCGTCAATGTGAAGATTGCGGGAGTTATTTTCATGTATCAAGCCATTTGACATGCTACTTTCCGTACGAGTTATTAGATTTCGAGGATTTTGATGGTACTCCTGGTGAATTTTCTCAACCATTTATTGCAATTACGTATCAAGGAGCGTTGAAATCAGTTAATCTCCCTGCCATTTATAAAACAATTCAAACATATAGTTCCTTGAACAAAGAGGAATTAAATGAAGTAAAGAACTTTTTCAAAGAATTTGAACTATGTTGTAATATGCATTTAGAGTATTCTTCATTTTTTTTAGCAAGAAAATTAATAGAGATATTAGTTAATGATATAATGAGGAGTAACAAAGTAAAAGTTAGAGATACAGCTAGCTTAGGGGAAAAAATTGATATTCTTAAAAAGAAGGGGATATTAACTGAAGATTTAATAACTGATATGAATTTGATTCGTTTAGTTGGGAATGATCGTGTTCATGAAATTGACACTGAGTTCGAATCTATAGATCCAAAAGTTCTTAGAAATATTATTAGAGAAATTGTTTCGAAAGTCTATGCTCCAAAAATTTCTGAGGAAAGATTTCGAAGTATAATCAAAACAACAAGAAGGAGAAATGACATGAGCTTCTACAATCACAAGGATATCGAGCCCAAATGGCAGGAATTTTGGGCAAAAAACCATACATTTAAAACGGGAACAGATGCAGAAAAGCCGAACTTTTATGCCCTAGATATGTTCCCTTATCCGTCTGGTGCGGGCTTGCACGTTGGGCACCCTGAGGGCTATACTGCGACCGACATTCTCAGTCGTTACAAGCGTGCCCAAGGTTACAACGTCCTTCACCCAATGGGTTGGGATGCCTTTGGTCTGCCAGCTGAGCAGTACGCTATGGACACGGGAAATGACCCAGCTGACTTTACAGCGGAAAACATCGCCAACTTCAAGCGTCAGATTAACGCCCTTGGCTTTTCTTACGACTGGGACCGCGAGGTCAATACGACAGACCCTAACTACTACAAGTGGACCCAGTGGATTTTCACCAAATTGTATGAAAAAGGCCTAGCCTATGAGGCAGAAGTGCCTGTCAACTGGGTAGAGGAATTAGGAACAGCTATCGCCAACGAAGAGGTCCTTCCTGACGGAACATCTGAACGTGGTGGCTACCCAGTTGTCCGCAAGCCAATGCGTCAATGGATGTTGAAAATCACAGCCTATGCAGAGCGTTTGCTTAATGACCTAGAAGAAGTTGATTGGCCAGAGTCTATCAAGGACATGCAACGCAACTGGATCGGCAAGTCAACAGGTGCCAATGTGACCTTCAAAATCAAGGACATAGACAAGGACTTCACAGTCTTTACCACTCGTCCTGACACCCTTTTTGGTGCCACCTACGCAGTCCTTGCCCCTGAGCATGACTTGGTAGATAGTATCACATCAGCTGAACAAGCAGAAGCTGTGGCAGAATACAAACGCCAAGCCTCTCTCAAATCAGACCTGGCTCGTACTGACCTGGCTAAAGATAAGACAGGTGTTTGGACTGGTGCCTACGCTATCAACCCTGTCAACGGTAAAGAAATTCCAATCTGGATTGCCGACTATGTACTGGCAAGCTACGGAACAGGTGCTATCATGGCCGTTCCTGCTCATGACGAGCGTGACTGGGAATTTGCCAAGCAGTTTAACTTGGACATTATTCCAGTTCTGGAAGGTGGCAATGTAGAAGAAGCACCTTACACAGAGGACGGTGCCCACATCAATTCGGACTTCCTAGATGGTTTTAATAAGGAAGAAGCTATTGCCAAAATGGTGGCTTGGTTGGAAGAAAATGGTGTCGGTCAAGAGAAAATTTCTTACCGCCTCCGCGACTGGCTCTTCAGCCGCCAACGTTATTGGGGTGAGCCTATTCCGATCATCCACTGGGAAGATGGAACTTCCACAGCCGTACCAGAAAATGAGTTACCTCTGGTATTGCCAAAAACCTCAGACATCAAGCCTTCAGGTACAGGCGAGTCACCGCTTGCTAACCTGACAGACTGGTTGGAAGTGGTGCGTGAAGATGGTGTCAAAGGTCGCCGTGAGACCAACACCATGCCACAATGGGCGGGTTCTAGCTGGTACTACCTCCGCTACATCGACCCACACAACGACGAGAAATTGGCAGACGAGGAGCTTCTCAAGGCTTGGTTGCCAGTGGACATCTACATCGGTGGTGCCGAGCACGCAGTCCTTCACTTGCTTTATGCTCGCTTCTGGCACAAGTTCCTCTATGACCTTGGCGTTGTGCCGACCAAAGAGCCTTTCCAAAAACTCTTTAACCAAGGGATGATTTTGGGGACAAGCTACCGCGACAGCCGTGGTGCCCTTGTAGCGACTGACAAGGTGGAAAAACGTGACGGTTCCTTCTTCCACATCGAAACTGGTGAGGAGTTAGAGCAGGCACCTGCCAAGATGTCTAAGTCTCTTAAAAACGTGGTTAACCCAGATGATGTGGTCGAGCAATTCGGTGCGGATACCCTCCGCGTTTATGAAATGTTCATGGGCCCACTTGATGCGTCAATCGCCTGGTCAGAAGAAGGCCTCGAAGGTAGCCGTAAGTTCCTTGACCGTGTTTATCGCCTCTTGACTACCAAGGAGCTTGTGGCGGAAAATAGCGGAGCGCTTGATAAAGTTTACAATGAAACTGTGAAGACGGTGACAGAGCATATTGAAGATCTGAAATTCAACACGGCTATCGCCCAGCTCATGATTTTTGTCAACGCAGCCAACAAGGAAGACCAGCTTTATGTTGACTACGCCAAAGGCTTTGTCCAATTGATTGCCCCATTTGCACCACACTTGGCAGAAGAACTCTGGCAAGGTCTGGAAGCAACAGGCCAGTCAATCAGCTATGTCGCATGGCCAGTCTATGACGAAAGCAAGCTAGTAGAAAGCGAAGTGGAAATCGTTGTCCAAATCAAAGGCAAGGTAAAAGCTCGCTTGACCGTAGCCAAAGACTTAGCACCAGCTGAACTTGAAAAAGTTGCCCTTGCAGACGAAAAAGTCCAAGCTGAAATCGCTGGGCAAACAGTGGTGAAGGTGATTAGTGTTCCGAATAAGTTGGTGAACATCGTTACCAAGTAAGGAATTTCTTGCAGGATAAGCTATGAAAAAACATTCAACTAATTACTATAATGCCTTTCTTGCTGTGGCGGAGGATTGTCCAGTAGAGATAGGTCAAGAACCTCCTTTAAAGGAGCCGAAATCAGCTGTTCGTATCCAATACGACCGCCTCAAAGACAGCCCCTATCAATGTACTTCTGACCAAGTGATTTACGAGTCCAATGGAGCTCGCAGGGGTATCTCTGAGGAAGAATTTTTCTCCAAAGGTCAAGCTTGCATGCGTAGCTCGGCTCTCAGCAAGCGATATGGCTGGGGTATTCACTTTGACAGTGAAGGGAAACTAGCTCTCTATCCCAGAGAGTCTCAGGAATACCAAGCTTTTGAGAAGGATGAAACCTTGAAGCAGATTCGAGGGATGCGTTCGAGCCGAAAGAGTAGTTAGTGAGGTTAGTAAGATAGGCGATTGTGGCTAACTGGATGAAGAACATTACGAAATATAGTCGAATGAATTAGCTTTCAGACAATGAACTGAGGTGCAGGTTGCTAGCACAGCCTAGTGGCTGTGCTAGGTTGGAGATATAACTTGCAAAGCAAGTCACTTCCGCAGAGTACGGCAAGCCGAAAGTGACGATGTATCAAAGTTAATTCAAATGACTATAATGCATATGAGAAAACGACTTCCGTCTTGGAGGTCGTTTTTGCTTGTCTTGAGGGGAATTTCCTTTATATTACGGAAAAAGACAGGAAGTGTATGCGTTTACAAAAGGTAGAAGCAGGAATATAATAAGAATATATGAACAAAGAAAGGAGAACAGGTCTTGAAATCAATCAAATTAGTCACACTCGGTGGCGGCTCGAGCTATACTCCTGAGCTAGTTGAAGGGATGATTTTGCGTGCCCAGCAACTACCCATTCGAGAATGGTGGTTTGTAGATGTTGAAGCTGGGGCGGAAAAGCAGAAGATAGTTGTTGATTTGGCACGTCGAATGGTCAGAAAAGCTGGATTAGACTGGAAAATAGAGGAGACACTGGATCGAAGTGCTGCTTTGAAAGGAGCAGACTTTGTGACATCTCAGTTCCGAGTTGGTCAGTTACAGGCACGCTATATCGATGAGACAATTCCTCTGAGTCATGGTCTACTTGGCCAGGAAACCAATGGGGCAGGCGGCATCTTTAAGGCATTTCGGACTATAGAGGCCTACAAGGGTATCATTGCAGACATGAAAGAGCTGTGTCCAGATGCTTGGTTGATTAATTTTACCAATCCTGCAGGCATAGTAACGGAAGCGATTGTTAATGAACTGCAGTGGAACAGGGTGATTGGCTTATGCAATATTCCGATTGGTCAGAAAAAGACGGCAGCTCAGATTTTGAATTTGCCTGAGGAATCGATTCAAACCAATCATGTTGGATTAAACCATTTCCATTTTCATGAAGTTTGGGATCAGACTGGCCAGAATCGTACTGGTGAAGTCATGGAAGCTTTGTACGGTGACTCAAGAGGGAATCAGGAGGTTGTTAAAAATATTACCAATTTAGATTTTTCATTCCCCTTCTTGCAGTCGATTGGTCTGTTGCCCTGTGATTACCACCGTTACTACTTTTTAGAAAAGGAGATGTTGGCAGATGCCTTAGACCAGTATCGTCAAGGTAAGGTGCGGGCTCAGGTTGTTAAAGAGGTCGAAGAAGAGTTGTTTGAGCTCTACAGGGATTCAAATTTGGACCATAAGCCTAAGCAACTGGAGCAACGTGGTGGTGCTTACTACAGCGATGTTGCCTGTCAACTCATTTGTGCTATATACAACGACAGCAAGGAAATTATGACGGTTTCGACGGTTAATAGAGGAGTGATTTCTTATCTGCCAGAGGACTGCGTAGTCGAAGTCTCGTCTGTCATTACTGCCCAGGGTGCGCTTCCTTTGGTATGTCCCAAAACACCGATGGTGGTCAGGGGTTACTTGCAGCAAATGAAGCAAATGGAGTTGGCAACTGTTGGGGCTGCAATGACAGGAGACTACGCTTTGGCTTTACAGGCTTTTGCTCTCAATCCTCTGATTCCGAATGGAGAATTGGCAGAGCATGTCTTACAAGAATTACTAGTGGCACATGAGGCGTACTTGCCACAATTTAGGAGTGTCATCGATCAGATAAAGAAGAAAGGAATTGGTTATGACAGAGGATAAGGGAGTTTATCAGTTTCCAGAAGGTTTTTTGTGGGGGACTTCTACATCGGGTCCGCAGAGTGAAGGAACTGAGCTGGGCGATGGAAAAGGACAGAATAATTGGGACTACTGGTACAGCATTGAGCCAGAACGTTTCCATGGGAAAGTAGGTCCAGAGAGGACTTCCACTTTCTATAAGAATTTCAAAAAGGATATCGAGTTATTGGTTGAAACTGGACACACAGCATTTAGAACATCGATTCAGTGGTCACGGTTATTTCCCAAAGGCATTGGTGAGGTCAATCAGGAGGCGGTGACTTTTTATCGTTCTGTATTTTCTTTGATAAAAGAAAAAGGGATTCAACTGTTTGTTAATCTCTATCATTTTGATCTTCCCTATGCTTTACAGGAGCACGGAGGCTGGGAGAACAAGGACATTGTTTGGGCATATGAAGCCTATGCCCGTACTTGTTTTGAATTGTTTGACGACCTAGTAGATCGTTGGATTACCTTTAATGAGCCGATTGTTCCAGTTGAGTGTGGCTATCTAGGTGATTATCATTATCCTTGTAAGGTAGATGCCAAGGCGGCGGTTGCTGTTGCCTACCATACTCAGTTGGCCAGTTCCTTGGCAGTAAAAGCTTGTCATGAAGTGAATCCGGAGAAGAAAATTGCAATTGTCCTGAATCTGACACCGGCCTATCCTCGAAGTGAGCATCCTGATGATGTCAAGGCAGCTAAAATAGCTGAGCTCTTCCAAACCAAGAGTTTCTTAGATCCTTCTGTATTGGGAGAATACCCGAGGGACTTGGTTGACTTGATTGAGGAATACGGATTGAGTCCTGAAACCAGCGAGGAAGAGCTGGCGATTATTAGGGAAAATCGGGTAGATTTTTTAGGTGTTAACTATTACCAACCCCTTCGTGTACAGGCACCGACAAAGATTTGGAAAGAGGGAGAGGTTTTGACTCCAGAGCACTTCTTTGCACCTTACGATATGCCAGGGAAAAAAATCAATCCGCATCGAGGCTGGGAAATCTATGAAAAAGGAATCTACGATATCGCAATCAATATTCGGGACCAATACAACAATATTGAGTGGTTAGTCACTGAAAATGGTATGGGAGTAGAGGGTGAAGCGGCTTTCCGGCAAGATGAGGTCATTCAGGATGATTATCGGATTGAATTTATCGAAGATCACTTGATAGAGTTACATCGGGCTATTGAGGAAGGGTCTAACTGCAAGGGTTATATGTTGTGGACCTTTATTGACTGTTGGTCTTGGCTCAATGCCTATAAAAATCGTTATGGGCTGGTCGAGTTGGAATTGGAGACTCAGGAGCGTAGGATTAAAAAATCGGGACGTTGGTTTAAGGCACTGAGTGATGCCAATGGATTTAGTCGTTAGGAGGAGCAATGGTTCAATTTGGTTTTTCAATCTATCCAGAAAACTATTCATTGGAAGAGTCTAAGGCCTATATAGACTTGCTGGGGCGTTATGGAGCACGGCGAATGTTTATGAGCCTCTTGCAGCTTGGGGGGAATGCCCAAGAAGCCTTGCAACTCTATCGGGACTTGATTGCCTATGCTCGTCAGTTGGGGATAGTCGTGATTGCGGATCTTAGTCCGAGTTTTATAGAGGCACAGGGCTGGCAAAAATCACTCATTGAAGAAGCCCATGGTTTAGGGCTGACAGGGATTCGTCTGGATGAGG
Source organism: Streptococcus sp. 32226D021BW (assembly GCF_053545015.1). Classification (NCBI taxonomy): domain Bacteria; kingdom Bacillati; phylum Bacillota; class Bacilli; order Lactobacillales; family Streptococcaceae; genus Streptococcus; species Streptococcus sp. 32226D021BW. Next base: position 51,203 of record NZ_JBPPVC010000010.1, on the reverse strand, counting down.
CCTTGCCTTTGGAGGAGATTGTCAGCTTGACACAGAATCCTTACGGGCTCAAGATTGAACTAAATCTGAGTACCGATAAGGTCTTACTGACGCAACTGCTAGCTAGTGAGGCAAATAGGGATAACATTGTTGCCTGTCATAATTTCTATCCTCACGCCTATACAGGACTATCAGAAGAGCATTTTTTAGAAATGTCTTCTTTCTATCACGAAGTAGGCATACAGACGGCAGCTTTTGTGACTGCCCAGTCTGCAACGGAAGGTCCTTGGCCCTTGTCAGAAGGTCTACCTACCTTGGAGGAGCATCGCAACCAGACCTTACCTCTTCAAATTGCCTGGCTCAAGGCGACAGGTTTGATTGATTGTATCCTCATCTCCAATCAGTTCATCTCGGAGGAGGAGCTCCAGTCTATTCAATCTATCTTGGAGGAAGAGGACATTTGTTTACCTGTAGAACTTACTGGGCAAGTGACAGCTGTGGAGCGGGAAATCATTGAGTTTGATCATGTTTATCGTGGGGACATTTCAGCTTACCTACTTCGGTCGACCATGCCCCGTGTTGTCTACAAGGATGCGATCATTTCTGCACATACAGATAAGGAAACGCTTGTGCAGCGAGGTGATGTCTTGATTGACAATGACCTATATGGTCGTTACAAGGGAGAGTTACAAATAGCTTTGAGGGAGTTCACCGTGAGTTCAAAAGTGAATCGGGTTGGACGAATTTGCCCTGACTATCTGCCCTTGCTCGCTTTTATCAAGCCTTGGCAATCCTTTCGATTGCGAATCGTTGCGTCCGATTCCTTTCATTAACAATACGGAAAAAAAGAGAATCCTTGTAGCCTGAGGATATGCTACAATAGAGATATAAAAATATGTTTTTATCAACAGGCTCTAGCTTACTAGTCTTGTTATATTTCGTATAAATCTTGCGGAGAGGAGGGAGTATGCTATCTAAAAAAGAAGTTCGTCTGGTAGATTACTTACTGGCAAAACAAGGGGACTTTGTATCTAGTATAGAACTGGCAAAGGCTTTGGATGTCAGTGATCGAACAGCAAGAAAGTATGTCCAGCAACTCTCTCTTTCGCTAGAGGCTAGCGGTGCTTCTATTTTGTCCAAACAAAGTAAGGGATACTGTTTGCTGGTGGAGAGACCGGTTGAGTTTGAAATGTTTTGGCAAGAACAGCTACGGTTGAAAAAGCAGGTGACGGACTTGCGGCAACTGGAGGAAGCGACGGACCGACAACGGTATGTTTTAAGTAAGTTATTATTTGAAAATCCAATTCAGTCCATGGATCGTTTGCAACGAGAGCTGTTTATCGGAAAAACAACCCTACATTCTATTATCGCGGATATTCGCAAGTTATTTATTTCCTACCAATTAGAGTTGTTGTTCACACGGAGAGGTGTAGAATTAAGCGGGGAGGAGCCTGCTATTCGGCACTTCATCATGGATTACTTTTTTGGACAAGGGAATGGTCAGTCTCTTTATGGTTTGGTGGAAAGTCAGCTCCTGCCAGACATTCGGTTTACGGACCTGATGTTGATTGTCTTGGATGAGTGTCGCGATGCCAAACTTCGCCTGTCTGATTTTGTTATGCAAAACCTGGTTCTTCATATCGCACTGCTCTTGCAACGAATGAAGGGAGGAGCTAGTTTAGAGCGATTTCCAATATCTAATCAGATTCAATCTTCCAAGGAGTATCAGGTTGCTGGACGAATTATCAAACGAATTGAAACAGAATTTCAAGTAGAGATTCCTGTAGAAGAAGCCAACTATATTGCTCTACACCTAAAGGTAAAGCTGACAGGAAATCCCAGTCAGATTTCAGACTTGGAGGACGGTTTGGAGGAAGAAGTAGAAATTTGTTTACAGACTCTCTCTCAGTTGACTGGTCTGGATTTGTTAAAAGATCGACAGCTTTTCAAGGGGATTGTCGCTCATTTACTTCCCTTACGGACGCGGTTGGAGCACCAGATTCAGTTGGCTAATCCCTTGGTGGCTGATATCCAGAGGGATTATATAGAGGTATTTGAGCTGACCAAGCAAGCTTTTGCTTCTATGCCCACCTTGTTGGGCTATAGCGTTTCGGATGACGAATGGGCCTACCTGACCCTGCATGTATTGGCTGCGATTGAGCGATACGAGGGGCGGAAAAAGTTACGGGTATTGGTGGTCTGTGCGACCGGGATCGGAAGCGCTTTAATGTTGCGAAATCGTTTGGAAAAGGAATTTGCAACAAGCCTGGAAATAGCAGATGTTGTGAGTTACTACGAGGTAACGGAAGAAGGTTTAAGAGATGTAGACCTGATTATTTCTTCAATTAGCTTGTCCAATCTAATTTTCCTGACACCTGTTATCACCGTCAGTGTTTTCCTATCGGAGCAGGATATCGAGGCAATTCGTTCCTATCTCCAACAAGTGACACCTGTCCGAGTTGAGCAGAACGAGGCTTTACCTATGGAGGAAGAGCAGGCGAGACAGATTGCAGAGGCTGTTTTTTCACCCTTGCGAATAGTCTCTTTGGACAAAAAGATGAGTCGAGATAGGACCTTGTTGCAACTAATAGCGTGCTTGGATGAAGCCAAGGAATCAGGCTTTGTGGAACAATTTAGGGAACAGGTAAATGTGAGAGAGTCCTATAGTTCAGTCGTTTTTGGAGAACTATTGGCCTTTCCGCATCCAGCTATTCCCCTGACTTTCTCTGAGCAGATTGTGGTCGGAGTTTGTAAGGAAGCGGTTGAATGGGAAGAGGGGAAGAAGGTGCAGTTTGTCTTTCTTCTATCCCCGTCTAAAGGGCGGAATCCGCATCTGAAGTATATTTCACCTTGTCTGGTTGAATTTGTCCAAGACAGGTCCTTGCAAGAAAGACTATTACAAAATCCTAGCTATCAGGAATTAGTCGATATATTTATTCCCTTGATTCAAAAACAGGGGTAGGAGGAGTTTTTTATGAAACACATTATGTTAGTGTGCAATGCTGGTATGTCTACTAGTATGTTGGTGACCAAGATGCAGAAAGCGGCAGAAGAAAAGGGGATAGAGGCAACGATTTGGGCAGTCCCTGTGTCAGAAGCTGATAGTGAAGTTAGTCAAAAGGAGATTGATGTCCTTTTGCTAGGTCCACAGGTTAAATTTTTGCTAAATGACTACAAGGCTAAGTTCGAGCCTGCAATCAAGGTTGATGCAATCAATATGATGGATTATGGAGTGATGAATGGTGCTAAGGTGCTCGATGCTGCTTTGGCACTAATGGAGGACTAGTATGAACTCTCCGGAATACTTAGAAGCGATTATGGGGCTTATTATGTATGGGGGAGAGGCAAAGGGCTATGCTGTTCAGGCGATTCAAGCGGCCAAGCAGGAGGATTTCCAGACGGCAGAGCATTTGCTTCAAGAAGCAAATACCTCCCTAAATATTGCCCATAAATCACAAACAGGTCTACTAGCCCAAGAGGCTGGTGGGCAAACGGTGGAAGTGTCCTTGCTAATGGTGCATGGACAGGACCACTTGATGAATGCCTTGACATTTATTGATATGGCCAAGGAAGTAGTGGAGCTCTATAAGCGTTTAGCTGAATAGAAGAATTGTAGCTAGGCCACCTTGTTGGATAACGGAGATAGGAGGACAGGTATGAAAATCAAAAAAATAGGACAGGTTCCAATTGAACAATTGTTTGCTGCGATTGGTCGGTCCTTGAAAGAGGATTATCAGCAAAATACTGGACGACCTCTTCTTGATCAAGATATCCAGGAAGGTTTGACCTATGTAAAAACATTTGGAGACAAAGGAGAGCATAGTGTCAAGGTGCGTGTAGAGGAATTTCTTGCCCCCTATCGTTATGCTGTTTGCTTTCATTCCAATCGAGGAAAAGAGCATATCTGCTATGATTTGCACGCTTTGGGGGACAATCAAACAGAGATTGAATACTCTTATGAAATGGAGGCGGCAGACTTATTTATGAGAGGGAACTACTTTTTAATGGAGAAAGTCTTCTCTAAGAGTTTGAAACGGCAGACAGATGCTCAACTAGAAGCACTGATTCGGTATTCTAAAGAAGGTGCTTCGACATCGTGATTTTGTTTATACAACAATAAAAAAATAGAAAAGGAGACAGATTATGTCAAATATTTCTGAAAAATTTATGGAAATATCAGGAAAAATCGGCTCGCAACGTCATTTGATTGCTATACGTGATTCCTTTATTTCCATGATGCCGATTACCATGGCAGGTACGGTGGCCGTTCTTTTGAATGTCTTTCTGAGGGACATTCCTAACAATATGGGTTGGACAGGTTTTGCAGAAGCTATGCAGCCAATTATTAACATCAACGGCTATGTTTATTTTGGAACCATTGGGATTATGGCGCTTGTCTTTGCCTTTGCCTTTGGTTACAACTTGTCTTTGATGTACAAGGTCAATCCTCTTGCAGGCGGCTTGATTTCCTTTGCATCCTTCATTTCAACCATTCCTCAAAGTCTCACTATTTCAACTGCTTTAGAAGGTGTGGATAAATCGGTTATCACTGCTTTAGAAGAAATAGGCTTGACCATTGTTAGCACAGACGGTGTTTCTATATTGGAAACCAGTGAATGGGGAGCGATTGCGCTGAAATATGGTGGAGCAACAGGTCTCTTCACAGCCATGTTTATTGGATTCTTGGCAACTTTTGTTTATGCGAATTTGGTGAAACGGAACATTATTATCAAATTGCCAGATTCGGTTCCACCTGCAGTTAACAAGGCTTTTGCAGCAATCATCCCGGGTACGGCAGCAATTTATGCATCTTCTATTGTAGCCTATCTTGTATTCTCAGTAACTGGTCAGTCCTTGAGTGATGTGGTATCAACCTATATTCAGATGCCGTTGCTTGGGCTTTCTCAAGGGATTGGTTCGGTAGTATTGTTAACCTTCCTCGTCCAGCTCTTCTGGTTCTTTGGTCTACATGGTCACAATGTCTTGGCACCAATCATGGACGGGATTTACGGTATCGCTCTGAATGAGAATACTGCTGTCTATGAAGCAACAAGAAGTGTTGCAGACCTCCCTTGGCTCTGGACGCGTGGTTCTTTTGATGCCTATGCTCAGATGGGGGGCTCAGGTGTAACCCTCGCTCTGATTATTGCAATTTTCCTCTTTTCCAAACGGGAAGAATACAAGATGGTTGCCAAGCTGTCAGCTCCGATGGGAGTCTTTAACATCAACGAGCCAATTACCTTTGGTATTCCGATGGTCTTGAATCCGCTCTTTGTTATTCCATGGCTCATAGTGCCACCAGTTTGTGCAGTGATTGCTTATTTGGCAACAGCAGCAGGCTTGATACCACCAGTCTTTCTAGCTGTTCCATGGATTACCCCGCCAGGTCTCTACGCTTATTTGGCAACAGGTGGTAACATTATGGCGGCCCTGGTTTCGCTCTTCAACCTCTTTGTTGCCTTCTTGATTTGGACTCCATTTGTCATTGCAGCCAACAAGGTTAAGGCTGGTGAGGACTAATGTTTTCCAAAAACAAATCTCCCTTCTTACTGGCACTAGGCTGCTTTCTGATTGCAATCAGTCCATTATATGGTAATAAATATTTCAATATTATTTCTGGTCTGGTTTTAATCTTAATCAGTGTTCTCAGAAGTAGGAAAAAGTAGGATAATACAAGAAAACGACTTCCGTCTTGGAGGTCGTTTTTGCTTGTCTATAGATACTTCTTCTCGCTCAACCAAGCGTGAATAACAGATAGGGTTTTGTCTTGGAATTTGCCAGATTCGTACATATGGTCTGCCCCCGTTAGGGAGACCAGAACGGAGTCCTTGTAGTTTTTAGCTGTTTTTCGGGCAATAGCAGAAACGGTCATCTTGTCTTCGCTTCCTGTGATGACCAGGACAGGTCCCGTAATCTTGCTGAAATCGACATAGCCTGCTCTGCTTTTATCAAAGAAAGGAAAGACCATCTGGGTATAGACCTTGCCAGACTCGGGTACCAAGGTCTTGAAAATATCTTCTTTGAGGGCGGGGTCTTGAACGTTGAGGCAGTAGCGGAAGAACTCGTCCTTGTAAGGAGGCATGGGCTTTTTCCAAAAGCCCCAGCGAAGGAAGTGGCGGATGAAGCAACGAATCATGGTTGGATAGAGGGCGAAGATGTCGGCCGTTGGAGCTGGTCCCATGAGAATCATACCAGTCACCTGTGTGCGTTCTGCCACCATTTGGGCCAAGAGACAGCCTAGGGAATGTCCCAAGAGCAACGGTGGTTCCTCCAGACTCTCGACCAAGGTCACCAAGTCATCGGCATAGTCTGTCAGGCTAACTGCACCAACCTTTTCCATGACCTCATCATAGGGCAAGTCGTGGTAGCGTAGGCTAGGTGTATGAACCCGCAAGCCCATTTTTTCTAGCTTACTAGCGAAATCTCCCCATACCGAACCGTCACACCAGGTTCCGTGAATTAACACAATATCTTTCATAAACAAACTCCTGACATTTATTTCTATTATAGCATGCTGAAAGTTAAATGTTAACTACCTGCAAAACAGCTGTCATACTTGTTACATTTCTTTAAGTCTTGTGCAAGATAAATTGGTTAGGATAGATACAGAAGTAATTTGAAAGGATTTGATGAGTATGAATAAACACAAACTTCACAAAACAATGAAAGTTGCCCTTGCTACGGCGATCTTGGGAGGAATCTTGGCTCTAGGACAAGATTCTGTTATGGCGTACACAGAATTGACAGATAGTCCCAGTCTATCAGTCCTAACGCTTCAGCTTGAGCAGGAAGAGCAGTTGAAAAAAGAAGCAAAGGCTAAAGCTGCAGCTGAAAAGGCTGCGGCAGAAAAAGCAGCTGCGGAAGCTGCAGCCCAAGCAGCCCTAGCAACAAATATGGTATCTGAGGTTGCTGTCGAATACACAGCCAATACCTATCCAGCAGGTCAATGTACCTGGGGGGCAAAAGAAATGGCTCCTTGGGTTGGCAACTATTGGGGAAATGGTGGTGACTGGGCAGCCAGTGCAGCAGCCCTTGGTTATGAAGTAGGAACCACTCCTAAGGTTGGCGCAATCGCTGTCTGGACAGACGGTGGCTATGGTCACGTTGCCTACGTTACGGATGTAGCAACTGATGGAACAATTCAAGTAATGGAATCAAACTATGGAGGAGCTTACTACCCAAGTAATGTACGTGGCTACTTTGATCCAACAACCACTAGCGAAGGAACTGTAAGCTATATTTACCCTCCAGCTGGTGTCTAGGGATAGGCCTTATTTCGCTCCGAGGAATGCTTGGACGAATAAGTTGGCAGGACAAACTGAAAAATGCAAAGGTCTAGAAATAGGCCTTTTTTCACAACCATGCTTCCGTTTTAAAATTTTTATACCCTTGATAGAAATTATATATTGGCTCATAAGATTCTTTCGTGATATGATAGTACAATCTGAAAAAGAAAGAGTGTACAATTCATGAAAAAATTAGCTTTATTTGCAACAACAGCCCTAGCAGCTTTTACTTTAGCAGCCTGCAGTTCTTCAACATCAACTAGCTCATCAAGCAGCACGGATCAAACTCTCTTGGCACAAATCAAGGAAGAAGGAGTTATTCAAATCGGTACTGAAGGTGCCTATGCTCCTTACTCCTACCATGACGAGAGCGGAAAATTGGTCGGTTACGATGTAGAGGTGGCTGAAGCAGTTGCTGAGAAATTGGGCGTTAAGGTCGAGTTTGTTGAAACCAAGTGGGATTCCATGATTGCAGGTTTGGACGCGGCACGTTTTGATACTATTGCCAACCAGGTTGGTGTGACAGACGAGCGCAAAGAAAAATACGATTTCTCAACACCATATACCTACATTTATGGAGCCTTGGTAGCTCATAAGGATAATACAGAGATTACAGGTTTTGCTGACTTGGCAGGTAAAAAATCTGCTAACAGTTTGACTAGTAACTGGGCAGATGTGGCGCGTGAAAACGGTGCGGAAGTTGTCGGTGTAGATGGATTTTCACAGGCAGTTGAATTGTTGAATACAAACCGTGTGGATGTGACCATCAATGACAACTTGGTATATTTGGATTACCTCAAGCAACATGCAGATGCACCGATTAAGGTTGTGACCTTGACAGACGATGTTTCCACAACAGCCTTCCCAGTGGTTAAAGGAAATGAAGACCTAGTAAAAGAAATTGATGCAGCCTTGGCTGAATTGGCAAGCGAAGGTAAACTAGCTGAAATTTCAAATAAATACTTTGGCGAAGATGTATCAAAAGCCAAGTAAGCAGGAGAAACTATGACAGATAGAGTATGGCAATTAGTGATTGACTCATTTTCGCAGATACTTGTTCCAGGATTGTTGGTGACCATTCCACTGACAATCCTGTCTTTTGCCTTTGGCTTATTGTTGGCAATTGGAACTGCCTTGGTACAGGTAGCCAATCTACCCGTTCTCAAGCAACTGGCTCGTTTTTACATCTGGATTATCCGTGGAACCCCTCTATTGGTCCAACTTTATGTGATTTTTTATGGTCTACCAAGCTTGGGCCTAGTCATCGATGCCTTTCCATCGGCAGTCTTGGTGTTTTCTATTAACACAGGTGCCTATGCTGCGGAAACCATTCGGGCTTCTATCGAGTCCGTGCCTAAGGGGCAGTTGGAGGCTGGCTATTCTGTCGGGATGAGTTTTGCCCAGACCATGCGCCGTATCATTCTTCCCCAAGCCTTTCGAGTGGCCTTTCCTCCCTTGTCCAATACTTTGATTGGTTTGGTTAAGGACACGTCACTGGCAGCCAATATTACGGTCTTAGAGATGTTCATGGCAACCCAGCAGATTGCGGCCAGAACCTACGAGCCCTTTATACTTTACTGTGAAGTTGCCCTTATCTACCTACTCTTTTCAACTATTTTGACCAAACTGCAAGCCTTTGGTGAGAAGAAAATAGCAGTTTACTAGGAGGTTCAGATGATTCAAGCAAGTGGAATAGAGCTGGCCTTCCATGGTCAGCAGGTTTTAAAGGGGATTGATGTTCAGGTCAATCCTGGAGAGGTGGTTGTCATCTTAGGTCCATCTGGCTCAGGTAAAACGACCCTACTTCGTTCCTTGAACTTTTTGGAAAAAGCTGACGCGGGTCACTTGGTTTTCGGTGAGGACAGCTATGACTTGGCTAAGATTAGCCACAAGGAAATTGCTGCCATTCGCAAACGAACAGCCTTTGTTTTTCAAAACTACAATCTCTTTGCCAACAAGACTGCCCTGCAAAACGTGACGGAAGGTCTGATTGTGGCTCGAAAAGTAGCTAGGCAGGAGGCTGAAACAATTGGTAAGGCAGCCTTGGACAAGGTTGGCTTGTCGGACAAATATGATTTTTACCCAAGCCAGCTTTCAGGAGGTCAACAGCAACGGGTTGGTATTGCCAGAGCCATTGCGACTAGTCCAGAGGTGATTTATTTTGATGAACCGACCTCTGCTCTCGATCCTGAGTTAATCGGTGAGGTTCTGGCTGTCATGATGCAACTGGCTAAAGAAGGTATGACCATGGTAGTGGTAACGCATGAAATGGGCTTTGCGCGTGCAGTGGCTGATCGGGTCATTTTTATGGATGGGGGGCGGATTATTGAAGAAGGCCGACCAGAAGATATTTTTGACCATCCAAAAGAAGAACGAACCAAGCAATTCTTGGCTCGCATCCAGAAAGAAGATATATAGAATGAAAACACTGGCTTTGCTGGTGTTTTTAAGTTCCCTAAGGAAATATATGTTATAACTATCAAAACGTTTTTGATTTTTTTAGATAAATTCGATATAATAGAACAAGAAAAACGTTTGCACAAAATAAGGAGGGCTTATGGCAACTTTAGCGGATGTGGCTAGGCTAGCCAATGTATCGAAGATGACAGTTTCGCGTGTACTCAACCATCCTGAACAAGTGACGTCGGAGTTACGCACTTTGGTCACAGCTGCGATGGAGGAGCTACATTATAAGCCAAATGTTGTAGCCAAGGCCTTGGCTCAGCAACGCACCTTGATTGTGCAGGTAGTTATCCTTGAAAAAATGGATGTTGTTGAACCATATTACATTGATTTATTGCAGGGCATAGCAGCAGAATTGAATCATCGCAATTATACCTTGCAACTAGTAACAGATCCGAAGATGGTGACGGATCAGTGTGATGGCTACATTGTGACAGGTGCCAGAAAGTCAGATTATTCATGGTTGAAAAGTTTAGGAAAGCCGCTTATATTATTCGGAGAGAATAGCGAAGGTTTAGCATTTGTTGATTCAGATAACATGGAAGCCACTCAGGTAGCAACGGAATTCGCCCTTTCTAAAGGGTATGAACAGGTTTTCTTTGTGGGCATTGATTTGGAAGAGCCTTTTGAAGAAAGGCGGGAAGCAGGCTATAGAAAGGCTATGGAAGGTCGAGAGAGCCGCCTGTATCGATTAGCAAATCATTCTCATGTCGCAGAAGAATTTATCAGAAATTTAAACGATTTACCAGATAAGACCTGTTTTGTCTGTGCTTCGGATCGCCTAGCACTAGGAATTACAAGAGGGCTACAAGCTATTGGAAAATCCATTCCACAGGAAGTTGGTGTTATTGGATTCGATGGATTTTTTATTGACAGAATTTCAAATCCGAGGCTGACGACCATGAAGCAACCGATTCAAAAAATGGGGGCGATTAGTGTAAAGCGATTGATGGATATGCTGGACGGAAAACCATTAACCCACTTGGCTCATTTTTGCCGAGCAGAATTAATAGAACGAGAGACTACGCCATAGTAGTTTCTTTTTTATTGTTGATTTTTGTTACCGATAACATTTAAGAAAACGTTTGCAAAGAGTAGGTGCGATTGTATATACTTATACTATAAAAATCAATTTATGTGGAGGAGCCTATGAAAAAGAAATCCATTCATGAGATGAAATCAAGTGGCATGTTTGAGAAAAAACAATTTTTTAGCATTCGTAAATTTAATATCGGAGTTGCATCCGTCGGTATTGCGACAGCTTTTTTGATGTCTGGGACAGGTCATATGGTTCATGCTGAAGAGGTGACGGCGACTACAGTTACAAGTGTTTCAGAACAACCGGTTGAAACAGCCAGGACTGGTGCTACTACACATCCTACTGGAGTATCTGAAACAGTTGAGGCTCCAGCAGTGACTGATGGTGTTGAAACAGTAACTGATTCATCAGCTGAACCACTGGCAACTACTGAAACACCTGTAGCTGAAAGAGCAGCGGTAGCAGACACGACAACTGCAACTGAAGCTCCTATCGAAGAAGGTAGCATTCGTCTGCACTTTGAAAATGTAGATGAAACAGCGCCAGAGAGCCAAGGACTGTGGACTTGGGGAGGAGTGGCAGAGCCGTCCGATGGGAGTCAATGGCCAACGGATACAGCGAATTTTTCAAGCAGTCAGGTAGATGACTACGGCCATTACGTTGATATTAAAAAATCTGAGACACCAGGCACAATCGGTTATTTGGTCCTTAAAGATGGGGAAAAAATAACAGAATCGGACCAAAAAGTGGAGCTTATTGTTCCGGAACAAAATGAGGCTTGGATTGCTAGCGATTATACTGTTTCCAGCTATGAACCACTCAAGGATGAAAATGTCCTACGTATCAACTACACCCGTGAAGACAACAATTATGATGGTTGGGGCGTATGGACTTGGGGAGATACGACTGAAGCGAGTGATGGCTGGCCAACAGGTGCCGTTGACTTTAAACTTGGCAAATACGGAGCCTATGTTGACATTCCTCTCTCGAACGGTTTAGATTCCAAGCTTGGATTTCTGCTAATCAATCAGAATAATCCAGATTTGGCAGGCAATAAAACCATTGATTTAGCCTTTGCAGACCGTAAACGGCATAGCCAAATTTTCCTTCGCAATGACGACGACAAAGTCTATACCAATCCATATTTTATCGAAGAGAAAGTAGAATTAGATACAAGTAAAGCGACACCAGGGACAAAAAATGTGACCCTTGAGGCTAGTAGCAAAGTACCATTCAACTACAATGAAAGCGGCTTGGTATCTGTAACTGTCACCAACCCTGAAAATGCTGAGATTGTCAAAATGGAAGTCGATACAAGTGCTATCGGCGGAGGCCTTGTGCCAATCTCTACTGAGCTCAATCGTGTGACCATTAAAGCGACGTCTAGCACAGCGCCAGGGACATATAGTCTTCCTGTAAAGGTCTATGACAAGGACAACGGTTACTACGAAACCAGCCTAGATGTGACTATTACAGAGCGTATCAAGGCAGATGGTGAAAAAGACTGGGACGAGCAAGTTATCTACTTCATGATGACAGACCGTTTCTACAATGGGGACACCAGCAATGACAAGCTAGTGGAAGGAATAGCCTCCAACCCACGCGGTCTTTACCAAGGCGGTGACTTCAAAGGAGTGACAGCCAAGCTGGATTACTTGAAAGAATTGGGTGTGGACTCTATCTGGTTGACTCCGATTGTGGAAAATATTCCACAGAATGTTGGTAGCGCAACAGATGGAGAGTACTATGCTTACCATGGTTATTGGGCATCCAATTTTGAGAAACTAAATCCGCATTTGGGAAGTTTAGCTGATTTCCACGAATTGATTGATGCCGCGGCGGAAAAAGGTATAAACATTGTTGTTGACGTGGTGCTCAACCATGCTGGCTATGGTACAGAAGACACCTTTGCAGGTATGGTACGGACTAAGGAAGAAGACAAGCAGGGAGACGACCAATTAGGCTCATTATCTGGATTACCAGACTTCAAGACAGAAGAAGCAGCTGTTCGCAATCAGTTGGTTGCTTGGCAGGCATCTTGGCTGGAACGCTCAACAACTGCCAAGGGGAACTCTATCTATGCTTTCCGTGTCGATACAGTCAAACACGTTGATGATACCACATGGCAACATTTCAAAAATGAATTGGTGGATAGAGATCCTGACTTCCACTTGATTGGGGAAACTTGGGGAGCGAATTATAAGGATACCAAGGGTGACTTGGGAGTCGGTACTATGGACAGCTTGTTGGACTTTGGCTTCAAGGATATCGCTAAGTACTTGGTCAATGGTCAACTGAAAGCAGCTGGAAAAGAGCTGGAAGAACGTAGCAAGGTTCTGACTAGTGCAGCTTCTCTGGGTCAATTCTTGGGCAGTCACGACGAAGATGGTTTCCTCTACAGTCTAGGTGGTGCAGAAAAAGAAGGAAATCTGGACAAACTGAAATTGGCTGCTAGTCTTTTGATTACAGCTAAAGGTCAGCCAGTCATTTACTACGGTGAAGAAGTGGGGCAATCTGGGCAAAACAACTGGCCAGTTTATGACAACCGGTACGATTTCGATTGGAGCAAAGTAGAGACTAGCGACATCACAGACCACTATCAGAAATTATTGGCTTTCCGCAATGCCAATTCAACACTACTCTCACGTGGTGATACAAGCACACTTGTTGGAAATGATAGCCAAGGTTGGCTTATCAGCAAACGCAGTTACCAAGATCAAGCTGCCTATCTTGTCTTCTCAACCAATACCGAGAACAAGGAAATGGCGCTTGAAGTAGCTGGTAAGGATGTGGTTGTCACAGATGCCTACACAGGAAAATCTTACCAAGCTATCGAGAAAGATGGTAAATGGGTTGTTCAAGTCGAACTGCCAACAATCGGTCAAGGTGGCACCATGCTCCTTCAGACAGAAGTAGGTGACATCGTCAATGCAAGTGTGCAAGGAGCGACTGAAGAACCAATTGAAGCAGGCTATTTCCGTGTTCACTTTAAAACTCTACCATCTGATAATTTATCTAGCCTAGGTTTATGGACATGGGATGATGTCGAAAAACCATCGTCAGATCTTGGTGCTTGGCCAACAGGTGCAACTAATTTCAGCACGGCTAAGCAGGATGATTATGGCTATTATCTTGATATCAAGATGAAAGATGAAACAGCCAGCAAGATTAGTCTGTTGATTAATAACACTTCTGGTGATAACATCACAGGTGACAAGACCATTGAACGGATTAGCACCAAGATGAATGAAGCTTGGTTTGATGAAAACTACCAACTCAGCCTCTATCAACCGCTCAAAGAAGGCTACATCCGTATCAATTACTTCCGTACCGATGGCAATTATGACCAAAAAGGTCTCTGGATTTGGGGTGATGTGACTGACCTTACCTTGGGTGATTGGCCAGATGGTATTGATTTTGAAAACCAAGGCAAGTACGGTGCCTATATTGATGTTAAATTAACAGATTTACCAAGTTCCATTGGCTTCTTGCTATTGGATGAAAGCAAGTCAGGAGACGATGTGAAGATTCAACAGAAAGATTATAGCTTTAAAGATTTGAAAAATCAGACACAAATCTTCCTCAAAGATGATGATGCGACTATTTACACTAACCCTTATTTTGTCAATAATGTCCGTGTGACAGGTGTTTCTCATGTTAGCCTAACAGCCTTAGAAGCAGCCTTTACAACGCTTGAAGGTGCTGATAAGGAAAGTATTTTAGAAAAATTGTCTGTCACAGATAAAAATGGGCAGACAGTGACTGTGACGGACCTTGTCTTGGATGCCACCAGCAACAAGGTACGAGTCCTTGGGGATTTCAACCAAGAAAATGCTGGCTATACCCTCAAATATGGCAATGATAGCTTCACAACAACTATGAGCTGGCAATTGAAGGATGAGCTCTATGCTTATGATGGGGAGCTTGGTGCGCGTGTGCGTCAGGCTGGTAGTGTCGTTGATATGACTCTCTGGTCTCCAAGTGCAGACAGTGTGGCAGTCGTTCTTTACGATAAGGATGACCAATCTAAGGTGGTCGGTAAATTGGCCATGACCAAGGGCGATAAGGGACAATGGGACCTCGAATTGAACAGTCAATCAGGTCTTGGTATCGCGGACTATCGTGGTTACTACTACCATTATGAAATCACTCGTGGTGATCAATCTGTTCTTGTTTTAGATCCATATGCTAAGTCTTTAGCGGAGTGGAATAGTGATTTAGCAGATACAGATCCATCTTATCGGATTGCCAAGGCTGCGATTGTGGATTCAGCAGAAGTTGGTCCAAGCGATTTGGATTATGCTACTATTCCTAATTTCAATCAGCGTGAAGATGCTATTATCTATGAGGCTCATGTCCGTGATTTCACATCCGATCCTGCTATTTCTGATGAATTGACAGCTCAGTTCGGTACCTTTGCGGCCTTTGCAGAGCGTCTCAGCTACCTAAAAGAACTGGGTGTGACCCATATTCAACTGCTCCCAGTTATGAGTTACTATTTTGTCAATGAATTGAAAAATGCAGAGCGGATGAGTGAGTACGCGTCAAGCAACAGTAACTACAACTGGGGTTATGATCCACAGAGCTACTTTGCCTTTACAGGTATGTATTCTACAGATCCGACAGATCCAATGAAACGCATCGAAGAGTTCAAAAACCTGGTCAATGAAATCCACAAACAAGGTATGGGTGTGATTTTGGATGTGGTCTATAACCACACTTCTAAGACCTTCTTATTTGAAGACTTAGAGCCAAACTATTATCACTTCATGGAGGCAGATGGTACGGCTAAATCAAGCTTTGGTGGTGGTCGTCTGGGAACCACTCACTACATGAGCCGCCGTGTCTTAGTTGATTCCATCAAGTATCTTGTGGATGAGTTTAAGGTAGATGGTTTCCGCTTCGATATGATGGGTGACCATGATGCCGAAGCGATTGAGCTGGCCTTTACCGAGGCACAAAAACTCAATCCAAACATCATTATGCTTGGTGAAGGTTGGAGAACCTTTACAGGCGATGCCAATCAGCCTGTTCAGCCGGCGGACCAAGACTGGATGAGTTCAACAGATACGGTTGCAGTATTCTCAGATGACATTCGCAATACACTTAAATCTGGTTATCCAAACGAAGGCCAGCCAGCCTTTATCACAGGTGGTGCTAAGAGTGTAGAATCTGTCTTCAATAACATCAAGGCACAACCAGGCAACTTCTTGGCAGATGATCCAGGCGATGTGATCCAGTATATTGCTGCGCATGATAACTTGACCCTCTTTGATATTATCGCTCAGTCCATCAAGAAGGATCCGTCAGTTGCTGAAAACTATACTGAAATTCACCAACGTCAACGCTTGGGTAATTTGCTAGTTTTGACTGCTCAAGGGACACCGTTTATTCATTCTGGTCAGGAGTATGGACGGACCAAACAGTTCCGCCATCCTGATTATAAGGAGCCAGTTACAGAGGACAAGCTACCAAACAAGGCGCATTTGTTGACCAATGCAGATGGAACGCCATTTGACTATCCATACTACATCCATGATTCTTATGATTCATCGGATGCGGTCAACAAGTTTGACTGGACCAAAGCGACAGATGAGGCGCTCTATCCAGAGAATACCCGTACTCAGGCCTTTACAAAAGGATTGATTGCCTTGCGCAAATCTACAGATGCCTTCCGTTTGGGAACAAAAGACCAAGTCGATCAAATGGTTAGCTTGATTTCAATTCCAGGTCAAAATGGTATTGCTACAAACGATGTGGTTATTGCCTATCAGACCATTGCAAGCAACGGTGATCGCTATGCTGTCTTTGTCAATGCTGACAGTAAGGAACGTAGTTTTGTGCTTTCAGATAGTTACAAAGATTTACTGCAGGGGCAAGTACTGGTTGATGGTGAACGTGCAGGTGTAGAAGCATTGTCTGATTTAGTGGGTGTCGAATTGACTGATAGCGCAGTTGTTCTTGCACCTTTGACTGCAACAGTGATTCGTTTGCCTTATATCATTACAGAAGTTCCGGACACAGCCCCTACTGCTGAAGAAAAACCAATCCTAGACTTTACTACAAAAGAACGTACAGAAGAAACATTCCTTTCGATTGGAGAGGAAGTTCGCTATGATGCCACTCTTGCAAAAGGTCAATCTTATGTGCTTCAAGAAGGTAAGGCAGGCAAGAAAGTCTTGGTTTATCAAGATGTCTTGGTTGATGGTAAGGTAGTAGCAACAAATCTGTTATCTGAAACAGTAGTAGATGGTGAGGCACGGATTGTTGTTAAGGGTGGTATGGAGGCTAAGGATGTGGTAGAAAAACCAAGCCTTTCTACTCCAACAGCTCAAGCGTCTGAACAAACCACACGTGCATCAAACAAAGAAAGCCTACCAGCGACAGGTGACCGTCAAAACGATTTGGCGCTTCTAGGTCTCGGACTTGCTGGACTTGGTTTGACAGTTGCTGCACAAGGAAGAACTAAAAAATCAGAAGAATAGTATGCTTTCCTCCCAAGAGGTTAGGAACCCTATGGTTCTTGACCTCTTTTTTATTTTGTGGGCAGAAACCAAATCGTCTTTTAAATTTTACGGTTTATAAGTAATCATTAGAAAAATGGACAAATAGTCCAAGAGTGAACACAAGCCTGTGTTTTATTTGGTCTTTTTGTTTGCGCTTTCAAGATTTATAATAAAACCATAAAAATCATTTCAAAAGGAGAATGAAAAATGGATTTTCTTCAAACCCCATTAAACTGGTTCTCGCAAAACATCTTGCAGAATCCAGCCTTCTTCGTAGGTCTTTTGGTATTGGTGGGCTACGCCCTCTTAAAGAAAAAGCCTCATGATGTCTTTGCAGGATTTATCAAAGCAACGGTCGGCTACATGATTTTGAACGTAGCTGCTGGTGGTTTGGTAACAACCTTCCGTCCAATCTTGGCAGCCTTGAACCACAAGTTCCAAATTGATGCGGCAGTTATCGACCCTTACTTCGGTCTTGCAGCAGCAAACGGTAAAATCGCTGAAGAGTTTCCTGATTTTGTATCAGCAGCTACAACAGCCCTCTTGATTGGTTTTGGTGTCAACATCCTCTTAGTTGCGCTTCGTAAGGTTACAAAAGTTCGTACTCTGTTCATCACTGGACATATCATGGTACAACAAGCGGCAACAATCTCATTGATGGTGCTCTTCCTTATCCCAGAGCTTCGTAACCAATTCGGTACAGCAGCTATCGGTATCATCTGTGGTATCTACTGGGCAGTCAGCTCAAACATGACTGTTGAAGCAACTCAACGCTTGACAGGTGGTGGTGGATTTGCCATCGGTCACCAACAACAATTTGCAATCTGGTTTGTAGATAAGATTGCTCCAAAACTTGGTAAAAAAGAAGAAAACTTGGACAACTTGAAGTTGCCTAGCTTCCTCAACATCTTCCACGATACAGTTGTTGCTTCAGCAACCTTGATGTTGGTCTTCTTCGGTGTAATTTTGTTCATCTTGGGTCCAGAGATTATGGCAAACCCAGAAGTTATCACTTCAGGCACACCATACAACCCAGCTAAGCAAGCATTCTTCATGTACGTTGTACAAACAGCCTTCACTTTCTCAGTATATCTCTTCATCTTGATGCAGGGTGTACGTATGTTCGTAGCAGAATTGACAAATGCCTTCCAAGGTATCTCAAGCAAACTGCTTCCAGGTTCATTCCCAGCGGTGGACGTTGCAGCTTCTTATGGCTTCGGTTCATCTAATGCAGTTCTTTCAGGTTTTGCCTTCGGTTTGGTTGGTCAATTGATCACTATCGTTCTCTTGATTATCTTCAAGAGCCCAATCCTTATCATCACTGGTTTCGTACCTGTATTCTTTGATAACGCAGCTATCGCAGTTTACGCTGACAAGCGTGGTGGTTGGAAAGCGGCAGCAATCCTTTCCTTCCTCTCAGGTGTCCTTCAAGTAGCCCTTGGTGCAGTCTGCGTCGGCTTGCTTGAATTGAGCGGTGGTTACCACGGAAACATCGACTTCGAAATCCCATGGTTGCCATTCGGTTATGCCTTCAAATACCTTGGTATTGCTGGTTATGTTCTTGTCTGCCTCTTCTTGTTGGCTATCCCACAACTTCAATTTGCAAAAGCAAAAGACAAGGAAGCTTACTATCGCGGTGAGGCGCAAGCGGACTAACACTCTTCGAAAATCAAAAGGATACGTCGTCAAGAGCCTTGGTGAACTCTACGAAAGACACTTACTATTGTAAGTAGGATTTCCAACCTTCAACAGTCTACTAGACTGTTGAAGCTACCTCGGCTGCGTTTCCTAGTCTGCTTCTGATTTTCATTGAGTGCCTGTTCTTCAGTAAGATGAGAGATATTCGTAAATCAACAGAACAAAACTTCGTTTATTACTTGGTTCATTAACAAAAACAACAAAATATATTTTATAAAAAACAAGGAGAAAATAAGATGGTTAAAGTATTAACTGCTTGTGGTAACGGCATGGGTTCATCCATGGTTATCAAGATGAAGGTTGAAAATGCTCTTCGTCAACTTGGTGTAACAGATTTCCAATCTGCTTCTTGCTCAGTAGGTGAAGCAAAAGGTTTGGCAGCAGGCTATGACATTGTTGTTGCTTCAAATCACTTGATCGCTGAATTGGAAGGTCGTACAAATGGTCATTTGGTTGGTCTTGACAACCTCATGGACGATAACGAAATCAAGACTAAACTTAGTCAGGTATTGTAATGGAAAAAGGGGGCGGGATTTCTTCTCATCCCCTTTCACATAGAAAGGAGAACATCATGAATTTACAGAAAGCATTTATTGAAAACAATTCTATCCGCTTGGGTTTGACAGCAGAAACCTGGCAGGAAGCTGTTCACTTGGCAGTTGAACCTTTGATTGAAAGCGGTGCTGCAACAGAAGAATACTACGATGCCATCATCGCTTCAACCGAGGAATACGGTCCCTACTATGTGCTCATGCCAGGTATGGCTATGCCACATGCCCAGGCTGGTGTCGGTGTTTTGAAAGATTCCTTTGCCTTGATTACCTTGACAAAACCAGTAGCCTTTTCAGATGGTAAAGAGGTTTCTGTCCTCTTGACCTTGGCTGCGACAGATCCAAAGATTCACACATCAGTAGCTATTCCACAGATTATTGCCCTCTTTGAATTGGAAAATTCCATTGAGCGTCTGGTAGCCTGTCAGACACCAGAAGAAGTATTGGCAATGGTTGAAGAGTCTAAAAACAGCCCTTACTTAGAAGGTTTAGACTTGGAAAGCTAATTTGACGGTTAGAAATTGACGTAGACAAAAATGAAAGGAATTGAAGGGGAATAGAAAGCTTTATCGGCCGTCTATTCACTCTTGGTAATAGTATTATGACAAAACATATCCCAAATTTACAGGTTGCATTGGATCACTCAGATTTGCAGGGAGCGATTAAGGCTGCTGTGTCTGTTGGTCATGAAGTTGACGTGATTGAAGCAGGTACGGTTTGCTTGCTCCAAGTTGGTAGCGAATTGGTAGAAGTGCTACGTAGCCTCTTCCCGGACAAGATTATCGTTGCAGATACCAAATGTGCGGATGCTGGTGGTACAGTTGCCAAAAACAATGCCGTTCGCGGTGCGGACTGGATGACTTGTATCTGTTCTGCGACCATTCCAACTATGGAAGCGGCTTTGAAGGCTATCAAGGAAGTGCGTGGCGACAAGGGTGAAATCCAAATCGAGCTTTACGGTGACTGGACTTATGAACAGGCTCAGCTTTGGTTGGATGCAGGTATTTCCCAAGCGATTTATCACCAATCTCGTGACGCCCTCCTTGCTGGCGAAACCTGGGGTGAAAAAGACCTCAATAAAGTGAAAAAATTGGTTGACATGGGCTTCCGCGTTTCTGTAACAGGTGGTCTTGATGTGGCTACCCTCAAACTCTTCGAGGGTGTAGATGTCTTTACCTTTATCGCAGGTCGCGGTATTACAGAAGCAGCAGATCCAGCAGCTGCAGCGCGTGAATTCAAAGACGAAATCCGTCGTATCTGGGGGTAAGACCTATGGCACGACCAATCGGAATATATGAAAAGGCAACGCCCAAACACTTTACATGGAAAGAGCGTTTGGAGTTTGCCAAAGAATTAGGTTTCGACTTTGTGGAAATGTCGGTGGATGAGAGCGATGCTCGCTTGGCTCGTTTGGAATGGACCAAGGAAGAGCGTTTAGACTTGGTCAAAGCAATTTATGAAACAGGTGTCCGTATTCCGACCATTTGCTTCTCTGGTCACCGTCGTTATCCGCTTGGTTCCAATGATCCTGCTCTTGAAGCTAAGTCTTTAGAAACCATGAAACAGTGTATCGAACTGGCTCAGGACTTGGGTGTCCGTGTCATCCAGTTGGCTGGTTACGACGTTTACTATGAAGAAAAGTCGCCTGAAACTAGAGAACGTTTCATCAAGAATCTCCGCAAGGCTTGCGACTGGGCAGAACAGGCTCAGGTCATGTTGGCTATTGAGATTATGGATGATCCATTTATCAACTCCATTGAAAAATATCTAGCAGTTGAGAAGGAAATCGACTCACCATATCTCTTTGTTTATCCAGATACTGGAAACGTGTCTGCTTGGCACAATGATATTTATAGCGAATTTTACCTAGGTCATCGCTCTATCGCAGCCCTTCACCTCAAAGATACCTATGCGGTAACTGAAAGCTCCAAAGGTCAATTCCGCGATGTACCATTCGGTCAGGGCTGTGTGGACTGGGATAATATGTTTGCAGTCTTGAAAAAGACCAACTACCAAGGTCCATTCTTGATTGAAATGTGGTCAGAGAATTGTGAAACGGTTGAGGAAACACGTGCAGCCATTAAAGAAGCACAGGCTTTCCTCTATCCATTGATTGAGAAAGCGGGGTTGAACTAATGCCAAAAGATTTACAGGAAATGCGCCAACGGGTCTATGAAGCCAACATCGCTCTACCTGCCCACGGTCTTGTCAAATTCACCTGGGGTAACGTATCAGAAGTCTGCCGTGAACTTGGTCGCATTGTTATCAAGCCTTCTGGTGTGGATTATGAAAAATTGTCACCAGAAAACATGGTTGTGACGGATTTGGATGGAAATGTGGTAGAAGGTGATCTCAACCCGTCGTCTGACTTGGCGACCCACGTTGCCCTCTACAAGGCTTGGCCAAATGTCCATGCTGTTGTGCATACACATTCGACAGAGGCAGTTGGTTGGGCTCAGGCTGGTCGCGACATTCCATTTTATGGAACAACGCACGCAGACTATTTCTACGGTCCAGTACCATGTGCCCGTTCTTTGACGGCCGAAGAAGTGAATATTGCCTATGAAAAAGAAACAGGCTCAGTCATCATTGAGGAATTTGAGCGTCGTGGTATTGACCCAGTTGCAGTACCAGGGATTGTTGTCCGCAATCACGGTCCGTTCACTTGGGGCAAGGATCCTGCCCAGGCAGTTTACCACAGTGTTGTCCTAGAAGAAGTGGCTCGGATGAACCGCTACACAGAACAAATCAATCCACGGGTGGAACCAGCACCAAGCTACATCATGGATAAGCACTATCTCCGTAAGCACGGTCCAAATGCCTACTACGGACAAAAAGGTGATGAACACTAAGCTTTGTTTCTAGCCAAAAACGATTAGAAGAATGAGAAAAGAGCTCTCCTCATTCTTCTTTTTTTGAAAGGAGAGGACATGAGAAAGTTTTTACAAGATAGTCTGACAGAGGTTGCCTACTATCTGGAGTTGATTTTATCAGCCATTTTAGGATTAGCCCTCCTCGCATTGTCAGGTTTGTTGTTGGCGGATTTAGTTGGTTCACTGACGGGTGGTATTCAAGCGGATAACTTTATCCAGAGTTTTTTAAGCAAGGCTATGACCTTGGCAGTCGGGGTCGAATTCATCAAAATGCTCTGCAAACAATCCCCTAGTACTGTCATCGAGGTGCTCTTGGTTGCTATTGCCCGCCAATTGATTGTGGAACATGGGTCAAGCATGGACTACTTGATTGGTATTGTGTCGGTTGCCATCTTATTTGCAGTGAGAAAATACCTCTTTACCCAGTTTGATGATTCCAATAACATCATCATGCGGGCCAGTCAAAAAGTCAGGGTTGCCAATATCATTGCACGGGTAAAAATTCCTAGCGAGGGAACTGAAACCTTGCGAGATTTTGTTACTCGTAAGTTGAAAGAAGAAGAAAAGACAATTGCTATTGGTGCCTGTGTCTATCTGAAGAATGTGGCTCTACGGATTGACAATATGCATGGGGATTTGATTACACGGGTGGAGATTATTAAGAGTATCTACTAAGCTTTTTGGATGGGGTCGGCAATTTTGAATGAAGATGCACGAATACGTTCAGTTTTTATAATTATTAGGAATTGGTGCATAAATGTGTTAAGATAGAGAAAGAGAGGAGGGAAAAACGGTGTTACTAGATAAAAGCAGTTGTGCCTTATTACGGCATTTGATTGGTATCCAAGAGCCAGAAACCATTATGGCTATTTCCAAGGAATTGCAACAATCGCGTAGAAAAATCTACTACCACTTGGAAAAAATCAATGCCTCTTTGCCAAAAGGTATTGAAGCTCTGGAAAGTCTGCCTCGGATAGGCATTCGCTTGTCCGAAGAGCAAAAGCAAGCCTGTCGCCAACTCTTAGATTCCATTGATTCCTATAGCTACATTATGAATATGGATGAACGTATTCAATTGATGATGGTCTACATTTGTATTACACCTGAACGGGTAACCATTGAAAAGCTTATGGAACTGACAGAGGTTTCTCGTAACACAGTCTTGAATGACCTCAATGAAATTCGATCGCAACTGACACAGGAGCAATATAAGATGACCCTCTATGTGTCCAAGAGCCAAGGCTATAGCTTAGTTTGCCATCCCCTGAACAAAATCCAGTATGTTCATTCTCTACTTTATAGCATTTTTTCAGATGCTAACAAGGGCTTTCTCCAAGTCCTTGAAGAGAAATTATCGGATCTAGTCGAGTACCAAGTTCTCTTCTCAGAAGGAATGGTTCGGTTCTGGCAGGGTCAGGTTGCAGGTCTGGAGAAAAAACTAGGGAAGAAGATCAATCGCTATGAGATTGAGTTTATGCTTAAGGTTCTCCCCTTTCTCTTACTCAGCTATCGCAATATGGAGTTGGATGAGTTGGAAGAACGCGCCATTCTCAAGGAATTTGAACAGGTTCGAGAACGGATTGAGTATCTGGTGGCGCAAGATTTTAAGGAGGCACTGTGGTCTAGTTTTGATTTGGAGCTAGATGATATTGAGGTTTCCTTGATTGCCATTTTGCTTCTATCCTATCGGAAAGATAGCGATATTCATGTGACTAGTCAGGATTTTGCCGAATTAAAACGAGTGGTTGACCGTTTTATTCATCATTTTGAAGTGCATTCTTCCTTTGAATTGGAAAATCCAGAGGAACTAGCTAGACATCTCTTGGCTCACTGTAAGGCCCTACTCTTCAGAAAGACCTATGGGATTTTATCAAAAAATCCAATGGTCAAGCAAATCCAGGAAAAATATAGCACCCTGTTTGCTGTTACCCAAATTTCCGGCAAGATATTAGAGGAGGAATGGGAGATTGAGCTGACAGATGAGGACATTGCCTATCTGACCATTCATCTAGGAGGGGCTATTCGCCGAAGTGGAACCCGCAAGGTACAGAGCCAAAACATCTATCTAATCTGTGATGAGGGAGTTTCTGTTCAACGCCTGCTCTATAGACAGTGCCAGCATCATTTGCCTGACAAGAAAATTGGAGCAGTTTTTACTACGGAGCAATTTAAAAGTGTTGAAGATTTGTTGGAAGTAGATTTCTTAATTACAACTAGTGAGGGTTTGGAAACGGATTTCCCACTGGTACGGGTCCATCCAATCTTGGATTTCGATGACGTACTCAATCTCACCCACTTTGCCAAATACCGTAGCCTGTCTGATGAGAAACAGGGATTTGCAGTAGAGTTAGATAAGCTCTTGGCTGGCTATTTATCAGATGGAAAGACAGTCCAAGAACTCAAAGGCAGACTGCAAAAGCTCATCAGTAATGAACTGCTGTCAAATGTATCTAGTCGCGATATTGAAACAGATTTGTACTGACTTTGGCTTGCCTAAGCCTTAAAGTCCAAATGTGAACACAAGCCTGTGTTTTATTTGGTCTTTTTTTTGTGACCTTTTGCGCATATACTAGAAACATAGAAATACAATCAGCCTTATAGGAGGAATGAAAAATGGCAAAAGTTCAAGATATTACAAGAGAATCATGGATTCTGTCAACCTTCCCAGAGTGGGGAACTTGGCTTAATGAAGAAATTGAAGAAGAAGTAGTGCCAGAAGGCAACTTTGCTATGTGGTGGCTAGGCAACTGTGGTGTCTGGATTAAGACACCTGGCGGAGCTAACGTGGTCATGGACCTTTGGTCATCTCGCGGTAAGTCAACTAAAAAAGTAAAAGACATGGTTTGGGGTCACCAAATGGCTAATATGGCAGGTGTTCGTAAATTGCAACCAAACTTGCGTGTACAACCAATGGTTATCGATCCATTTGCCATCAATGAATTGGACTACTACCTGGTATCACACGTCCACAGCGACCACATGGATATCAGCACTGCTGCTGCTATCATCAACAATCCAAAGTTGGACCATGTCAAATTTGTTGGTCCAGTTGAAAGTGGCGACATCTGGGAAAAATGGGGTGTTCCAGCTGACCGTATCATCCGTATCGCACCAGGCGACAGCTTTGAATTCAAAGACATCAAGGTACACGCTGTAGAATCCTTCGACCGTACTTGCTTGGTGACACTTCCGATCGAAGGTTATGACGAAAATGGTGGTAAATTAGCAGGACTTCCTGTGACAGATGAACTCATGGCTCGCAAGGCAGTCAACTATGTCTTTGAAACGCCTGGCGGAACCATCTACCACGGTGCAGACTCCCACTTCTCAAACTACTTTGCAAAACACGGTCGCGACTTCAACATCGACGTTGCTATCAACAACTACGGTGACAACCCAATCGGTATCCAAGACAAGATGACCTCAATCGACCTCCTCCGTATGGCAGAAAACTTGCGTGCTAAGGTGATTATCCCTGTTCACTATGACATCTGGTCTAACTTCATGGCATCAACTGATGAAATCTTGCAACTATGGAAAATGCGTAAAGAACGCTTGCAATACGACTTCCATCCATTCATCTGGGAAGTTGGTGGCAAGTATACTTATCCGATGGACAAGGACCGTATCGAATATCACCACCCACGTGGCTTTGACGATTGCTTCTTGGAAGATTCAAACATTCAATTCAAGGCTTTGCTATAAGAAGACAAGAGGGGCGGGACGAAAGTCCTGCCTTTTGAAACTGACAAGCGAAAACGCTTTATGGTATAATGAAACCATGACTTTTTAAAAGGAGAAAAACATGTCACAACTTTCAGTAAACGCAATTCGTTTTCTTGGTATCGACGCCATTGAAAAATCAAAATCAGGTCACCCAGGTGTTGTTATGGGTGCAGCTCCAATGGCCTACAGCCTTTTTACTAAAGAACTTCGTATCAACCCCGCTCAGCCAAACTGGGTGAACCGTGACCGCTTCATCTTATCAGCAGGTCATGGGTCAATGCTCCTCTACGGACTTCTTCATTTGTCAGGATTTGAAGATGTCACTATGGATGAAATCAAGAACTTCCGTCAATGGGGTTCAAAAACACCAGGTCACCCAGAATTTGGTCACACAGCAGGTGTAGATGCAACAACAGGTCCTCTTGGACAAGGTATCTCAACTGCGACGGGTTTTGCGCAAGCAGAGCGTTTCCTTGCAGCTAAGTACAACCGCGATGGTTTCCCAATCTTTGACCACTATACTTACGTAATCTGTGGTGATGGCGACTTGATGGAGGGTGTTTCTGCAGAAGCAGCTTCTTATGCAGGTCTTCAAAAATTAGAAAAACTCATCGTTCTTTATGATTCAAACGATATCAACTTAGATGGTGAAACAAAAGATTCCTTCACAGAAGATGTGCGTGCTCGCTACAATGCCTATGGCTGGCACACAGATATCGTAACAGACGGTACAGATGTGGATGCAATCTTTGCTGCTATTGAAAAAGCTAAGGCAGCAGGTAAGCCATCTCTTATCGAAATCAAGACTGTCATCGGTCATGGTTCACCAAACAAACAAGGTACAAACGCAGTCCATGGTGCGCCGCTTGGACCAGAGGAAGCAGAAGCAACTCGTAAGGCACTTGACTGGAACTATGCACCATTTGAAATTCCAGCAGAAGTCTATGCGGACTTCAAGGCAAACGTAGCAGATCGCGGGGCAGCAGCTTACGATGCTTGGGTGAAATTAGTAGAAGACTACAAGCAAGCTCATCCAGAATTGGCAGCTGAAGTAACAGCTATCTTGGAAGGTCGTGATGTAGTTGAAATCAAGCCAGAAGACTTCCCAGTTTACGAAAATGGCTTCTCACAAGCAACTCGTAACTCATCACAAGACGCCCTTAACGCAGCAGCTAAGGTCTTGCCTACTTTCCTCGGTGGTTCAGCTGACTTGGCTCACTCAAACATGACCTACATCAAGGAAGATGGGTTGCAAGATTCAGTAAATCCACTCAACCGCAACATCCAGTTCGGTGTGCGTGAATTTGCTATGGGTACTATCTTGAATGGTATGGCAGCCCACGGCGGACTTCGTGTCTATGGTGGTACCTTCTTCGTCTTCTCAGACTATGTAAAAGCAGCGGTTCGTTTGTCAGCCCTTCAAGGTCTTCCTGTGACTTATGTCTTCACACACGATTCTATCGCAGTTGGTGAAGATGGACCTACTCACGAGCCAATCGAGCACTTGGCAGGACTTCGTGCTATGCCAAACCTCAATGTCTTCCGTCCAGCAGATGCGCGTGAAACGCAGGCAGCTTGGTACTTGTCATTGACTAGCAAATCAACTCCATCAGCCCTTGTCCTCACTCGTCAAAACTTGACAGTTGAAGAAGGTACGGACTTTGACAAGGTTGCCAAAGGTGCCTATGTGGTTTATGAAGCAGCAGGCTTTGACACAATCCTTCTTGCATCTGGTTCGGAAGTGAACTTGGCTGTAAAAGCTGCTAAAGAACTAGAAGCAGCTGGTACAAAAGTTCGTGTGGTTTCTGTGCCATCAACTGAACTCTTCGATGCACAAGATGCTGCCTATAAGGAAGAAATCCTTCCAAATGCTATCCGTCGTCGTTTGGCTATCGAAATGGGTGCAACTCAAAGCTGGTACAAGTATGTCGGCCTTGACGGTAAAGTTCTAGGTATTGACACATTTGGTGCATCAGCTCCAGCACAAACAGTTATTGACAACTACGGCATCACAGTAGAAAATGTTGTGAAATTAGTTGGCGAATTGTAATAGAAACTGTACAGACAGCCCTTCGGGGCTGTTTTCTGCTATAATAGACCTATGAACTATACACAAGAAGAAAAAGAATATTTTATGAAGCAGGCTTTGGCTGAAGCCAAAAAATCGCTTGAAAAGGATGAAATTCCTATTGGTTGTGTGATTGTCAAGGATGGACAGATTATTGGTCGCGGACACAATGCCCGTGAAGAGCTCAATCAGGCCATTATGCATGCGGAAGTTATGGCTATTCAGGAAGCTAATAGATCAGAAGGCAACTGGCGTTTGTTGGATACGACCCTCTTTGTGACCATTGAGCCCTGTGTTATGTGTAGCGGAGCAATCGGACTTGCCCGGATCCCTCGAGTGATTTTTGGTGGAAAAAATCAAAAATTTGGAGCTGCAGGTAGCCTATACGACATTTTAACAGATGAGCGCTTGAATCATCGAGTTGTAGTTGAGTCTGGCATTTTGGAGGAAACCTGTATCGAAATGATGCAGGAATTTTTCAGGAAACGAAGAAAACAAAAGAAAATCAATATAATAACCACATAATTCTTGTGATTTGAGAAATGAACTTGTATAATAGTAGTGTGAGTGGTGAGCGCTTACAAAAAAATATAAAACTGGAAGGAGTTTTATTATGAAAAAGACAGTCGTTTCTCTTGCGGCGGTTGCTTTTCTAGGAAGCTTGGTAGTTCCTGTTACAGCTCTAGAGCCGGGTACTACAGTAGATCCTAACAACCATTCTAAGATTGAGGCTCCAACTGCAGAGCCGCTTCCAACTTTAAATATTGAAGCATTCTTAGAAGATGGAACTGTTGAGATTACCCAAGTTCCTTCGGAAGCACCAACAGCTCCAGTTCAAACATCTGATTTGATCTACTCTGTCAAAACAGATGAAGAAACTGGAGAGCAGTACATTGTAGCAGTTCCTGCTACTGCACCAACAAAAGAGTCTCTCAACCTCAAAGGTGGAATTGACGAAAATGGTGATGGTTATGTTTATGGTATTACTACAGATGTCGAAGTACCAACACCAGTTGAAGAACCAACCGTACCAAGCTCACCAGAAGTAAAGACTCTGCCAAGTACAAGTCCAGTACAATAAGACTTGATTGGCCAATAAAGTTGCCTTTTACGGCAACTTTATTTTTTCTAGGAGGTTGCTAATGAATAGAAGTGAAAAGCATAAGAGAAAGAATCCTCGAATATTACAAATTTTGTTAGGGATACTTGTCATTGTTGCAATGGGGATTCTTGGGAGGACAGTCAGCCACTTCTTGTGGGATCGTGGGACTGAGCAAGTAACTGTTCAGACAACTAGTCAGTCAACTAGTTCCTCTAGTCAAGAAGTTGTAGTACCTAGTTATCAGGTTAGTCCTGAGGAAAAGGCAGCAATGCAGGCACGATTTACAGAGTTGAAGGGTATAAACCCAGATACTGTAGCCTATATTTATGCACCAGGAACACCCTTGGACGAGCCAGTAGTACAAACGACGGATAATGAAACCTACCTTGACAAGACATTTGAAGGGGGATACCAGCCTTATTTTGGGACCGTTTTTATGGATACTGAAAGTAAAAATGATTTTAGTGATCCCCTGACTTGGATGTTTGGACATGTCCGTGGTCCGTTGGTAGACGATGAAAGAATTTTTCAAACTGTGACCTACTATGAAAACCAGGCTTATTTTGACCAACATCCATTCTTCGTCGTTCAGACTCCAGAAAGAATTCTCTATTATCAAGCTGCTTTTACAATTGTTATCCCTGAAACTACTCACTATTACAAACATGATTTTGCAGATGGGAAAGAGTTCGTTAATCTATTAGCTCTGGCTAGTCAAGAAGCAGTCGCTAAAAATCCAAATTTACCAATCTTATCAACTGATCACTATCTAGTCTTGGCAACTTGTCGTGCTGAAGATTTAACGACAAGGGCGGTATTATTCTTAAGACAGATTCCAGATTCAGAGCTAGAGGGTTTCCTTGAGCAACACGGTTCGAGTTTGACCTATGTGCCGACTCGCTAGACCTATAGAATAAATTTGCTATTTTATAAAAAAGTGTTATAATAATAAACGGAGCAACATTCGTGCGTGAAGCGGGTCAGGGGAGGAATCCAGCAGCCCTAAGCGAAGTCGGGTGTGTGCTCTTTTTGCATATAGTCTAAAAACCCTTTGAAATCAAGCTTTCAGAGGGTTTTCTTTGTCTGATTTTTAGAAATAGGGGCAACTGACTTAGCAAGTATTTTTCTCTCCATCTGGGGACGGATTTTTGGAATTCTCTATTGAATTATAGGGAAAAAGGAGTAAAATAGACTTCCACTTAAGAAAACTTTTTGTTAGCTCTGTTATTCTATTGAGCAATGAAGGAGGATTTCTATGTTTATATTTGCTTTTCCAGGTATGGGTAAAACGACACTTGCCAAACAATCTTCGCAAATAGTCGACTTAGAGATGTCGGACATCAAGTATGATAATTCTAGTGTTCGTCATTTAAACAAAGAAGAAAGAAAATCAACTCCACGTCCGATTAAAGATAAGAATTATAAAAAGATCTATTTAGATAAAGCTTATGCTTTGCACGAGGGGGGCAAGACAGTCCTTGTCGCCATGAATTTTTTACTGAGAATGCTGCTTGCCATGCTTGTGCGTGGTGCTGTCCCGTTTCACATTTACATTCCTCATCCGTCTTTAAAAGAAGAATACAGACAACGCTATATTCAGAGAGGGAATAATAGCAAGTTTACTTTTGAAGTCATGACGATCTGGTATATTACCCTGGTCCCACTATATTTATTGTCAAAAATATTGCCAAATATGATAACAGTGACACAGTCGGGTCAAGTCTTAGCAGACTATAAAACTCCTTATCACGACCCTATGTTTGTGAAAAATAAACAAGTTACGCAAACCATTTCATGAAAATAAATGAAAATTGATAAATCCCTTGAAAAAAACATGATAAAGCGTTATCATATTATGGTACATAAATGGAGGAATGACATGACACATATTACATTTGATTACTCGAAAGTCTTGGGCCAATTCGTTGGTGCACAAGAAGTTGATTACATGCAACCACAAGTTACCCTTGCAGACCAAATGCTCCGTCAAGGAACAGGTCCTGGTAGCGACTTTATCGGCTGGTTGGATTTGCCAGAAAACTACGACAAAGAAGAGTTTGCGCGTATCAAGGAAGCGGCTACTAAGATCCAAAATGAAAGTGAAGTTTTGGTGGTTATCGGTATCGGTGGTTCTTACCTCGGTGCTAAAGCAGCCATTGATTTCTTGAGCAACTCATTTGTTAACTTGCAAACTCGTGAAGAGCGTAAAGCGCCACAAATCCTTTACGCTGGAAA
This sequence comes from Streptococcus sp. 32226D021BW, assembly GCF_053545015.1. Taxonomy (NCBI): domain Bacteria; kingdom Bacillati; phylum Bacillota; class Bacilli; order Lactobacillales; family Streptococcaceae; genus Streptococcus; species Streptococcus sp. 32226D021BW. Next base: position 19,677 of record NZ_JBPPVC010000010.1, on the reverse strand, counting down.
CTCTATCTCATCAAGCTATCTTGCTGACTTGGTGGACTACGTGGCAGATAAGGACTTCTCAGTAAACGTGATTTCTAAATCAGGTACAACAACTGAGCCGGCTATTGCCTTCCGTGTCTTCAAAGAATTGCTTGTCAAGAAATACGGTCAAGAAGAAGCTAACAAGCGTATCTATGCAACAACTGACAAGGCAAAAGGTGCAGTTAAGGTTGAAGCAGATGCAAATGGTTGGGAAACCTTTGTTGTTCCAGATGATGTCGGTGGCCGTTTCTCAGTCTTGACTGCAGTTGGTCTTTTGCCAATCGCAGCAGCTGGTGCAGATATTGATGCCCTTATGGAAGGTGCAAACGCAGCTCGTAAGACTTACACATCAGATAAAATTGCCGAAAATGAGGCTTACCAATATGCAGCTGTTCGTAACATCCTTTACAGAAAAGGCTATGTGACAGAAATCTTGGCTAACTACGAGCCATCACTCCAATACTTCAGCGAATGGTGGAAACAGTTGGCGGGTGAGTCAGAAGGTAAGGACCAAAAAGGTATCAACCCAACGTCTGCAAACTTTTCAACAGACTTGCACTCACTTGGACAATTTATCCAAGAAGGAAACCGCAATATCTTTGAAACAGTAGTTCGTGTTGATAAACCAAGAAAAAATATCTTGATTCCTGAAATGGCAGAAGATCTTGACGGTCTTGGCTACTTGCAAGGTAAGGATGTTGACTTTGTAAACAAAAAAGCAACGGACGGCGTACTTCTTGCCCACACAGATGGTGGAGTACCAAACATGTTTGTCACTCTTCCGCAACAAGATGAGTTCACACTTGGTTACACCTTCTACTTCTTCGAGTTGGCAATTGCGATCTCTGGTTACCTCAATGCCATCAACCCATTTGACCAACCAGGAGTAGAAGCTTACAAGAAAAATATGTTCGCTCTTCTTGGTAAACCAGGATTTGAAGAACTTGGTGCAGAATTGAACGCACGTTTGTAATAGAATGAAACTGACCGGAAACGGCCAGTTTTTCTTTCCTTTAGAAATATGGTAGAATATTCTCTATGAAAAGAGAGTTTTTTGTAGTAGGAGATGTTCATGGTAAATTTGAACTCCTACTCGATATGTTAAAGAAATGGAATGAAGAGCGACAACAGTTGATTTTTCTGGGTGATTTGATTGATCGCGGAGAAAATTCCAAAGCCTGTTTGGAGTTGGTCTGGAGCTTGGTGCGGGAAAAGGGTGCAATTTGTTTAACGGGTAACCATGAACGGATGTTTCTGGCCTGGTTACGTGATCCGGTTGACCGCTATGACCACTATCGGAGAAATGGTGGCGATACGACGATTAACTCCCTTCTTGGTCGGCCCTTGGATGCTCCTGTAGATGGATTGGTGGATGCCAATGCAGTGTTGGAACAATATGAGGACCTGATTGATTTCGTCAAATCTTGCCCCTATCATGTGGAAACGGAAGGATATATCTTTGTCCATGCAGGAGTTGATTTGACCTTACCAGATTGGCGTGAAACCAGCAATCATGATAAAGTCTGGCTTAGAACTCCTTTCCATGAGGCCGAAAATACCACAGGGAAGATGATTGTCTTTGGGCATACTCCTGTTTATAACCTCTATCAGACCAAGCTCCGTATCAGCCAAATTTGGACCAGTTCAGATGGGAAAATGGGGATTGACGGAGGAGCTGTTTACGGCGGAGTTTTACATGGGATTGTGCTGGATGATACAGGTTTAGTTCAAGATTACATCGTCGGAGCTGTTAATCCCGGAAAAGAAATTGAAGATTAGATAATGATTGAAAATTAGGAGGTAAAACTTCTAATTTTTTTGTTTTTCTACTTGACAACGCATATATATATATATATATAATGGTAGTGTAAACAATTTCTTGGAGGATTTTATGAAAAAACTTACTTTCCTAACTTTGACTGCACTGTCAGTGTTTGCACTTGCTGCGTGTTCTACTACTGAACCAAGTAAAAAGGAAGCTACTGATACTTCTAGCAGTGTTACCCAGTCTAGTTCAGAACAAGCAACTAGTACAAGCGACACTGCTTCAGCGACAGATTTTGTCCCAACGGATTCTACTGATGCGACCATTGAAAGTATTGAAACTTACGATGATTATTTGGAAATGTACGAGTTTATTGTCAATGAATACGTGACTAACTATGAAAATATGGTCAGTCAACACGGACTAGGTGATGATGCGACTTATCAAGCGATGAGAGATAGTGTTACACAGTCAGTAGATGAGCAGAAAGCACAATATGGCCTGTTCGGTAATGCACCAATTGTTGGAAAAGATGGGATCGTTCAGTTCCTAAAAGAATACCGAGATAGCTTGCAGCAACAAATCAATGATATGTCTGCAGCCCTAGGTGGTTAAGAAGGATAAGGCAGAAATAGTCAGTACTATTTCTGTTTTTCTTTGCTAGAAAAATCTGAAAATTCTGTTATAATAAGTAAATACCAAAGAAAATGGAGAAAATACTATGACTGCACAAAAAATGACTGCTCAAGAAATCATTGCCTTTATCGGTAATGCTGTGAAAAAAACGACTGTTAAAGTGACCTTTGAAGGAGAATTGGCTGGTCCTGTTCCTGCTGAGGTGACAAAACTTGGCAATGTCCTCTTCGGTGATTGGAAGGACGTTGAGCCACTCTTGGCAAACTTGACTGAGAATGTGGACTACGTTGTAGAACAAGACGGCCGCAATTCAGCAGTGCCTTTGCTGGACAAGCGTAATATCAATGCCCGTATCGAGCCAGGTGCCATTATTCGCGACCAAGTGACGATTGGCGATAATGCCGTTATCATGATGGGAGCAGTAATCAACATCGGTGCAGAAATCGGTCCAGGTACTATGATTGACATGGGTGCGATTTTGGGTGGACGTGCGACCGTTGGTAAAAACAGCCACATCGGTGCAGGTGCGGTCCTTGCAGGTGTCATCGAGCCAGCTTCTGCTGAGCCAGTGCGTGTTGGTGACAATGTCTTGGTCGGTGCCAATGCTGTTGTCATTGAGGGTGTGCAAATCGGTAGCGGTTCTGTTGTGGCCGCAGGTGCTATTGTGACCCAAGACGTCCCTGAAAATGTAGTGGTGGCAGGTGTGCCAGCCCGTATCATCAAGGAAATCGACGCTCAAACCCAACAAAAAACAGCCTTGGAAGAGGCTTTACGGACACTTTAAGAGGTAGCTATGCTAGATTTAATTGCGACACGCCGGGCCCTCCACCAGATTCCAGAGCTGGGCATGGAGGAGTTCAAGACTCACGCCTTTCTTATGGAAACCATTAAAGGTTTACTTCAAAATTGTACTTTTGCCCAAGTCCGCACTTGGCAGACAGGGATTCTGGTTTATCTGACGGGCTCTGCTCCAGAGAAAACGATTGGCTGGCGGGCGGATATTGACGGTCTGCCGATCGTGGAGGAGACGGGCCTGGACTTCAAGTCCCTCCATCCAGATCGTATGCACGCCTGTGGACATGATTTCCACATGACCATTGCCTTGGGGCTTTTGGAGAAAATGGCAGAGCAGCAACCGAGAAACAATCTTCTCTTCCTCTTTCAGCCTGCGGAGGAAAATCTAGGTGGAGCCATGCTAATGTACGAAGATGGAGTATTCCAGGATTGGTTACCAGACGAATTTTATGGTCTCCATGTCCGACCTGACCTCAAGGTCGGTCAAATGGCCACCAACCGTGCGACCCTCTTTGCTGGGACCTGTGAAGTAGAGATACGGTTTACAGGAAAAGGTGGCCACGCAGCATTTCCCCATACCGCAAATGACGCCTTGGTGGCAGCCAGCTACTTTGTGACTCAGGTGCAGACCGTAGTTAGTCGAAATGTTGATCCAATTGAAGGTGGTGTAGTGACTTTTGGAGCCTTACATGCAGGTGTGACCAGTAATATTATTTCAGAAACAGCCCATTTAAGTGGAACTATTAGAGCTTTGACGCAAGAAATGAGTTTACTCATGCAGGAGCGTGTGCGTGCGATTGCTCAAGGGGTTGCAGCAAGTTTTAATATGGAAGTTGACATAGAACTTAATCAAGGTGCTTGGTTGCCTGTAGAAAATAATCCAGAACTAGCTGAAGAGTTGATAACCTATTTTGAACAGGTTGACGGTGTGGACATGATTGAATGTCCGCCTGCTATGACGGGTGAGGACTTTGGCTATTTACTACAAAAGGTACCAGGTGTTATGTTCTGGCTGGGTGTGGATACGCCTTATCCCCTTCACAATCCTCGCCTCAGTCCCAAAGAGGAAGTGCTTCCCTTTGCTGTGGATAAGTTGAGCGATTTTTTGAAAATGAAAGCAAATTAGACTGGGTTTCCAGTCTTTTTCTGAAAGAAAAGGAGTTTCTGTGGATAAAAAGAGCATTCGGCAAGAGGTCTTGCAGAGCTTGAAAGGTCTGCCTAGTAGTCAGCGAGCCAGATGGAGCCAGCAGTTGACGGAACGCCTCCTTGCTTCGGAGGCATATCAAGGCGCAAAGTCGCTTGGGACCTACCTTTCCATGTCCCATGAGTTCGACACTTCTTACCTGATTGAACAGGCTCAAAAGGATGGTAAGCAGATTTTCATCCCTAAGACCTATTCACAAGGGCGCATGGATTTTGTAGAATATAATCCTGATGATTTGGTGAAATCCAGATTTGGAGTTTGGGAACCTGGAACTTATTCACAACCTGTGGATAAGTCTGTGGTTAAGTTGATCCATGTGCCTGGTTTAGCTTGGAATCAAGCGGGTTTTCGAGTGGGCTATGGTGGTGGTTTTTATGATCGCTACCTAGCAGATTATCAGGGGGAGATGGTATCGACCTTGGCAGACTTTCAAGTCTATGATTTCGAACCAGATGTATTTGATATTCCAGTAAAGGAGTTGTTGATTTTTGAAGAACTTTTTTGATAAGCGCTACCCTGTGACCAATGGCTTGTTGGCAGTCACGGCTCTTGTTTTTCTTTTGATACAAGTATTTCGCTTTGGGAAGACGACGGCAGCCTATACAATTTTTGAATTTGGTGGCATGTATGGCCAAGTAGTGCGTTATGATCCGACTCAGTTGTGGCGCTTAATTTCTCCTATCTTTGTCCACATTGGTTGGGAACATTTTATCTTTAACAGCATTACCTTGCTTGGTTTGGGTTATCAATTAGAAGGACTGTTTGGACCACGGCGCTTCTTTCTCCTTTATCTCTTGTCTGGGATAATGGGCAATCTTTTTGTTCTCTTTTTTACACCAGATGTAGTTGGTGCAGGTGCCTCGACCTCGCTCTTTGGTCTTTTTGCTGCCATGGCACTTTTGAGGAAATTCAGTCGTAGTCCCTATCTGCAGGTTCTTGGTCAACGCTACATGGTTCTTTTGGGGCTTAACCTAGTTCTAGGTCTTTTCAATCCAACCATTAGTATGGCAGGACATATTGGAGGAGCTATCGGAGGTTGTTTGGTCGTGATGTTCCTTCCTCCTCTTATGGAAAAAAATCTCTTTACAGGAAAACAGATTTTTTTCAGTTTCATTGGCTATTGGGGCTTGATTGCGGTGCTATTAGGTATATTTTATGTGATATAAGTAAAAAAACTAGCGGTTGCTAGTTTTTTACTTTTCTTCTTCAGTTTGGAATTGTTTAGCAAGGTCGATGATGTAGTCTTTCACGTCATCTTTGACTTGTGGGTGGGTCAAGGCGTAGTCAATTGATGTTTTCATAAAGCCAAATTTATCTCCGACATCGTAGCGTTTTCCTGTAAATTCACGAGCAAATACACGCTGGGTCTTGTTGAGGGTGTCAATGGCATCTGTTAATTGGATTTCGTTGCCGGCACCAGCTTCTTGATTTTCCAAAATATCAAAAATTTCAGGCGTCAACAAGTAGCGACCGATAATGGCTAAGTCAGACGGTGCATCTTCTGGTTTTGGTTTTTCTACAAAGGTATCCACACTATATAGTCCATTGATACCTTCACCGTGTGGTGCAATGACGCCATATGAAGAAACTTCTTCATGAGGGACTGGCATAACTGCAAGTGTTGAAGCATGGGTCGCTTCGTAGTCCTCAATCAGTTGTTTAGTGATTGGTTTAACGGTATCGTCTGTGATGTCCATGAGGTCATCGCCCAGCATAACAACGAACGGCTCATTTCCAACAAAAGCCTTGGCCTGCAAGACTGCGTCCCCCAACCCTTTGGGATAACTCTGGCGAATGAAGTGTAGGCGAATGGCAGTGGCATCATCAACCAATTTCAAGAGGTCGTTTTTCCCTTTTTCTTTTAGATTGTACTCTAACTCAAAGTTTGAATCAAAGTGGTCCTCGATGGAACGTTTTGACTTGTTTGTTACGACCAAGATATCTTCGATACCGGAACGAAGGGCTTCTTCAAAGATAAATTGAAGGGTTGGCTTATCAACGATTGGCAACATTTCTTTGGCAAGAGCCTTAGTAGCAGGTAGGAAACGAGTCCCTAATCCAGCTGCTGGGATGACAGCTTTTCTAACTTTTTTTGTCATTGCGTCTCCTTTATGACCATTCATTTTCGTGGCGGAATTCGCCGGACATAATTTCTTTAATAGCGTCTTGGATGCTAGTGCCTTTGTAAATCACGCTGTAGATAGCTTGGGTGATTGGCATATACACTCCTAATTCTTGTGCCAACTCGTAGGCTGCCTTGGTAGTAGAAATCCCTTCGATAACCATGCCCATGTTGGCTTCGATTTCTTCCAGTTTTTCACCCTTACCAAGCAAATCACCAGCCCGCCAGTTGCGTGAGTGGACAGAGGTTCCTGTAACAATCAAGTCGCCGACACCAGACAGTCCACTGTAGGTTAGGGGATTGGCTCCCATGGCAACTCCAAGGCGGGTAATCTCTGTAAGGCCACGGGCAATGATAGCTGCTTTGGCATTATCACCATAACCAAGTCCGTGTAAAGCGCCAGCACCCACAGCGATGATATTTTTCAGAGCTCCAGCAGTTTCTACCCCGATGACATCGTTGTTGGTATAAAGTCGGAAGTAATGGTTGCTGAAGAGGTTTTGCACATAGCCAGCTGTTTCCAAGTCTTTTGAAGCTGCAGAAATCAAGGTCAAGTCACGGACAATAGTCTCTTCTGCATGGCTTGGTCCAGAAACCACAACGATTTCTGAACGGAGATCTGCAGGAATTTCTTCTTCCAAGACTTCAGATAAGCGTTTGTGGCTATCTGGTTCCAGACCTTTGGAAGCATGCATGACAACAACCTTGTGTTTAAGGGCTTGAGCAACTTGTTTGGCAACCAGACGGGTCACCTTGGTTGGAACAACAAAGAGAATAGCGTCAACTCCGTCTAGTGTTTCTGTCAAATCCTTGTAGCCTTTAATATTCTCATCTAAGACAATATCTTTAAAGTAGCGGGTATTGGTATGCTGTTCATTGATTTCGTCGATCTGTTCGGGAATATTTCCCCAAATACGGACAGTATGACCGTTATCGTTGAGAACCTGAGCCAGGGCAGTCCCCCATGAACCGGGTCCCAAGATAGCAATAGTTTGTTTGGTCATAGAAAATCCTTTCTAGTTGAGTTAATTTATTTACTATTATACCATAAGCAAAAAATAAAAGCTTGCAAGTCATGTCAAATATTGCTTTGATAAAGAAAAATGCTTCCAGCAGGAAGTATGAAAACCGGCGCCATTTTCAGAAAATTGGAGATGAAATCATTGACAATAGTTCCTAAGAGAACTATAATAGTTCTCATGCTAATTAATTGATTGGAAAGGAGCTATCTTGGGACATACTATTGCAGATTTTCGGAACTTGCTCAATCAGATTGAACAAATCAGTGAAACCATTGCTAAAGAATACGATGTAGAGCACCTAGCTGGGCCGCAGGGCTGGGCCTTGCTTTTCATAGCGGAGCGGTCAGACATTGAAACCTTTGTCAAAGATATAGAAACAGATTTGAAGATTTCCAAATCGGTTGCCAGCAATCTGGTCAAGCGAATGGAAAGAAATGGCTTTATCCAAGTCCTGCCTTCTCAGGTTGACAAACGCTTCAAGCGGTTGGTTTTGACAGAGAAAGGACAAGGGAAAATCTGTCACCTGAAAGCCTTCCATGAAGAAATGCACCATTCACTTTTTTGGGGCATTCAAAAAGAAGACTTTGATTTGGTTAAACAGGTAGGCAATCAGTTAAAAGTAAATATTCAACGCTATAAGGAGAAGAATCATGTTTAAAGAAGCCATTTTACGCTATAAATGGTACGCCTTAGCATCGGTCTTGCTGACGTCAATTGTCGTAGCAACGACCTTGATGCAACCTAGTTATTTGCAGGATGTCTTGACAGCAGTCTTGGCCAATGACAAGGATGAAATTGTTCGTGTGGGCAAATTACTGCTGATTATTGCTGGAATTGGTCTTTTGGCAGGGCTTGTCAATACCATTGCTGCAGCTAAGATTTCACAAGGGGTATCTGCAGATATTCGTGAGAAGACTTTTCGGAAAATTCAAAGTTTCTCTTATGCAAATATCGAAGAGTTTAATGCAGGGAACTTGGTTGTTCGGATGACTAACGATGTCAATCAAATCCAGAATCTTGTCATGATGCTCTTCACAGTGTTGATGCGGGTTCCATTGCTGTTTGTCGGAGCCTTTATCATGGCGGTGCGGACCATGCCAGAACTCTGGTGGATGATTATTCTCATGGTGGTCTTGATTATGGCTATTATGGCAGTTGTCATGGGGCAGATGGGACCACGTTTTGGGAAATTCCAGTCCCTCATGGACAAGATGAATAGCATTGCCAAGGAAAACCTACGGGGAATCCGTGTGGTCAAATCCTTTGTTCAAGAGAAAAACCAGTACAAGAAATTCAAAGATGTATCCAATGAACTCTTGGACCTCAATCTCTTTATCGGCTATGGTTTTGCTATCTTGCAACCCTTGATGATGTTTATCTCTTACATGGCGATTTTTGCATCCCTCTACTTGGTGTCCGGGATGTTGGAAACCAACTTGGAAGCAGTTGGTGGCTTTACTTCCTTTATGAGCTACCTCATGCAAATCATGTTTGCCATTATCATGACTAGCTTTATGGGGATGCAGGCTTCACGTGCTGCCATTTCTATTAAGCGGATCAGCGAGATCTTGGATACGGAGCCTGCTATGACCTTCAAGGATGTGGCGGATGAAGAACTGTCTGGTAAGATTGTCTTTGACAATGTTAGCTTTACCTATCCACACGATACAGAGCCGACGTTGAAAAATATCTCCTTTGAGATTGAGCCAGGGCAAATGGTCGGTGTGGTTGGTGCAACAGGTGCGGGTAAATCCACTCTTGCTCAACTGATTCCGCGTTTGTTTGATCCACAAGAAGGAACGGTATCCATCGGTGGTCGGGACTTGAAAGAAGTCAGCAAGAACACCCTGCGTGATACGGTATCGATTGTCTTGCAAAAGGCTATTCTCTTCTCGGGAACCATTGCGGACAACCTGCGTCAAGGGGCACCTGGTGCTGATTTGCAACGTTTGGAGCGGGCCGCAGGTATTGCCCAAGCCAAAGAATTTATCGACCGCTTGGATGATACCTATGAGAGTCAAGTAGAAGAACGTGGAAATAACTTCTCTGGTGGTCAGAAGCAGCGGATGTCCATTGCTCGTGGGGTGATTGGCGAGCCTAAGGTTTTGGTTTTGGATGACTCAACGTCTGCCCTGGATGCCAAGTCTGAGAAACTAGTCCAAGAGGCTCTCAACCATGATTTGAAGGGGACAACAACTGTCATCGTTGCCCAGAAGATTTCTTCTGTTGTCAAAGCTGATAAGATTTTGGTTCTTGACGAAGGTCGTCTGATCGGCCAAGGTACCCACGCCGAGCTGGTAGCGACAAATGATGTCTACCGCGAAATCTACGAAACACAGAAAGGGAGGGAAGAATAGATGAAAACTTTACGTTTTTTCTGGTTTTATTTTAAACGCTATAAGCTGTCCTTTGCTGTGATTTTCTTAGCCATTGTGGCAGCGACCTACTTGCAGGTTAAGACACCTGTTTTCCTTGGAAATGCCATTACAGAAATGGGGAAAATCGGGCAGGCTTATTTTGCTTCGGTGCAAATGGGTCAGTCAGATTTCAAACCGGACCTGTCTGATTTTAACGGGGTTATGCTCAATCTTTTCTTTGCCTATGCGGCGACGGTTGTGGCTTCCTTGATTTACACTCTTCTCTTCACGCGTATCGTGGCTCATTCGACCAACCGTATGCGTAAGGGCTTGTTTGGTAAGTTGGAACGCTTGACAGTTGCCTTCTTTGATAGTCACAAGGACGGAGATATTCTTTCTCGTTTTACCAGTGATTTGGACAATATCCAAAACGCTTTTAACCAGTCCTTGACCCAAGTGGTGACCAACATTGCCCTTTATGTCGGAATGGTTATTATGATGTTCCGTCAGGATACTCGCTTAGCCTGGGTGACCATTGCTTCTACGCCAGTTGCCTTGATTGCCTTGGTGGTTATCATCCGTCTGTCACGTAAATATACTGATAAGCAACAGGCTGCGGTGTCTAAGCTCAATGCCTACATGGACGAGAAAATTTCTGGACAAAAAGCGATTATTGTACAAGGTGTGCAGGAAGAGACGATTGATGGTTTCTTGGAGCTCAATGAAGAAGTTCGTCGTACAACCTTCAAGGGACGCTTGTTTGGTGGGATTCTCTTCCCATTTATGAATGGGATGAGTTTGGTCAATACGGCCATTGTTATCTTTGCAGGCTCTAGCATTGTTCTCAATGATAGCTCACTGGAAACAGCTGCTGCACTTGGTCTGGTGGTGACCTTTGTTCAGTATTCGCAACAGTATTACCAGCCAATCATGCAGGTTGCTGCCAGCTGGGCAGAATTGCAGCTAGCTTTCACAGGAGCTCATCGTATTCAGGAAATGTTTGATGAGCCTGAGGAAGTTCGTCCTCAAAACGCTCCGCTATTTACCGAATTAAAAGAAGGTGTTGAAATCAAGGACATTGACTTTGGCTACCTACCAGGCCAGAAGGTCTTGGACAAGGTATCTATCTCTGCTCCTAAGGGCAAAATGGTGGCAGTCGTTGGTCCGACGGGATCTGGTAAGACTACCATTATGAACTTGATTAACCGCTTCTATGATGTCAACGGTGGTAGCGTGGCCTTTGACGGTCGTGATATTCGGGAATATGACTTGGACAGTTTGCGGGATAAGGTCGGCATTGTCTTGCAGGAGTCAGTGCTATTCTCGGGTACTATTGCGGACAATATTCGCTTCGGTGATGAGAGCATTTCGCAGGAAATGGTGGAAACCGCAGCTCGTGCCACTCATATCCACGACTTTATCATGAGCTTGCCAGAGGGTTATGAAACCTTTGTGACCGATGATGAGAATATCTTCTCAACTGGTCAGAAGCAGCTGATTTCCATTGCCCGTACGCTCTTGACAGATCCACAAGTCTTGATTTTGGACGAAGCAACGTCTAACGTTGATACTGTAACGGAAGCCAAAATTCAAAAGGCTATGGAGGCTATTATCGCAGGACGGACCAGTTTCGTCATTGCCCACCGCCTCAAAACCATCCTCAATGCGGATGAAATTATCGTCCTCAAAGACGGAAAAGTGATTGAGCAAGGCAACCACAGCCAGCTTCTTAAACAGGGTGGTTTCTACGCCGAACTCTACCACAACCAGTTTGTGTTTGAATAGGGAAGATAGAAAAAGGTCTCAACAGGCCTTTTTTTGTTTCAGACTTTTCCAGTCTTGACATCAGCCTGGCGACAGATTATACTGAAATAGACTTATATTTTGAAGGAGCTACTTATGACTCAATTAGATATATTTGATACGATTGTAGGCATCATGCAGGAAGATTCGTCTACTAAAAAGGACAAAAAGGGGGCGGATCCGACTCCTTATCGTGACCAGTTACTGACAGACTTGCCCAAAGAAGACTTTATCTATCTGGTTCGGACTTACTTAGCTAGCTTTGGTGTGCTGGGTCATATCTGGTACCATTCCCCTGTCGCACCAAGATTGGGTGCTTTCCTGCGTCGGCATGAAGATTCCCTCTATGTGCTAGACAGTGATAGTGGCAACGGTCTTGAGGTGGGCGACCGCATTATCGCCATAGGTGGTCAACCTCTTGACCAAGTTTATCAGGAGCACCAAGCCTTTTTTGTCAGTCCGACGCCTGAGCGACAGTACATGGAGTGGGCTTATTTGGTCAAAAAAGCAGAGCAGGTCAGTCTTTTTCGTAATGGTCAGTTCTTGCAAGTAGAGATTGGAGATTGTCAAGATTCAGCAGAGCAGGAAGCATTTGCTTGGAACTGGCTAGACGACCACACTCTCTATATGAAAATGGAGAACTTTTATGACGAAGAGAAAATTGGACAGCTCTATACCCAGATAGAGCCTCTGTTGCCCATGGTAAAAAACTTGATTATTGATGTCCGTGTCAACAGTGGTGGCAGTGATTCACTCTATTGGCCCTTGCTCAAATATGCCTTGCCAGCAGGGAAATCCTACAAAGATATGGTGACGGATGAGGCAGGCATGGAGATTCTCTATACACCGACAAATGTTGCTCACCGACGTAAGTTGTTCGAGCAGGATTTGCGGGATCCTCATCTTTCAGCAGAAAGTCGAGCCTTTACAGAAAGTTTGTTGGCAGACTTGGAAGTACATCAGGGTGCTGGCTTTGTCTGTGCAGATGACGAGGAAGATTACTTGGCAGAATATAGAGGACTTGAAGGTGGACCGAATAAGATTTATATCCTGTCAGATGTTCGTTGTGCCTCTTCAGGAGATAATTTTGTCCAAACCTTTAAACCACTTCCAAAAGTCACAGTGGTTGGGCGGGCGACCTTGGGTATCTTAGATTATTCCAACTGCTGTTTTGCAGAATTTGGCGACGATTACCTGATGTATCCGACCTCACGTAGTTTGGAAATTGACAAGGGAAATGGGATGACAGATAGAGGCGTTGAGCCAGATATTTACATTCCCTGGACACCTGAGCATTTGGAAAGAGATGTAGACTTGGACTATGTTTTGAAACTGATTCAAACCAGCGAGATCTTCTAGTTTACTAGTAGGTCTTTGTTTTACCCTCTATTTCCTGTATAATAGACCTATGAAAAAACAGAGCGTTCGAGTTGAATTATTTCCCCTGAAAAAAGAAGAAATCCTTGCCTACTTAGATGACAAGGGGATTTTAGTGAATGATTATTTCAAGACCTACCTAGCTCACCCCACTTATCAAGAAGTGGTGGAGAAACAGAAGTGTTTAGTTGAGATTGTCAGCCTAGCCGACATGGGATTTGATAGGGAAGCGACTGCTCCTCAGATAGAGGAGAGAGCCGTGGAGATGGGGTATCAATTACCGCCAGCTCCTCTGGGAGTTTATCTTCGCCTGGCCTTGTTGGAACAGGAAGTCAGCCAGGATACCGTACTCTCCCAAGGAAAATCACCAGACGGAGCTATTTGCCTGCTGTCGCCTCAGTTGGAGAAAGAGTTTACCTTCCCTCGTAGTGTCTATCTTCGCAAGGTTGACCAAGACTCGTGGCTACGTGCAGCCCGCTTTGATGACGAGTACGCCTTTCCCCTAACCACACTTTTTGCATTTGTGACGAAAAATGCGAATGAATACAATGAATAAAAAGAAGAAAATAATGTAAGGAGTCCTTATGAAAATCCGTGGTTTCGAACTGGTCAGCCAGTTTACAGATGAAAACTTATTGCCAAAACGTGAGACAGCCCACGCAGCAGGTTACGACCTGAAGGCTGCGGAGACCGTCAGCTTGGAGCCAGGTGAGATTAAGCTGGTGCCAACGGGTGTCAAGGCCTATATGCAGGTCAACGAGGTCCTCTATCTCTACGACCGTTCGTCCAACCCTCGCAAGAAGGGGCTGGTTTTGATTAACTCGGTTGGGGTTATCGACGGTGACTATTATGGCAATCCAGCCAATGAAGGTCACATCTTTGCCCAGATGCGAAACATCACAGAAGAAATCGTTGTGGTGGAGGCTGGTGAGCGAATTGTACAGGCTGTTTTTGCCCCCTTCCTCTTGGCTGACGGCGACCAGGCCGACGGTGTTCGGACGGGCGGATTTGGATCGACGGGGAAGTAGGAGGAAATCATCATCGCTAAGAAAAAAACAACCTTTGTCTGTCAATCTTGCGAGTACCACTCACCCAAGTATCTGGGCCGCTGCCCCAACTGTGGCTCCTGGTCTAGCTTTGTCGAGGAAGTGGAAGTCGCTGAAGTCAAGAACGAGCGGGTCAGCCTGACAGGTGAGAAGACCCGACCTATGAAACTCAATGAAGTTTCCTCTATTCAAGTGGCCCGCACCAAGACCAACATGGAGGAGTTCAACCGTGTCCTCGGTGGCGGTGTGGTGCCAGGCAGTCTGGTCTTGATCGGAGGCGATCCAGGGATTGGCAAATCCACCTTGCTCTTGCAGGTTTCTACCCAGCTTTCGACCATTGGCACGGTCCTCTATGTGTCGGGGGAAGAGTCTGCCCAGCAGATTAAGTTGCGGGCGGAGCGTTTGGGTGACATCGACAGCGAGTTCTATCTCTATGCGGAAACCAATATGCAGAGCATTCGGACCGAGATTGAGAAGATTCAGCCAGATTTCCTGATTATCGACTCTATCCAGACCATTATGAGCCCTGACATCTCCAGCGTGCAAGGCTCTGTCAGTCAGGTCCGTGAAGTGACCAATGAACTCATGCAGATTGCCAAGACCAACAACATCGCAACCTTTATCGTCGGCCACATGACCAAGGAAGGCACCCTGGCTGGACCGCGGACCTTGGAGCACATGGTAGACACCGTTCTCTATTTTGAGGGCGAGCGGCAGCACACCTTCCGTATCTTGCGGGCGGTCAAAAACCGCTTTGGCTCCACCAACGAAATCGGCATTTTTGAAATGCAGTCGCAGGGCTTGGTTGAAGTCCTCAATCCTAGCGAGGTCTTTCTGGAGGAGCGTTTGGATGGGGCGACAGGATCTGCCATTGTCGTGACCATGGAGGGCACCCGCCCTATCCTTGCCGAAGTGCAGGCCCTGGTGACGCCGACCATGTTTGGCAATGCCAAGCGGACCACGACGGGCTTGGATTTCAATCGTGCTAGCTTGATTATGGCGGTTTTGGAAAAACGGGCAGGCCTGCTCCTTCAAAACCAAGATGCCTACCTTAAGTCAGCAGGCGGTGTCAAACTGGATGAGCCAGCTATTGATCTTGCGGTCGCAGTTGCCCTTGCCTCCAGTTACAAGGATAAGCCAACCAACCCACAAGAGTGCTTTATAGGCGAAATCGGTCTGACAGGTGAAATCCGCCGTGTCAATCGGATTGAACAACGGATTAACGAAGCCGCCAAATTGGGCTTTACCAAGGTCTATGCCCCCAAAAATTCCCTGACAGGTATCAAGGTGCCCAAGGAAATCACCGTTATCGGCGTGACAACCATTGGCGAAGTCTTGCAGAAAGTGTTTAAGTGACAAAAATATTCGGGAGTGACAGCTAGTCGCTCCTCTTTTTGCGACAAATGGTTGGGAATGTGATAAGCTAGAATTAACTTATTTTCTGAAAATTTCAGAAATTCTCATCAGACAAGGAGGTCCTATGTCTTATTTTCAAAACTTTATGAAGGCCAACAAGGCCTATGTTGACCTGCATGGTGATTACCATTTGCCTCTTCGTCCAAAGACCAAGGTGGCTATCGTGACCTGTATGGACTCACGGCTTCACGTGGCGCAGGCCTTGGGATTGGCTCTGGGTGATGCCCACATTTTACGGAATGCGGGCGGGCGCGTGACGGAGGACATGATTCGCTCGCTAGTCATTTCCCAGCAGCAGCTCGGCACAAGGGAAATCGTGGTGCTTCACCATACAGACTGCGGTGCCCAGACCTTTACCAATGAGGACTTTGCGGCTCAACTCAAGCGGGATTTGGGAGTGGATGTAGCTGGTCGGGACTTTCTTCCTTTTACAGATATTGAAGAAAGCGTGCGGGAGGATATTGCTCTCTTGAAACAATCTCCGCTCATACCTGATGACGTTGAAATTTTTGGTGCGGTTTATGATGTGGATACGGGCCGTATGACAGAAGTTATCTAGTCTGTCAGTTTATCTTTTATTACGTCGACGTATGGGGAAACTCCGTTTCCTTATTTCCAGATTCAAATAATTTGTGATTATTTGAACTCGCTTTGCTGTACTCTACGAACGTTACTTACTGTCGTAAGTATGATTTCCAACCTTCAACAGTCCGCTGGACTATTAAAGCAACCTGTAGCTCACTTCCTAATGCTGAAAGACTAGATAATAATAAAAACGGGGGAACTGATAGTGCAGTTTCCCATATTTTTTTATAAAAATACTTGACAGGTTTTTGTTTTAGTTGTAGAATTGTGTTATAAAAATAGTACAAAAACAAGGAGACCTTCTCATGTCAGATAATCGGATGAAATACACAATCGACAGCAATATGCAATTTCCTTTGGTAGAAATCGCCTTGGAAGCTGGGGAGTCAGCTTATATCCAACAGGGAAGCATGGTCTACCATACGCCGAGTGTGACCTTGAATACCAAGCTTAATGCGCGTGGTGGCTCTGGTTTTGGTAAGCTCATAGGTGCCATTGGTCGTTCTATGGTATCAGGTGAGTCCATGTTTATCACGCAAGCCATTTCCAATAGTGATGATGGAAAGATTGCTCTTGCTCCATCAACTCCGGGGCAGGTCATTGCCTTGGAACTTGGGGCAGAACAATACCGCCTTAATGATGGCGCATTTCTTGCCCTTGATGGTTCAGCTCAGTATAAGATGGAACGCCAAAGTGTTGGTCGGGCCTTCTTTGGTGGTCAGGGTGGCCTCTTTGTTATGACGACTGAGGGTAAGGGTACCCTCTTGGCAAATGCTTTCGGGTCGATTAAGAAGATTGAATTGGATGGCGGGAGTATTACCATTGATAATGCCCATGTGGTAGCTTGGAGCCGTGACCTTAACTACGATATTCACATGGAAAATGGTTTCCTACAATCCATTGGTACTGGCGAAGGGATTGTTAATACCTTCTCGGGCTATGGGGAAATCTATGTACAAAGCTTGAATATTGAAACCTTTGCTCAAGTTATCGGTAGCCATATCGTAACAGGTGGCGATGGTGGAGGAGGTAGTACATCTCTTCTTGATGCGATTTTTTAAGACTCAACCAGCCGAGGCTGGTTGAGTCTTTTCAGAATCCTTGTTGGTCAATAGTGAAACACCAAAATATTTGTCTGCATTAACAATATTTCAAATTTGACATTGATACATAAAATAGTTTACTATAGGGGTATTGTGTATTAAAGGAAAAAATTGTGAGACGTTTTAAGAGAAAGACAAACATTGTAGAAATTTCAAGAAAAACAAGAGTTAGGATGCATAAGTCCGGGAAAAATTGGGTGCGGACTATTTTTTCAAGTATTCAAACTAAGAAATTAAATTTTACCAATAATAAGCTGCTTTCAAATCAGCAATCAGACTGGGTGAGAAATGATGCTTATAATAAAAGTGCAGCTCTCCTTGGTGTCATCATCGGTGGCTATGCTGAAGCTGGAATTGTAATGGCCGAGGAGATAGTAGTTTCAGAGACTAATCAGACCGTTTTAGCGACCACGGACTCGGTTGCAATGAGTACTACTTCAAGTGCAGCAGCTTCTCATTCTGCAGAAATAGATAGCGCCAGCTTAGCTAATTCCCTCTCTGAGTCGCTTGGGAATTCACTTGCTCAATCCGAATCAATATCTATATCCACAAGCCAGTCTGTATCTGAAGTTATTTCTAGTTCGGAATCTGTATCAGAATCTGAATCAATATCGGAATCACTTTCCTATTCTACATTTGCTTCAGAATCCGCTACAATATCATCGCTTGAATCCCTCTCTACATCTCTATCAGACACCATTACATCTTCAAATATCGTACATAGTAGTATTGTGTCTTCTTCAATCCAATCCAATTCTGAAAGCGATTTGGAGGAAGGGAAACAATCTGAGATGACTTCAGAGTCTGTTTCAGAAAATGTTACTTCAGAGTCTATGACTGCTACCTCGAAATCGCTCGATACAAGTCGGTTTCATTTAGCAGTATCAGCTTTACAGGTGGCGATGGGGCACAGCTTACCTAATACGATTGAGATATCTTCAACACAGTACCAACAGTATCTCGAGGCCAAGCAAGGTGCGGATGATGCTGTGGTGCTGGTAAATCAAGTTTTGAAGGAAGGAGTGGATGAACAGGACAAACTGGATGCTATTAGCATGAGGATTGCTCAGGCGGCAAATAGTTTGACAGGAAGAATCAATCAACTTACTTCAAGAACGGCAATGGTCGGGAGCCAACTACGGGCGTCTTCAAGCATATTAGTATTTTCAGAGTCAGACCATTCTGCAAAATATAGGGACCGCCAGATTTCAATAGTTGAGGGTCGTCTTGATACGACTACAAATCTTATTGAATGGACAGTGACTTACCAACCCGTTCAGTCTCTGACAGAAGCCTATGCTGGATTATATGTCGCAGCTGTTACAGAAATGGGTCCTCCTCAGAATATTCAGGTAAATGGTATTCCGCTACTGTTGGATACGAGCATTCGGAATCGTGAGACGCTTGGAACCAATTTAAGTACGACAGACTATACAGGTCGGTTTTATGGGAATAACTATAGCTTAGGAACGGACAAAGTTACTCTTTCTGGTCCAATTACTTACACATTTTCAACAAGAGTCGGTTCGAGTTTAGCCAATATTGCCCTATATGTGCAGGCAGCTTTACATCCAACTGATTCGAATGTTCATGCTACTTATAATGAAGCAAATGGTCGAACCAATTTGAGCGGAATGTTAATTGGGTACAAGGCTTCTTTCGTAGCAGATAGTATGAATAGTTTTCTGCAGTCAACATCCGAGTCCATCCAAAACTCCTTAAGCATTCGACAATCGATTAGTCAAAGTCAATCCCTATCTGTTTCAGAATCGCGCTCTGTCTCACAATCTCAGTCCCAGTCCATTTCGCTTTCGAATTCGCAATCAACATCATTGTCGGTATCGGAATTGATTTCTGAGTCTGTCTCGATTTCAGAATCGTCATCATATTCGGAATCCTTGGTAGCTTCTGTTTCAGAATCAGTTAGTGAGTCCCTCTCTGAGTCTTTATCAATTTCCCTGTCAGTTTCCATCTCAGAATCGGTCAGCGAATTAGTTTCAGAATCCATCTCAGAATCAGTATCTGAGTCAATCAGTGAATCCGTCTCAGAGTCAATCTCAGAATCAGTCAGCGAGTCAGTGTCTGAGTCCATTTCAGAATCAGTATCCGAGTCGGTGTCAGAATCAGTATCTGAGTCAATTTCTGAGTCGGTAAGCGAATCAATTTCAGAATCAGTATCTGAATCTATCTCTGAATCGGTAAGTGAGTCGATTTCAGAGTCAGTATCAGAATCCATCTCAGAATCAGTCAGCGATTCGATTTCAGAATCCATCTCTGATTCAGTATCTGAGTCCATCTCAGAATCCGTTTCCGAGTCAGTCTCAGAATCCATTTCAGAATCAGTATCCGAGTCAGTGTCTGAATCCCTTTCAGAATCGGTATCCGAGTCTGTTTCAGAATCCCTTTCAGAATCGGTATCCGAGTC